>JBGTJW010000194.1:0-42515 GCA_041744955.1 Stenomitos sp. | reverse complement strand
AGCCGAATTGCAACAACGGGTGGAACAATTTCAACAGGAGATTAATGCCAAACCCCTTGTCCTCGCTGACCGCTTATGGGTAAAAAATCACCTCGACCCAGAAGAAGAAAAACTACGGGTTTCAACTTAGACGAGGTTTAGCTTGGCAATTTGCTGTCGGCACACTGCCACTGTTTCTTCCCACTTCGCAACCAGTCCTTGCCGCTGTTGCTCCGACGATCTGCTCAACTCACCCGCAATTTTCTGCAAGTGTTCATCCAACGCGCGATGCTGACTTTCTAGCTGCTTGCAATACTCTTTGTTCTTTGTCATGCCCTTCTTTATATTCTACCGCCCTTAACGATGACGGAATTCTTTGACAAGGCAATAATAGACGCAACGCTCACCGCTCTGCCCCACCATGCCCCAACCGCAACAACTGGACTACCGAAACCGCGACTTGCGAAACCGATCGTTCAAAAACCAGAATCTGACAGGCGCAGACTTCAGCGTTGCTGACATTCGAGACTTCAACTTTAGCGGTGCTAAGTTGACAAGCACAAACCTTCAGTGAGTCAGAACCGGGCAGAGTTGTATAACCGAATCACATAGAGTTACTGAAATGAGAGATAAAGAACTGTTGCAACGATATAACGCTGGAGAGCGTAATTTTCGGGGAGTGCAATTTTACGTTCATACGATGTATGACGTAGATCTAAGCGAAGCAGACTTCAGCTACGCCTCTTTCGCGACTTGTGGTTTACGAGGCGTAAATTTTGAGAGGTCTGTTTTTAGAAATGCAAGTATTCATGCCAACTTGACACGAGCTAACTTCAGGTTTGCAGATTTGCAAGAAGCTATTTTGTGTGAACAATTCTGTGAAACAAACGCCCTTAGAAATAGTGCATCTTCTCTTGATCAATCAGATTTGACAGGAGCAAATCTGTCTCATGCCTATTTGTGTGCGGTTGACTTTCGGAGTGCTAATTTGACCGAAGCAAACCTAACATCGGCTGACTTGAGAAGCGCCGATCTGAGAAAGGCAAATCTACGAAAAGCTAATCTTTCTAAAGCAAACCTATCAAATGCTAACCTCTGTCATGCAGACTTAACGGGTGCTCTCATGACTGGCACTAATATGGAAGGCGCGAAGTTAGCTGGAGCGATTTTACCCGATGGTACTATAAGCCAGTATGAAACACTGGAAGTCATTAATACCAAGATTAGGCATCTCAAAAGGCTTGCATGGAAACCATTAGTTCAAAGGACAGATGGAGAAGTGACGGCATCTAAGTTTTCGGGAACGCCTTGGCTAAGTGTAAACGAAACATGGCCGCTTTGTCCTCATTGTCAGGAACCAATGCAGTTCTTTTTGCAACTTGATCTTGAAAAGCTGCCTCCAGCCTTAGATAACGTATTTGGAAATGGACTTTTACAGCTTTTTTACTGTACCAGTAGTGCTGAGTGTGAGGGTTCACTTGAAGGATGGGCAGCATTCTCGAAATGCCATTTTCTAAGAATTGTCCAACCTGGTAATATGACAGCCGCATTAGAAATTCCCCCAATTCAAAGCGAATCTTTGAGCAAGCGAATTGAGGGACATTTCCAGCCCAAGTTAATTGTAGGATGGCAGCAAATGGATGACTATCCGAGCTGGGCTGATGCAGAATTTCAAGGCGTATCTATCACTCGTGAGGAACTTGCTAGAATTTCAGCTGACGCAATTCAACCATATGAGAACGATTTACAAGACTTTAGCTATATGGATGATGAAAATAGAGTGTTTAATGAACGCTCCCAGCGCGACTGTGTAGTGACTAATTTCATGATGGCTGTTGCATTACTTCCGTTTGAGGGTGATAAGCTTGCAGGCTATCCTCATTGGGTTCAAGACGTTGAATATCCTAACTGTCCTCTTTGCAACCGATTAATGAATCAGCTAGTTTTTGAATTTGCATCAGATGATAATGTTCCGTATCTTTGGGGTGATGTTGGAGTAGGATACATTTTGCAATGTCCAGAGCACAAAAAGGAGTTAGCTTTTCTTTGGCAATGTGGTTAAAGATGCACTTAATAAAGTCCTATACTTTGGTCGATGTATGTAGGGAGCTTAAGTCATACTCTAACCGGGCACACTGGTTTAATTTGTACCGTTGCCTTTAGCCCTGATGGTCAAACGCTTGCCAGTGGCAGTGAAGACCAGTCAATTAAGCTCTGGAGCGTCAGTACAGGAAACCTGCTAGGCACATCGACCGTTCACACAGGCGCGATCGCCGCTCTTACTTATACCCCAGATGGACAAACGCTGATCAGCAGTAGTTTTGACAAAACAATCAAATTCTGGCGGCAGACTCCGTTATCTTGCTGAGAAGCATTTGCCATGCTTATGACGGGCGTTAGAGCGGTTTTGGCACCTTTGGGAGTTTCCTGGTAGCGCGATCGCCTCAGCGTGAAGCGCTAAAATGCTGAAACGCCATCGATTGAGCTAGGAGCGCAATGATTACTCAACTCATGGTTCAACCCTCATCCTGGGTCGAGTCTGGTATTACGGTTCAGAAAGTGAGAAACCTCAATCTGTTCAAATTTACCGATGAGCTTCAGGCTCGGCTAGAAGAACTCCTGGCACTGCATAAAGCAGGTGCGCTAAATTCAGAACAGGAAGCTGAGCTAGCAGGCATTACAGAACTCGATCGCATCTTTACGATGTTGAATGCCAGACTGATTGCAGAATCATGACCGTCAGTGCTGCACTGCGTCAATTTGTGAGGCAACGGGCAAATTATCTCTGCGAATACTGCCACTCTTCAGAGGAGGCAAGCACCGCACTATTTACCCTTGATCATCTGATACCCCAGTCTTTGGGCGGCTCGGACGACCCAGATAATCTGGCGCTTGCTTGTCATCGGTGCAATGGACGACGCTATAACTTCACAACAGGTATTGATCCAAAAACACAAGCCGTTGTAGCGCTCTTTAATCCTCGTCAACAGCAGTGGTCAGAGCATTTCATCTGGACAGTTGATGGGTTGAGGATTATCGGTCTTTCCTCAGTCGGTCGCACTACTTGTGTACGACTTGACCTCAATGATGATTACCACGACGAAGGCTCAATTCGTAATGCCCGCCGTTTGTGGCTACGCGGTGGATGGCATCCACCTGATTGTGATCCGCGGCAGCTAAAGTAACCAGAACGCAGCTTGTCAAATAATTTAAGATAAGCCCAGCAACATTGATCCGCGATAGATTAGGTGAAACAGCCGTTACAAACTGAAACAGTGGATTCCTCGCCAGCCGCAAAACCTCAACGCCGATCGCTCCAGACGACACCAGCCAAAATCTTTCACTGGGTCAACATCATCAGCCTGTTCTTAATGCTGACTAGTGGCTTGCAGATTTACAACGCCAATCCGGTCTTTGGTGGGCGTGAAGGGTTCCACTTTCCCTTCTTTGGCTTGTTGGGTGGCTGGTTAGCAGGTGGACGGCACTGGCATTTTGCCGCTATGTGGTTTTTCTCGCTCAATCTACTCTGGTATGGCGTGTATGTTCTGGTCACGCAGCGCTGGCAGCATCGCTATGTGGGTGGCAAGGATATTAAGGCATTGCAACAGAGCAAGAATCCCAAGCGGCGCATCTACGCATGGCATCGCCTCGTTTATACGTCCATCATCCCAATTTTGCTGCTGGCACTTTTGAGCGGCATTGGTATGTATAAACCCGCTCAGTTTCACTGGATTGTTGACTTTTTCGGTGATTGGTTTGCCATCCGCGTCACACACTTTCTCACGGTGCCGATCGTCATTGTGTTTGCGATCACCCATTCTCTCCTTGCCTTCAAAGCAGGCGGCGATCGGCTGGTCAATTCCATGTTCCTGGACGAAAAGGCTGAAGGCTGAAGGCTGTAGCTTGCTTCTCTGAAGGAGTAGGCTAAAAGTGAGTGTTCAAAATTAATTCAAAACTCAAAACTCAAAACTTTTCCTAACTTACAACTCTCCCTTTCCCTCTCATGCCCCCAATCGACGACACTCCCGACTCTCTCCCTCGTCGTAGTTTTCTTCGCATCGCTGGTCTGACTAGTGCAGGCTGGGTTGTTGGCACTGCTGGGCTAACGCTGGCAGAAAGCGTGGTAGGCAAGCTGTTTATGCCTGTGAACGATCGCCTGGATGCACTCTTGCTGAATCCACAAAAGCTCATACCAGAGTTTCCGGTCAGCGCGATCGAGCCAGCAGCACTCATTGAGAATACGTTTCGGTTTGTGCCACGGATTGACCCAGGAGTATTTCGCTTGACGGTGGATGGTGCTGTCAACAAGCCGCTAAGTCTGGATTTAACGACGCTTCAGCAGATGCCGCTGACATCAATGGTGGTTCGCCATGTATGTGTTGAAGGGTGGGCAGCGATCGTGCAGTGGGGCGGCATCCGGCTGAGTGATCTTATTGCACTGGCGCAACCAAAAGCAGACGTGCGCTACGTCTATTTTCAATCAGCCGATGGCTATTACGAAAGCTGGGATCTCGCATCGGTGCTGCATCCTCAAACCATGCTGGCATATCAAATGAATGGCGCGCCGCTACCTGCCAAGAATGGTGCGCCGCTACGTCTTGCCTCGCCGCTCAAGCTGGGCTACAAGCTGAGTAAGTGGGTGACAGGCATTACCTTAGTGAGCGAGCTATCGCAGCAGCGAGGCTATTGGGAAGATTTGGGCTATGAGTGGTTTGCAGGGCTTTAGGGACGTGGAGGGTGAAGGGGTGGAAGAGTGAAGGGGTGGAAAAGTGGAAGAGTGAAGGGGTGGAAGAGTGAAGGGCGGGAACTGAGGCAAGTGCAACTGCCTGGAAGTAGTGCAGCTTTAGGGCTGTAGGATTAATTGCCATTCGACTGCGTTTGGGTTCCATGTTGGCATAGCGGTTTCGTCCACGACGTAGGGTCCCCAGTAGCGCCCGGAGCCGTCTTGAGCAAAGGCAACCAGCACATCCCCTTTTTTGAGCTTGAGCGTACGATCGGGCAACGACACCAGCAACCCATTCGCGCCACCTTCTTGGGGTGCAAAATCCCAGTGAGCAGGCACTTCGTAGCTGGCTGGCTCCTCTGGCTGGGCGATCGCCGACGCTGCCTTGCCGCTGCCTTGCTTTGCCTCTTGTTTTGGCAACAGCGCGACCCGTACTGGATAACTGGTCGGATTGCCAATGCGTAAGACACCATTCCGGCTGCTAGCCGTACCAGTACGCTTGTCAGGAAGCGCTTCAACGGGTTGGGCTGCGGTGGTTGGAACAGGTTTAGCGCTGGGCGCAAGCGTTGGCTGGGTCGCTGGCGAATCGGCTTTAGGCAACTCGCTATCAGCTAAAGGCAGATCGATCGCAGAAGGCACGATCGCGCTGGTAGTAAAGCGTTGATAGACGACCCACCCACTGACCAGACATAAAAGCGTTGCCAACGTTGCACCAACAACGGGGTAGCATCGCGATTTCATATACCTAGCTGGTTTGCCCGCCATCGTTTGCCTGCCATCCACATCCACATCCCTGCTTTAGTAATAGCAATCTTTCAGCACCTGCGGGTAAGAAATATCCTAAAGTGAGACAAAGAAAACCGTTGAGCTGGTAAGTGCTGCTTCTGGGTTTAAGCTGCTGTCCGCTGGACGATCGGGAGTCATCCATCAAGAACCATCAAGTTATGCAAAATACTCGTCTCAACAGTCTGGTCGATCGGACGACCGATCGCCTGGGCGGTTGGCTGCAAAACCCGTGGCGACGCTTCTCGGTTCTAATCATCAGCCTGTTGTTCGGTAACTATGTGGGACCCGCGCTTTCTCTGGTTGCAGGACAACGAGGGCAGATCGATGTCGTTATTGCTGCGTTAGTTGTCGCGTTCATTGAACTCATCAGCCTGTTTGCATATCGCCGGAGAGCCGAAGTGGCGCGATCGTTCCTGCTGGATACCCTCAATGCCTTCAAGGTCGGCTTCATGTACAGCTTGATAGTCGATGCGTTCAAGCTTGGCTCGTAAATAGAAGGCAGAAGGTAGGAGGCAGAAGGCAGAAGGCAAGAGGCAGAAGGTTAAAGGCTAAAGTAGCTGCAAACTCCCCTCACCCCTTGCTCCTCGCCCCTCACTTCATAAATGCTATAAATCGAACTAGACGCTCACTCATTGCCCATGCCTCCTACTGATTTGTTTGCTGCTGATTTGCTAATGGCTCCCGTTTCTACCGCGATTCAGGAGAAGTTTGCCGCGCTGCGATCGCACCTTGCCGCCCATCGGTTAGATGGCTACCTGGTGCCTGCCGCTGACGAACATTTGAATGAATACCTACCAGAGGCAAAACGGCGACGGATCTGGTTGAGTGGCTTTTCGGGTTCGGCTGGCGATTTGCTCGTCGGTCAAGAAACGGCGTGGCTGTTTGTCGATTCGCGCTATTACGAACAGGCGGATCTAGAAGTTGATCCCACGTTGATGCAGGTATCTAAGCTAGGGCTGGACGGGCAGAAAACTCTGGAGGAAACGCTAGAAGCACTGGGTCGAGCAACGCAAGCAGGCAACCATTTTCGCTTAGGCTTTGACCCGTTTACTCTCACAGTGAGCCAGTTTCACGGTTTTGAGAAGCAATTGGAACCATCAGGGGTCGTGTTAGTGCCGATCGCGGGTAATCTGGTCGATCGCGTCCGCCTGCAACAGCCCTGGGTGAGTGCAGAACCGTTGCCACCTTATGCTGATGCCAAATTGTTTTACTTGCCCGATGCACTGACGGGAGAAACCATTGAGCAAAAGCTAACGCGCGTCAGAGAGGCGATGCACAAAGCAAATGCAGACGTGTTGCCCATCACTAAGCTCGATCAAATTGCGTGGCTCTACAACCTGCGCGGCTGGGACGTGCCGTATAACCCGGTGTTTATTGCTTATACGATCGTCACGGCGGAAGCAGCTTACCTGTTCACCAATCTTGATCGCATTGATCTCGACTTGCAAGCATTTTTACAAAAACAGGTGACGCTACACCCGTATAAACTCTATGGAGAGACACTGAAAGCGCTCGTTGCCCAGGCTGCAAACCAGCGGGTGCTCATTGATCTCAGGCACACCACAATGGGCACTCATGAGTTGCTTACTGATCCGGTTGCCGCGATTACCTGCAAAATTGTCGAGGCAAACAACCCGATCGAGGGCATGAAAGCCCGTAAGAACGCGATCGAAATTACGCAGATGCAGCAGGCAAACCTGAAGGCAAGCCGCGCCAAAACTCGTACTTTAAAGTGGGTTTCTGATCAATTCAACAACGGGAAAACCCTTACAGAAGCAGATGTGGCAGCAAGCGTAGAGGGCTTCTATGCTGAGGAAGCTGATTTTCAAGGTTTGAGCTTCAACACGATCGCGGGCGCTGGAGCCAATAGCTCGATCGTTCACTACGGCACGCCCAACCCTCAACAAGTGCTGCATGACGGTGAATTTCTGCTGCTAGACTCTGGCGCACAGTACGCATCCGGCACCACAGACGACACGCGCACGTTGATCATCGGCGATCCGACTTCAGAACAAATCGAGCGCTATACCGAGGTCTTGAAAGCCCATATCAACTGTGCGATGCAACGCTTTCCCAAAGGCACCACCGGAGCGCAACTGGATGGCATTACCCGATCGACCCTCTGGTTCGCAGGGCTAGACTACGGGCACGGTACGGGACATGGAGTGGGAGCATTTCTCAACGTGCATGAAGGTCCCAACGGTATCAGCAAGCGAGTCACTGAACCGCTGAAACCGGGCATGGTGACCAGCATTGAACCAGGCTTTTACAAAGCGGGCTGGGGCGGCATCCGTATCGAAAATCTGTACGTCGTCAAGGATCTAACACCCGCAGGCGAACCGTTAGAAACCGACGCAAAGCCAGATCCCAATCAACTCACCTGGTATGGCTTTGAACCACTAACCTACATTCCCTTCGACAAACGCCTGATCGATCGCGATCGCCTTAACGAGCGTCATCAGGCATGGCTGGCACAGTACAACGAGGCGATCGTTGTCAAACTTTCTCCCACTCTTAGCCCTGAAGATATCAGGTGGCTTCAGGATGCCTGTACTGTTTGACTACCGCGTGATGCCAACATACTTGTCAGCACTAAACCGTGATGAAACTTTGAAGTTATGACGATCGCGACCCAGCAACCCATCACCCTCGAAGCCTTTCTAAAACTGCCAGAAACGAAGCCTGCCAGTGAATACATCAATGGCGCAATTATCCAAAAGCCGATGCCAAAGACTCGACATTCCAGACTGCAAGCAAGGTTGCTCAGCACCATTAATGGAGGCGTTGAGGAAAAACAAATCACCTATGCGTTTCCAGAACTACGCTGTACGTTCGGCAATCGATCGATTATTCCTGATCTTGCCGTTATAACCTGGAGCAAAATCGAGCTTGATACAGATGGCGAACCGATGGAGGATGTTCCGATTGCGCCAGATTGGACGATTGAAATTCTTTCGCCGGAGCAGGGTTCAAACCGCGTCACAGGGAACATTCTGCACTGTCTTCAGTACGGTTGTAGCTTGGGTTGGCAGATTGATCTCGGCGATCGCTCCATTCTTGCCTTCCTACCCAAACAAGAGCCAGTGCTGTATGACGGCGATGACCCACTCCCAGTGCTGGCAGGAGTGCCGCTGGAACTGACCGTACAGCAAGTCTTCAGTTGGCTCAAAATGTCAGGCTAGTTTCATCATCGTGATGATGGCTGTAAGCGTTTGGTAGCAACCGCCGGAACTCCGCACCGCTGCTCGCGTCTGCCTTGTAAGTCTTAGCATTTTGTCAGTCTTAGCATGACTGAGCGTTTCAGTCCCTTAGCCGCCCGCAGTTGATGGGTAGGCGTTACCAGCAGGTTCCGTCTAGACAAACAGTCAGCGTGACTGCAACGTCATACGCCTGATCTGGATTTTGAATGGGCTAGGATGAGCGTAAGAATAATGCTATGCAGTGCTTTCATCCTGGTCTCACAGTTGTTATGGCGATCGCCACAGATCCTTAGGACATTAGGATCAAAGGGGGTGTGGGGGCTTCGCCCCCAGCCAGGGGTTCTACCCCTGCACTTCGTTCTAACCAGTATGGCTACAGCTATAAAAACAGCGTGAGCGTCTAGAGGTGCGATCGGTTTCAGTGCTTTGACTTAACGTTTTACACTCGCGGACTGGACAGTACAACAATGAAGATTTCCATTTATAAACAAGGCAACGTACGCAAAGCTCCCTGGAAAACGCCAGCGGCTTTCTTGTTACTGCCGCTCTTGGGAGCAGGGACAGTGCTGCTGGGTGATCACTGGCTGTCGTCTAATACGGCTTCGACCCAGGTGGCGATCGCCCAAACAGCTCGTCCTCCCGCACAAACCCAGTTGCTTGCCCAGACACCCAACCGCAGTAGCGCCATTCTTTCGTCTAGCGATCCCAACTTTATTGTCAATGTGGTCGATCGCGTGGGTCCGGCTGTTGTGCGGATTGACTCCTCGCGTACCGTCAGAAACCGCCGACCCGCCATCTTTAATGATCCGTTTTTCCGACAGTTTTTTGGCGATGTGCCAACGGGTCCATCCACTCGCGTTGAGCGTGGCACCGGTTCCGGGTTTATCATCAAAAACGATGGGCTAATTTTGACCAACGCGCACGTTGTGGATGGTGCCGATACTGTGATTGTGACGCTGAAAGATCAGCGCGAACTAAAGGGCAAGGTGCTGGGCGTTGACCCCCTCACGGATGTCGCTGTCATCAAAGTGGAAGCAACCAATCTGCCGACTGTGAGCATGGGCAATTCTGACCAACTGCGACCAGGCGAATGGGCGATCGCGATCGGCAACCCCCTCGGTCTCGACAACACCGTAACAGTCGGTATCATCAGTGGTACGGGTCGCACCAGTTCGCAAATCAAAGCGCCCGATAAGCGCGTCAGTTTTATCCAAACCGATGCTGCGATCAATCCTGGCAACTCCGGTGGTCCCTTGCTCAACCAGCGCGGCGAAGTCATCGGCATGAACACAGCCATTATTGGGGGTGCCCAGGGCTTAGGGTTTGCCATTCCTATCAACACCGCGCAGCAAATTTCAAACCAACTCATCGCCACTGGTAAGGCAAGCCACCCGTATCTGGGCATCCGCATGACGACCCTCACGCCAGAGCTAAGGAAGCAGGTCAACAGCGACCCGGAAGCGGGTATCACCGTGAAAGAAGACAGCGGTGTGCTGGTCTATCGCGTGATGCGTGGTTCTCCGGCGGCTCAGGCTGGTCTCCAACCCGGTGACGTAATCCAGAAAATCAACGGTCAGCCAGTTAAAACAGCGGATGGTGTGCAGCAAGCCGTGGCACAAAGCTCCGTTGGCGGCAATTTGCAAGTGGAGTTTAAGCGCAACGGACAAACGATGACGCTGGCAGTTCGCCCTGGTGCATTCCCTACGCAGACAGCGCAGACTGAGTAAGGGATGAAGGGCAGGAGAAGGGATGAGGGATGAAGGATGAATGGCTTCCTCTGCCTCTCCTCTCCCTTGCCTCCCCTGCTTTCCTCACACAGACGATCGCTTTAGACTAAAAATGTCCACTTGTTGTTAGGCTTTCCGATGCCTGAGTTGCTTGAAGTGATCGAGTTGGGAAATCCCGTTCTGCGTCAAAAAGCGCAGCCTGTGGAGGATGTACAGTCCGATCGCATTCAAACGCTGGTTGAGAATCTACTGATCACGGTTAAAGAGGCAAATGGGGTTGGTATTGCTGCACCGCAAGTTGCCCAGTCCGATCGCCTCTTCATCGTGGCATCGCGTCCGAATCTGCGGTACCCCAACGCACCAACGATGGAGCCGACAGCGATGATTAATCCGCGACTGCTTGCCCATGCTGATGAAACAGTCATGGGATGGGAAGGGTGCCTCAGTATTCCAGGTATGCGGGGAAAGGTGCCCAGATATCGAGCGATCGAAGTCGAGTACACCGGACGTGACGGCAAGCTGCACAAACAGGAGTTAACCGATTTTGTCGCTCGTATTTTTCAGCACGAACTCGATCATTTGAATGGCATTGTGTTCGTCGATCGCGTGGACAGTACGCAAGACATGATTACTGAACGCGAATATCAGCGCCTTTTTCCTGGTTAACTGCGTTGCTATGCTGCCGAGTTGTTGAAGCGGGTATGACTAAGGGCTATCCGTAAAAGTTGAAGTGACGAGGTGAGTTTAAAGGCTGGCAGCACGACAAATGGCATACATTCCTAAAGACGCAAAATGGTACATTGCAGATCTTGTAATAGAGTGCTGCATTGAGGGAGAGTCAAGCAATGTTGTTCACATCAATAGTGTTCTCATTCGTGCCGATTCACCTGAAGAAGCTTTTGAAAAGGCTGAACAGCTCGGCAGAGAAGGCGAAAATTCATACCTCAATCCCCAAGATCAGATGACCACTTGGAGTTATCGTGGGTTGCGAGAATTAAATGTGATCCACGATGAGCTTAAACACGGAACTGAGTTACTGTTTGAGGAGGAAATTGGCATCTCCGAGGATAAAGTGAAGGCGCTACTCACTGCTAAGTCTCAGTTAAATGTTTTTCGCCTAGATGAACCAAGAGATCCATCTTATCCGAACTACATTAGCAAGGAAATTATGGAGGAAGTGCTAGATATGATGCGTGATGATGCCAAACAGCGCAGCGTTGAAGCAGATGACCTGAACTCATAAACCTTGAGTTTGAGGTTATTTACTATCACTTGACGACGCTGCTAACGAAAAAACAGGTAACGAGCGCCAATGACAAACAGAAAAATGCCGTAGAGTTTTTTCATCAGAGCGCTGCTGATAAAGAGTTGATTGGCAAATGAGTTTCAGCCGGGTTGATGGGGCACAGTTGCCCACACCGTTGACGGCGTTAATCCACTGCTGAACGCAAGGACGTTGGTGCCTCTTCGGTGTCGGTTTTGGCTTCAGCGATCGCCGTTGGAGCCAGGGGATCATCCGTGGCATTGTCAGTAGACAGAGACTCAGGCATGATTGCCGTTGGCTCGGCGGCGGGCGGTATCAGTTGGCAAGTGTAATCGTCTTCGTCAGTGAGGCTAGCAAATTCCAGGGTGGTTTCCTCGAAGTCGTCAAGCTTAAGCTGCGTTGGTTCGTCAAGCGGAAGAGGCAGCCGCGAAGCATTGCCGTACAGGTAAAAGGAGCGTAGACATTTGATGATGGCTTCGGCAGTTTGCACGGTCTCGTCTGGCTCTGGCGATCGTCGTGCCGCTGTAAACAGGCACGCTTCTAGATCGGTGTAGGTTTTGCAGATACCCAAAAGACGACGGAGCAAGCCATCAAGGTCACGCTGTTTTAGATCGCTCCAATCCTGGTTTGTAAAGCCGAAGTCTGTATACAGGGCAGAGAACAGCAAGATTTTTGCCTGCAACGGGTTCGCATACTTCATAATGCCAAGTCGGAAATCGAACAGGTTGAGTGGTGCGTCCTGCGCCGATCGAGGTGGTTCGGGTTTAACGGGCGATCGCTGCTCCTCTGGCACTGCGATCGCGTCTAACGCCTCCTGCTGGGGGGGCGCAACCGTTACTGGCAACGCTGGGAGTGGCTCTATTTCCTGGTAATCGGAGTAAAGCCTGCCCAAATTGGTCACGATCGTTTGGGCGATCTCGCGATACTCCTCTTGTTTGTTCAGCGTTTTGACCACGGCCTCAAACGCTGCTGCAAGCTGGGAACTCGTGCGTGTGATCTGGTGGATTTCCTGAATTAAGCTTTCCAGGTTCAGACCCTCTAGTTTGGTCGCATCGCTTTCCCATTGACGGTAGCAAACATAGAACAGCAGCTTTTTGATCCGTAGCAGGTTTGGCTCTGGCTCCAAACGTTGAGCAATGGCAACATAGAGCGCTGAGGCATCCGTTGCTAGTGGTGGCTCGGCTAATGGCGCTGGCTCGGCTAATGGTAGTGGCTCGACTGATGGCGCTGGCTTAGTTAATGGCGCTGGCTCGGCTGATGTCGCTGACTTGGCGATCGGCGCATTCTCTAACGGCGCAAGTGGTTTGACTGGTTGTTGGGGGGCGATCGGCGGTGAGGCAGGTACAGGAGCCTGATCAGCCATGCTATAGAGCCGTTGCAGCTTGCTAATTAAGGCATTGGCAATGAGGGCATATTCTGCTTGTTTACTGAGCGTTTGGACACAGCCATTGGTGGCGATCGTGAGGTTCTCTAACGTTGGCATTGACTGATGCAGTTCTGCAATCAAGTCTTGCAGGCGCAGCCCGTCCAACTTATTCTGATCCGCTTCCCAAACACGTCTACACACATAAAAAGCAAGTTTTTTGATGCGTGTCCCATTCCCAGACGCTTCTAGTTCAACAGCAAGCTGTTCATAGAGGGCATTGATCGCGTGGGGCGATGGTTGTGGCTCTGCTGCAAGGTTATAGGAGGTTGGATCGTCGTCGTGGTTGTGTTCAACTGGGTAAAGCCGACTGACTTCTTTGACCAGAATATTAGCGATCACGGAGTATTCGGCTGGTTTGCTCAGTGTGCGTACGGCTGCATCCAGAAAAAACCGCAGGCGCTCTGGAGTGGGTGCCAGCAGCATCACCTCCTGGATTTGGTCAGAGAGGCTCAGTAAATTCAGCTTATTGTGATCGCTTTCCCACCTATTTTTGCAGGCGTAGAACAGTAGTTTTTTCACACGCAGCACGTTGCGGCTTTGCTCTAAATTGCGGATGGTAACCGAGTGCGGGTTCAAAACCTGTGATTCTGGCGACATCAGAATGCGGTAGACAGGCACCACCTCGCGGATGTTTTTCAGTTCACGCGGACCGAGGTAGTCACTGTCAACGTGGAGGCTGGCTTTAATGACATCAAAAACGGTCTGTGAGATGCAGATGCCGCCCGGATCTGCCTCTGTTTGCAAACGTGCCGCAATGTTAACGCCATTGCCCATCACGTCTGTTTCGGTGATGAACATATCCGCTAAGTGGATGCCAATGCGGTGTTCTAGCGCATCTTCAGGCGGCAGCTCGATCGCTCTTTCAGTGATGCTTTTTTGGATCTCCATCGCACACTCAACTGCTTTCACCGCGCTGGTGAAGCACATGAGCAAGCCGTCCCCTGTGGATTTCAGGACTCGTCCCTCATACCGCCCACAGAGCTGTTTCATAAACTTGAGATCACGACGGATCAGGTCAAGTGTATGGTCTTCGTCTACTGACATTCTGGCGCTAAAGCCAACGCAGTCTGTAAAGACAACGGTTGCAAGTGTGCGCTGCCCCCTCATTTCTGATGTCAGTAAATCGTTGTCCATGAATGTTGACTGGCAAGGGGGCGCAGACCGCAGGAGTAGCCGTAGGCGGCATCAAGGCGTAGATGGCGTTGGACGTAGTGTTTGAGGAAACAGCCTGCCGCTAAAGCCCTGCATGAGTCGTCGGACGATCGCACCACGGCTCATTTCAGAAGTCGAAAATTGGATGGGAGTTTGATCAAAGACTGTCAAACAATGTCAGCACCACAGGCAATTCAATTGTAGACACTCCTTTGCGTAGAGTGCCCTAATGTCTAAAATTTTGCACGACGATAGGGAAATTGGGAATAAGCAGGATGGCGGAAGGAGAAGAGAGGATGGCTGGTCTCTTTTGACTTGCTGACTACCAATCCCTGATGTCTAAGCTTTTTGTTGTCTCTCATTAACCTCCTTCCCCCTCACTCCTCTCCCCTCACTCCTCTCCCCTCTCCCCTCACTCCTTCCCCTTACTCCTCACTCCTCTCCCCCACTCCTCCCCCCTCTCCCCAACCAGCCGCGTGACACTTTGCACGACCAACGGCACAGCGCTAAAAAGAATAATCCCCGCGACGAAGAGGCTGATGGCTCCGTCTGCCCAGAACCAGTGGAGTGCTGCAACCGCGATCGCGGCGAGAATTACACCGATGCAGCTGATGGCATCTGCCAGGACATGGAGAAAGGCTCCGCGCAGATTAAGGTCATGGTCGCTACCGCGATGCAACAGGGCAATGTTGGCGCTGTTGACGGCAAGCCCAACGCCTGCGGTCAGGAGCATCGGCAGACTGGCGATCGTCTCTGGAGGGGTTTGCAGCCGTTGGAGCGCTTCCCAACCAATCCACAGGGCGATCGCGACGAGTCCTAACCCATTCAGCAAGGCTGCCCAGGTTTCCCAGGCGGCAACTGGCTGGGTTGCCAGTGGGGTTGCCACAACGTCTGTCAGCGAATCACTCAAGAGGCTCCGTTTGGGGCGCTGGGCAAGCCGAGTTGCCACTAATGCCAGTAGCAGTGCCACGCTGTCGGCTGCCATATGTCCGGCTTCGGCAATGAGCGCCAAGCTGTCACTGGTCAAGCCAACGATGAGTTCAGCGATCGCAAAACCACCGATCAGCAAGAGTGCGATCGCTAACTGGGTTTGCTTGGCTTGAGGGTCGATTGTGTGTGTGGCGCTTGTGTGTGTGGCGATCGTGTGGGGATGGTGGCAGTCGGCGGAATGTTGATGCATATGCAAAGAGGCGCTAACGACTAGAGGTTAAGGACAATGCTTCCCCTGGTCAATTCTATCGCCTGCTCACAGTGGTGCTGCTGCTGGCGAGTGGCGCGATCGTTTGTGGCACGATCGTCTGTGGCATTCTCAAAAATGGTCTTAGCCTGTCGCCGATTGGTCAATCAAGCCATAAGATGATGTCAGGGCTTTAGGAGTTGTGCTATGAACCGTTCCCAGACCGCTCCCATGACCGAGCAAGAGCGCCAAACGCTACGTCGTGTGATTGATTATAGTCAGGCAACATCCATTCCAGCGCTGTGGGCGATCGCGGCGCAACGCTTCAGTGAAAACACTGCCGTTTACGATCCCCACGCCGAGCCAGCGATTAAGCTGACCTACGCTGACCTTTACCAGCAAATGCAGCAGTTTGCGATCGGGCTACAGGCGCTAGGCGTACAGCCCGGTGAGCACATCGCCCTCTTCTCCGATAACAACCCCCGCTGGCCCGTTGCCGACCAGGGCATGATGATGGCAGGTGCCGCAAATGCCGTGCGTGGCTCCCAGGCAGACCGGGATGAACTGCTGTTTATTCTGAAACACAGCGACAGCATCGGACTGGTTGTACAAGACCAGGCAACGTTAACAAAGCTGGCTCAAGGTCTGGAGTCCCTGCCGCTGCGGTTTATCGTGCTGCTGACTGACGAAACGCCATCGCCAGTCGGTACTATCAAGACGCTGAATTTTTCACAATTAATGCAGACGGGCGCAGGTCATACACTTCAGCCTGTGCAGCTAGAACGTGACACGCTGGCAACCTTGATGTATACCTCTGGCACCTCTGGAATGCCAAAAGGGGTCATGCTGAGCCACAACAATTTACTGTCTCAAGTAACCGCTGCTGCCTCGGTCGTCAATCCCCAAAATGGGCGTGTGTTGAGCATTCTACCGATCTGGCACTGCTACGAGCGCACGTTTGAGTATTTTACCTTTGCCTATGGCTGTACGCAGGCATACACCAACATTCGCTACGTCAAGAAAGACCTAAAGGATTTCAAGCCAAATTATATGGTGGCAGTGCCACGGCTGTGGGAGTCCATTTACGAGGGCGTGCAAAAGCAGTTTCGGGAGCAGCCCGCCAGTAAGCAGCGGTTGGTGAACTTCTTTTTGGGCGTGAGCCATCGTTACATTGCGGCACGTCGTCTTGTGCAGGGCGTGAGTTTGGAAAAGCTCCAGCCATCGATCGCCCAACGCCTGGTTGCTGCCGTTCAAGCTGCTGTTTTATGGTTGCCCCATCAACTGGGCGATCGCCTGGTGTACAAAAAGGTGCGAGCAGGCATTGGGGGAGAGGTCGCCTTTTTTGTCAGTGGTGGCGGCTCGATCGCTGAACACCTGGAAGATTTTTTTGAAGTCGTTGGTATTCCGATTTTGGGCGGCTATGGGTTGACAGAAACCGCCCCGATTACTCACGTCCGTCGTCCCTGGCGTAACATTCGCGGTGGCGATGGGCAACCCCTCCGCGATACCGAAACCCGCATCGTGGATCTCGAAACCCGCCAACCGCTGCCACTGCTGAAGCAAGGGCTAGTCCTTATTCGTGGTCCTCAGGTTATGCAGGGCTACTACAAAAACCCGGAAGCAACGGCTAAGGCGATCGACGCTGACGGCTGGTTCAACACAGGCGATTTAGGTTGGGTGACGAAGCAAGGCGACCTGATCATCACCGGACGCGCCAAAGACACGATCGTCCTGACCAGTGGTGAAAATATCGAACCCCAGCCGATTGAAGATGCCTGCCTCCGCAGCCCCTACATTGACCAAATTATGCTCGTTGGTCAGGATCAAAAAGTGCTGGGAGCGCTGATTGTGCCCAATCTAGAGGCGTTGCAAAAGTGGGCAGCCGCGCAGAATCTGGAGCTGCAACTGCCTGGGGAGGAGGAAGGAGAGAGGAGACAGGAGAGAGGGGAGAGGAGTCAGAAGCCAGAATTAACTCAAAACGCTTCACCCCTCACCCCTTACTCCTCACCCCTTACCTTGGAAAGCAAACCTATTCAAGATCTGGTACGGCAGGAACTCAACCGGGAAGTGAAGAATCGTCCGGGCTATCGGGCGGACGATCGCATTGGACCGTTTCGACTGTTGGTGGAACCGTTTACGATCGACAATGGCTTGTTGACACAAACGCTAAAAATCCGGCGTAATGTCGTGGCGGAACGGTACCAGGGTATGATTAACGAGATGTTCGTTGGATAGTCTGGCACAAGCTATGGTAGCTAATTGGAGGTGACTGCTGAAGGGATGGCATAAGCGCCATCAGTAGCATCGGTACAATGTTTGACGGGTGCTTTGCCTCGGCATCATGGCTTGCTAACGCACTTGCCAACGGACGCTTTGTCCTCCAACAATTTCTCGCGACCCAATCTTTATGGATGTTTCTCAATCTCACCTGCTGCTGAAGCGCACGATCAACGTCAAGGCGATCGTCACTGCTCGATGGAAAGATGACGCACAGCAACAGCTCCAGGCGCAGCTTAACCAGCTCGACAACCAGCTCCAGCAGCTCGAAATGCAAGGGCAGCGAATGATTGCCGAAATTCAGAAGCAGAGCCTCAAGCCACCCGGTCCTGAAACGCTCCAGCAAATTGATGGCATCCAAATTCAGGTAAACGAAAAAAAGAGCGAATTCCTGGAGCAAAAAAACCAAATTTTGCAGCAGTTGCAACAAATTCAACTGCTAGAGCTAGATCAAGAGGTGCAGCAAGGACAGATCGACAGCATTTTTCGAGTTGAAACGGGCGATAATTTGATCGAAAAAATGCAGGTTGAAATCTTACTGCGTGATGGCGTTGTAGAAGCAATTCGCGGAGCCGTTTAACTAGCCCGTAACCATTCGGTTGTCGATCGCCCCCTCTCTGCTGCTGCACCACTGCACCTGCCGTCTTTACTTATTTTCTGACTGGACTCACTCCATGATTTACGAAGTCTTCATGCCTGCACTTAGCTCCACGATGACCGAGGGCAAAATTGTTTCCTGGGTCAAAGCACCCGGCGACAAGGTCGAAAAAGGTGAAACCGTGGTGGTGGTGGAATCTGACAAAGCAGATATGGATGTGGAGTCCTTTTATGAAGGCTACTTAGGTGTAATTGTGGTGCCAGCAGGCGAAAGTGCTCCGGTTGGAGCGGCGATCGCCCTGATTGCCGAAACGGAAGCTGAAATCGCCACGACTCAACAGCAAGCGGCAGGTCAAGCAGCCCCCGTTGAAACTCCTGGCGCGATCGCAGACACCCAAGACGCGCTCACAGCCGTAGCGGCTCCAGTCGCCTCTGTGCAAAACGGGAATGCAGCAGGGAGTGCAACCACTCCAAATGGACGGATTGCGGTTTCGCCTCGCGCCCGTAAACTGGCAAAAGAGCTAAAAGTTGACCTGAACACTCTCAGCGGCAGCGGCCCCCACGGACGCATCGTTGCCGAAGATGTCGAAGCCGCTGCTGGTAAGCAACCTGCTGCTAAAACTCCTACTGCACCACCGCCGCCACTGCCCTCAGTCACGCCTCCGGTTGCCAAACCAGCCGTAGCGCCTCCTGCTCCTGCGATCGCTGGGCAGCAAGTACCGCTCACCACGCTGCAAAACGCGATCGTGCGGAATATGGCAGCCAGCCTGGAAGTCCCCACGTTCCACGTTGGCTATACGATCACAACCGACAATCTGGACAAACTGTACAAGCAAATCAAGTCCAAAGGCGTGACCATGACGGCACTGCTGGCAAAAGCGGTTGCTGTCACCCTGCAAAAACATCCGCTCTTAAATGCGAGCTATGTCAATCAGAACATCTCTCATCCGGCTGGGATTAACGTAGCAGTAGCGGTGGCAATGGACGATGGTGGACTGATTACGCCTGTGTTGCAGCAAGCCGATCAGTTGGACATTTATACCCTATCGCGCACCTGGAAAAGCCTGGTCGATCGTGCCAGAGCCAAGCAGTTGCAGCCAGAGGAATATAGCTCCGGCACCTTCACGATTTCTAATCTCGGTATGTTTGGGGTCGATCGCTTTGATGCTATTTTGCCCCCTAATACAGGAGCCATTCTGGCGATCGGTGCGTCTCTTCCTGCCGTTGTCGCTACGGATGACGGCTTCTTTGGCGTGAAACGTCAAATGCAGGTCAATCTCACTGCCGACCATCGCATTATTTACGGTGCCCATGCGGCTGCTTTCCTGAAGGATCTAGCGAAGCTGATTGAAACCAACGTCCAGTCCCTCACAATGTAGGGCACACCCTACACAGCTTTACCGAATACCCCAGCGTCGCCGCCAACTGGATGTTGACTCTAGGGTACTTTGCTGTTGCTCCCGGTAATGCTGCTCCAGAATCGTTGTGGCATCTCCTTGCAAGGTGGGATCGCGATACGGTACGGCTGCCCGTGTTTGCAAATGCTCCTGTTCCATTTGAGAAAGGGGATGCAACGTCTGAGCCTTAAAGCTGCCGATCGTGCCCTGTGACCACTCGTGTGGCAAGTGATCAGCCTCAGGCGGTAACGTTCCCAGGCAAAAACCCGCCGATCGCATTGCCGATCGCACTGCCGCCGAGCGTGAATAAGTTGCAAGTTTGCCGTCTGGTGCCAAACAGCGTGCCACCCGTGCGAAAAACTCGATCGTCCATAGCTGCGGACAGCGACGTGGCGAGAATGGGTCAAAGAAAATAGCATCTGCTTGCCACCCTGAAGCACAAAGCATCTGAATGGTTTGGCGGGCATCCCCAAGCAAGAGCGTTGCCGTCAGGTGAGGCAAACTGCAAGCGTACGTCAGTGCCATTTGTTGCAAAACTGCTTGTACCGTTGACGACCAGCCATCGAGCAGGGGAGGGGCGATCGCCGCCTGTGGCACAGTCGCATCCAACTCCAGTGCATAGAGTTCTACCTGGCACTCTGGGTTCACTGCCCAAGTGGTTTCCAGCGCCGCCGCCGTGTTGTAACCCAGCCCATAGCAAATGTCCAACACCCGCAGATGACGATCGTGCGCTTTCGTCCTCAACTCAGTTGCCACCACAAACTTTGAAAACGCCTCAGCACGAGCGCCTTGAAGGCTATGGAACGACTCGCCAAAATCTTCCGAAAAGAAAGTGAACGAACCATCGCCAGTTAGTTGCGGCAACCAGAGTTGTAAAGGCATTAGTCTGAAAGACCGCCAACCAGGGTGCCATCGTTCCATTCCAGCGTGTCACCGACTCTTTCGCCATTGTGGTAGGCGGCAAGAAGCACTTCGCTCGTTTTGCCCCAGGCGATCGTACCCGTTGCATCCAGACCGATCGCGCCCAGATCGCGCTGATGCTGATGGGACTCCCTGAACGAGCGCTCGAAAGCGGATACCAGTGGTTGCCCATCCTCTACCCGCACGACAATACGGGCTGCCAGACATTCGTCGATAATATCTTCGCCAATGCCAGTACAACTGACTGCTGCGTGAGCCGTCGCATAGTTACCCGCAGGCATGGCAGAGTCGCTAACACGCCCGATGCGTTCAAAGCCCTTGCCACCCGTTGACGTGCCGACTGCAATGCGTCCTTGATTGTCTAGAACAACCACGCCGATCGTGCCACGCCTGGACGTATCCTCCACCAGTTCGCGTTCGGCTACAACGCCCGCCATCTCTCTCGAAAAATTGCCCTGGCGTTCCTGTATCCATTCTTGCAGCCGAATTTCAGTCAGGGGATCGTAGGCGGGTAGTTCGAGTTCGCGTAACAGTTCAGCGGCTCCCACATCCGACAGCACGCGATCGTGGGAGGTTTGCAGCGCCTTTGCCAGGTGAATAGGATTCTGCACCCGTGAAACGTTAATGACACCGCTAAAGCGTTGGCTGGCTCCATCCATCAGGGCAGCGCTCATGCGAATTTGTCCATCGGACTGCAAAACAGAGCCAGTGCCAGCATTAAAGCGGGGATCATCTTCTAACATCTGGCAGCCATGAATGACCGCTGCTGAAGCCGCTGCGCCTGACAGCAGCAACTCATAGACTTCATCAATGACTCGATACAGCGATTTGCGTACCGACTCAGCGCCGCCCTTACCTTTTAAGGAACTTCCGGCTCCACCGTGAATAATCAGCTTGGGCTGCACCCGTTCTGCTGTCATGATTGAAACCTCTGTGCTGTAAACGTTTTACTACCATTAAGCAATGGTAACGAAAGAAAAACTGCTAACAGCTAACAACCGATCGCGTCCTTGTATGCCTGAGGACTTCAGGACTCACAACTACTGGCTCTGAGAACGGCGGCGGCGGCAGCGCTCTGAGCAGTATTTCACTTCATCCCAGCAATCTTCCCACTTTTTG
Organism: Stenomitos sp.; assembly: GCA_041744955.1. Taxonomy (GTDB): domain Bacteria; phylum Cyanobacteriota; class Cyanobacteriia; order Leptolyngbyales; family Leptolyngbyaceae; genus Stenomitos. The sequence continues at coordinate 20,770 of JBGTJW010000194.1, read as the reverse complement.
CGCCAGGTGAAGGGACGATCGCACACGGGGCAGATTTTTGTTGGTAAGTCAGCTTTTGAGCGGGCGCGTCCCATGGTGGTGAGGGGGGAGGAGAAGGCAAAAGGCAAAAGGTAGAAGGCAGGAGGGAGGAGACAGGAGGGAAGCGGTAGAATGCAGAATCAGCGCAGAACGCAACACAATCTGTACTGTTTCTGTAATTCTTACTCTTTACCTTCTAACACATGGCTGAGTCGGTTTTGGCAACGATTCGCATTGTCCTGGTTGAACCGGCTGGTGCGCTGAATGTAGGTGCGATCGCCCGTGTCATGAAAAATATGGGCTTGCAGCATTTGGTGCTTGTGAACCCACAGTGCGATCGACTGGGCGCAGACGCACTGCTCATGGCGGTTCATGCGGCGGATGTGCTGACAGCGGCGACAGTGGTAGCAACGCTGCCAGAGGCATTGCACGGCTGCCAACGAGCGATCGCAACTACTGCCCGCCCCAGGGTTGACACCATCTTGGAGTCTCCTAGAACTGCCCTGCCCTGGCTACTGGAACCGCTCCAACTAGAAACAGGACAGGCAGTTGGGGCGCTGATCTTTGGTCCCGAAGACCGAGGGTTGAGCAATGAAGAACTCAATCATGCCCAGCGTTTTGTGGCGATTCCGTCTCATCCTGAGTATGCGGCGCTGAACCTGGCACAGGCAGTAGCGATTTGCTGCTATGAGTTGTACCAATTTCTTTCCCCCGTTGCTGACCGTCGCCCCGTCGCCCCGTTGCCGCTTCCCTCTTCCCTCTCTCCTCTCCCCTTTGCCCCGGCTTCTCTCGATGTTTTAGAAGGCTACTACCAGCAGTTAGAGACGGTTTTGCTAGCGATCGGCTATCTGCACCCACATACAGCCGCCAGCCGTATGCATAAGTTTCGGCGCTTGTTTAACCGGGCACTGCCCTCTAGCGACGAGGTGGCAATGTTGCGGGGCATTTTGAGTCAGATTAACTGGGCAACCCAAAAAGCTGGGAAGCGAGACAAGCCTACAACGAGCGATCGCACCCCCACTGATGACTGAAGGGCAAGGGCTAAAAGGACATAGACCGACCGCTCAGCATTGCTGTCGGTCGCCAGAAACCACGTTTTTTTTGGGAGAGGTTAGTCTACAATTCTGATAGCTTTGGCAGGAATGCTAGTGAGCAGCAAAATGTGGTTAGCGCTGTCAGCCTTGCTCTGCTACTGTAAAGCGAGAATTGCATCTCACGTTTGCGTCAGCCTTAATCGTTTCTCTCAGCTTTTTGTTGGAGTGTGTTATGCCAGAGTCGGGCGATGTGTCGCGCAGATCACGCAGTGATGATTCCTTCTCTTCCACTCAAATGCCTGGATCAGAGCGATCGTTCCGTGATTACCCAAACGCTCATCGGCAATCGCCACTAGAGCAACCTCGGTTAAGCTCTCATCAACCTTCTGGCACAAGAGAACCTAGTGCACAACGGGTGGTCAGCAGTGCGCGCCCCAACAAACGGCGGCGGGGAAACCTGTGGCAAATGTTGTTTGGGCAGGGAAGTCAGCCGTTGTCGCGTCGATCGAAGCAACAGCCAACTACGCGAAAAGACGTGAAGGCGGCTAACGTTGATGCACCGCACCACTTTTTGCAGCGGTCGAAGCCTAACGATCGATCGCGCCTGAGCAAAGAGCAGGCTGCTGCAAAATTAGCGGATGAACAGGTGCGGCAAGCGGTTTTTGGGCGATCGCGGCAATTTGGCGACTCTTTCTCTACAGTTAATGCCGTGTCGCCACGCGGAAAGCTACCCACCACCAAAGAGGGTCGCGGTGCCTTAAAAAACTCTGGTTCACGGGCTATTCCAGCGTTTCAGTTGGCACCCCAACTGGGAGGGCGCGATCAAGCAAGTGCGTCCTCACAGCGGGTGGGACGGAACCCAACGCGTCGTAGGCTGTCTACCAAACGTCGCAACGCTTTGGGGATGGCTGAAAGTTCGCAGGGCGCTGACTGGAACGCGCGATCGTTTGCCTCTACTCAGAAGCGCGATACTCCAGCACGTCCGCGATCGCGCGGCTTTTCCGCAGGGCTTTATGCCGCTCGGATGCTGATTTTGAGCGTTGGCATTGGCGTTTTGGTGGGCACGGTAATGTCGATGTTTGATCCAGCCGCTCGCTTATCCGCAGGCGCATCGCAGCAAGCCAGCTCGAAAGGTGGCGCTGTTGACAGCACACCAGTAGCCCAGTCAGCCGTAATGTCGCAGGGCGCGACGACAGAAAGTGCCTCAGCAGCGCAACAACCCCAAATCGGGCAAGAACTGACATCTCTTAAAGCAGCATTAAAATCGCTGGCATTGCAGCATCCTAAACTCACACCGGGAATATTCCTGCATGATCTGGATACGAATGCCTATATGGATCTCAATGGTGGTGCCTCTTTCGCTGCCGCCAGCACTATCAAGGTGCCGATTTTAGTCGCTTTTTTCCAGGATGTTGACGAAGGTAAAATTCGTCTGGACGAGCGGCTCACAATGCGAAAAGAATTAGTGGGCGGCGGCTCCGGTGAACTGCAAGGGTTGCCTGTGGGCACACAGGTTACAGCGCTGGAAACCGCAACCAAAATGATTACCATTAGCGACAACACAGCCACGAATATGATCATCGCTCGCCTGGGCGGTATCGCAGCCTTAAACCAGCGGTTTCAGTCTTGGGGGCTGGTTTCTACAACACTCAACAATCTGTTGCCCGACTTAAGTGGCACGAATATGACTAGCCCCAAAGAGCTGTCCTTTCTCATGACACGTATTAGTCAGGGGGAGCTGGTTTCGATGCGATCGCGCGATCGCGTGTTGGACATCATGCAGCGTACGGTCAACCGCAGCCAATTGCCTCAAGGTTTGGGGAAAGACGCAACGATCGCTCATAAAACGGGTGATATTGGCGGTCTGATTGGCGATGTTGGCTTGATTGATATGCCCAATGGCAAGCGTTACTCGCTGACGGTGCTGGTGAAGCGATCGTTCAATGACGATAGCGCCTATGACCTGGTGGAAAATGCGTCACGCGCTGTTTATCAGTATTTCAACCGTGTTCCGGCAGCCCAACCCCGTCCGGCTGTAAGTCCTTCAACGGCACCAGCGCCAACACCGCCTAGAGCTGAGAACAGTGTGCCTGTTGCTTCTAATCGTGCCCTTAGCTTTCCCGTCAACACTGCCATGACCCAGTTGCCCTAATGGGAAGACACACGACAGTTAGCTGAGCGATCGCTAGCTAAGCAAATTCCGCCTTCAAATATTCAATGGGGTAGGCGAGATAGCATTAAGGTCGATCGGTTCCAGGCTGTTGTTCAGCGTTTCGGCTTCCAATTCCTCGGTTTGTAGCTCATCCAACGCTTGCCAGATTTGGTTTAGCAATGGCTCTAACCCGATGCGTGCGACGGCTGAAATTTGAAAAACAGGCACCTGGCTTAGTTCGTGCAGTTGTGCTGCAAGGCTATCGATCGCTTCAGTTTCCTGGCTCATCGCATCCAGCTTACTAAGCGCTAAGAGCTGGGGACGATCGGTCAGCCCACGTCCATACGCATGGAGTTCCTGCTGGATGGTATGGTAATCGGCGATCGGATCAGGGCTTGTCACATCAATGAGATGCAACAGCAACCGCGTCCGCTCAACGTGGCGTAGAAAGTCATGCCCCAAGCCTGTTCCCATGTGTGCGCCTTCAATCAGACCCGGAATATCGGCAAAAACCGTACCGTCTCCCGTTGGCTTACGCACCACACCCAAATTGGGCACCAGCGTTGTAAAGGGATAATCAGCAATTTTGGGTCGAGCCGCAGACAGTGCCGCAATCAGCGTTGATTTACCCGCATTCGGCAGACCAATGATGCCCACTTCAGCCAGCAGTTTTAGTTCCATACGCAAAAAGCGGGCTTCTCCAGGCAGTCCGGGTAAGGCTCGCTCAGGGGCACGGTTGCGATTACTGAGAAAGTGCTGATTGCCTAAGCCGCCTTTGCCGCCCTTAGCAACACAGAACGTCTGGTTCGGTTCCACGAGATCGCCCAACAGTTCATCCGTTTCTGCATCGTAAATCATCGTGCCGCATGGAACATCAATGATGCGATCGTGCCCTGCGGCTCCTGTGCGGTTGTTGGGTCCACCCCGCTGCCCATCGTCTGCTTTAAACAGATGGTTATAGCGAAAATCCAGCAGTGTTTGCAGGTTCTCCACCGATCGAAAAATTACAGAACCGCCCCGACCACCATTACCGCCCGACGGTCCCCCAGCAGGCACGTACTTTTCACGGCGGAAGGCAACCAGCCCATCGCCTCCATTACCTGCCTGTACCTGTACTTCTGCCTGATCGATAAATTGCATGGTGCGAAACTAAAGCATTCATTCTTCATCATAGGCGTTTCAGCTTTCAGCGTTTAGCTTTTAGCATTCAGCTTTGGGCTTGAAGCGCTAACGCCTATGTTAATTGCCACCTACAGACTGTTACGCCCTGGCTTAAGCCGGAACAGTCAGCAGGCAGGATTGCTCTAGCAGCAAGAGTTTCACGACTTCCCGTTCCGACTTTCTCGCGATCGTAAACGTTTGATGAAGCATCCGAAATCCTGAGAACTACTTTGTATGTACCGTTGCGCCCCCACCCGATCGACTCCACTTAGTCTCATCACTTGCAGGAGCTTCATCAATGAACTATTTTTCTACTGTCATCTCGTTATTACGCGATCGCAAAGAATTTTTGGCGGAAATTTATGACGGTGTGGGGCTGAAAACCAAAATAGCGGCGCTCCTTATTTCCAGTTCGTGCTTCTTCGCCCTTTATGGAGCCATTATTGGCTCTTTTCACAGCCTGCCCCAGGTTGCTTCTTCTGCTATCAAATTACCTGCCTTATACCTGATTACCTTAGTCATTTGTTTGCCAACGCTATACATTTTTAATGCGCTCTTTGGCTCTAAACAGACGATCGGGCAACATTTCACGTATTTACTTACAGCCGTCTCAGTCATTGCAATCTTGCTATGCGGCTTTGCTCCCGTCACCTTGTTCTTCTTGATTACTGTTAATGACTACTCCTTCTTTCTGTTGCTGAACGTGGCAATCTTTGCCCTTACAGGTATTATTGGCGTTGCCTTTCTCTATCAGGTAATGAAGCCAATTGCTGATAATGGTGGTGATCAGGGCACTAAAGTTCGCAAAAATATTCTTCGCTTTTGGCTAGTGCTTTATGGCTTCGTCGGCAGTCAGCTTGGCTGGACATTGCGTCCCTTTTTCGGTTCACCAGGTCAGTTTGAGCTATTTCGTCCTAGAGAAGGCAGCTTCTTTTCAGGCGTTTGGAATGCGCTCCTTAGCCTTTTTTCCTAACGTGAGTGGCTAATATGAACCCTGAACTCAAGCACTTAACGATCGCCGCGAAAGAGCTAGAGCAGCTTACTGGCTTGGAAGTAACGGATCTCTTTATTGGGGGAATGGTCGGCGGTGCTTATCGCCCTGGCTTTTTCAAAACCTGGCAACGCTGCCTTTCCTTTTGCCTAACGCAATTCTTTGTCTTCGTTTTAATCTTTATCTTTACGCTGCCGATCGGTCTTCTCATAGTGCGGAATCACGCTCATTCTGTGAATGATTTGTCAACCATCACCCGGTTTTTGCAAGTTAGCTTGAGCGTCAGTACAGTGGCGATCGTCGGCTGGAACGTAACGATGGCACTCAAAAGTAAAGCGCTTAAATCGCTGGCAAACTTACTGGATGAAGTCGATAAATATAACGAGGTTGTGCAAGCAGTCAGTGTTGTCGATCGCCTGGAAGCGATCGGCAATTCTCAGACAAATAGCATGAATCGCAGTCTAGCGATCGAGGCACTGACGATCGCCAGAAACAGTTTGGTTTGTGGCTTAATGACCGAGAAAATCCTGCGACAAAATCGTGGGCTTTTGGCTCGTCGTGCTGATCTTCTGATGAACATTGAAACCAACTTGACTACTTTAAAAACAATGGAAGTAACCAGTCAGGCAGATGAATATATCGAGTTGCTGAACGAAGCGCTGCAAATTGGCATGAGCGTTCATCAAGAAGTGCAGCAATTCTCTCAACCGTAGGTGTTGAAAAAGCTGCTGCACATCAGTTAAGTGACGCTAAAACGGGTAAAAGCGCTACTTTTCGATCTTCACCGAAATGATTTTGTCGCCTTTGCGAATTGCATTGACGACATCCATATCTTGCGTCTGACCAAAGGTTGTATGCACTCCATCCAGATGTGACTGGGGCGAGTGGCAAATAAAGAACTGGCTACCACCTGTATTCGGACCAGCATGAGCCATCGACAGCGTACCAGCCAAATGTTTGTTGTCGTTAAGTTCGTCCTTAATTTGGTAGCCTGGTCCACCCGTACCTGTCCCTAAGGGGCAACCGCCTTGAACCATAAAGTTAGGAATGACTCGATGGAAGGCTAACCCGTCGTAAAAACCCTTCTCAGAGAGATCAACAAAGTTTTTTACCGTATTGGGTGCATCAGCATCGAAAAAATCAATGTTAATGGTGCCTTTATCGGTTTCGATGATGGCGCGTGTCATGATGTCTACTTACTCCAGCGTTAGATCATTTACTAAGAAAGCCTTTTCGATCCTAACGCTCTAAGAGACTTTGCAGTCTTGAAGACGAAAAAATTCGTTTTTTAAGCAGTGGCTAAGCAAATTTGAACAAATTTCTTCGAGCAAGTTTCTTCAATGGCGTTTCATAGTCCTTCTTACGCCGACTCTGGATTCAATTTGCCCATTTCCCAGGTCGTATAGGTACCGATCGGACTCCAGAGCAAGTACGGCACCAGCAGCAACGCCGCCCATCCTGAGACTTGCCAGACAGCGAAGGTCAGGATTAGCCCAATCAAGACCCCAATACCACCGACCAATGTACCTGCCTTCAGGCTTCGCAGCCATAGAGTAACCGGAGAGTAGAGGACGATCGCCACCTCCAACAACACATACGCAATCATCAAAGACCAGGTTTTACTGCTGCCAGGATCACGTTCCCAAACGATATAAGCAGACCAGGCTCCAGCAATTAAGACAACGATCCAGATGACTGGGATTAAGGCTTCAAACGTTAACCAGCGGGGTCGCCGCAAGCGCGCAAACCATTTCACATCTTTCGGTCGCAGGATGCTGCTGGCAAACGCCACTAAGAAGGTCACGGCACCAATGACCATCCAGGACTTAATCATGCTTTTCTAATCTCCACTGTTGCTTCATCCCACTCTTTAAGAGCTTGGATTTCCTGATTATGTCAGGGCAGCAGCAGATCTTAATCTGCCCTTAGTGCAGTGATACCAGACCGCTCAAAAGAGAGAACCCTTAGATAGTGGGGAAGCTCCATGCATCGCTCTGGCAGTATTGGTTCGTTTCTTGCACTAACGGACCTTCTTGCTCTTGAATGGCAATAAATGCGCTGTTTGCCTTTTGCACACTTTGAAAGTTAGTCGCTTAGCCAAAAATACTGCCGAAGAACTCAACCGCTTCCTTCAACGACGCGATGAAGACATCAATCTCTTCCTGAGTGTTGTAGAAATAGAGGCTAGCGCGTGCGGTCGATTGAGCTCCCAGGTGCCGATGCAACGGTTGGGTGCAGTGATGTCCAGCCCGAATCGCTACGCCTGACTGGTCCAGAATGGTGGAGAGGTCATGAGGATGCACATCCCCAGCAGTGAAGGCAGCTAACGCCGCTCGACCGCTACCATCCGCATTCGGCTTGGGACCATACAGCCTCAGTTCCGGCATTTGCTGAAGCTGCTGAAAGAGGTAGCTGGTGAGTTCTTCTTCATACGCATGAATCGCATCCATGCCGATCGCACTTAAATAATCAACGGCTGCACCCAGGGCGATCGCCTCTGCAATAGCTGGCGTGCCTGCCTCAAACTTATGGGGCAAATCCGCATAGGTTGAACGATCCAGAAAGACATCGGCAATCATTTCGCCACCGCCCAAGAACGGAGGCATGGAGCGCAAAAGAGCCAGCTTGCCGTAGAGAAAACCGATCCCTGTGGGGGCACACATCTTATGTCCAGAGGCGACAAGCCAATCGCAATCGATCGCCTGTACGTCGATCGCCATATGGGGGACGCTTTGGCAAGCATCGATCAACACTTTCGCGCCGTACTGGTGGGCGATCGTGCAGATCTCCTTCGCAGGATTGATGCAGCCCAGGGTATTGGACACATGCACCACCGAAACCAGCTTCGTTTTGTCTGACAGCAGCGACTTGAAATGCTCCAGATCAAATGCTTCGGTTTCGGTCAACTCGACAAACTTCAGTACCGCGCCCGTCCGTTGTGCCAGCAGTTGCCAGGGAATCAGATTGCTATGGTGTTCCATCACAGAGAGGATGATCTCATCACCCTGTTTCACATTGGCATTGCCCCACGCATAAGCGACCAGATTAATTGCCTCACTAGCGTTGCGGGTGTAGACAATTTCTTGTCGTGACGCTGCGTTCACAAAGGCTGCGACCTTGTCCCTTGACCCCTCATAGGCATCCGTTGCCCGTGAACTGAGGGTATGCACACCGCGATGCACGTTAGCGTTGTCATGTTCGTAATAGTGGCGGAGCGCATCCAGCACCGCGATCGGCTTCTGCGATGTTGCCGCATTGTCCAAATACACTAACGGCTTGCCATGAATCTGCTGATGCAAGATGGGGAAATCAGCACGAACTCTAGCGGCGAGGGGCTTGGTTTGGATGAGGGTCATGAGGAGGAAAGGATAAGGGATGAAGGATAAAGGATGAAAGTTGGACTTTTCAGCCTTCTGATTTTTAGCATTTAGCCTTCAAGACTGCTGAGTACGGACGATCGTCGCTAACTTCTCTCTCAGCGACGCAACCGGAATTTCACGAATGACTTCATAGGCAAAGGCATAGGTCAACAACTTACGCGCGCTGTCTTCGTTGATGCCGCGACTTTGCAGGTAAAAGACTTCATCGCTGTCTAACTGGCTGACGGTCGCACCATGAGTACACTTCACATTGTCAGCGGTGATTTCAAGCTGAGGTTTGGTATCAACTCGCGCTTTGGGTGACAGCAAGAGGTTGCTGCTGAGTTGTTTCGCGTCAGTGAGTTGAGCGGCTTTGGGCACGTAGACTTTGCCATTGAAGACAGCATGGGCACGATCGTCCACAATGCACTTATGAATCTGATTGCTGCTGCTACGTGGTTTGGTGAACGAAATCAAGCTGTGCGTGTCCGCTAATTGCTCACCACCAATCATCGTCAAACCGTTCAGCGTAGTTTCTGTCTGCTCTCCAGTCTGATGAACCTCTAAATTGTGGCGTGACAATTTAGCACCGAGACTAACCGCATTGCAGATATAACGAGAGTTACAGGACTGAAATACTGTTGTTGTACCGATGTGGAACGCTTGTGTACTTTCCCTCTGTATCCTGGTGTGGCGCACCTCTGCATTGTCAGAAACCAAGATATCTGTTACTGCATTCGTGAAATAGGCGCTCTTACCAAGGGTTACGAAATCCTCGATTAACGTCAGTTGGCTATTGGACTCTGCCAGGATTAGCGCACGAGGATGGGAAACGGTGGGCTGAGTAGCCGTGGAAACAAATAAAAGCTGAATCGGCATTTCCACAACTTGATTTTCAGGCACCAATACTACAGCCACGTCTGTCGTGCTAGCGCCATTAAGTGCTGCAAAAACTTCCTTCGCAGACTGCTGTGATATCTTTTGCGTAATAGGTAGGTTTGCTTGAGCATAGATGCCTGCACCTGTCATTTCATCAGCCGTCTTGTGTGCTGTAGAAATCTCTTCAGCCCATTCTCTCCACGCCATTAAATTGATGACATTATCAAACAGCACTGACTCGTCGTCTTGCGGCAGTTCTTCTAGTACTGCAAAAGTACTAACTATGACATTCTCAGGCAGGCTATCCACACTCGATAAAGCCGGATCGTAGATACCATTAACGAACACCAAACAGCTATTTACTGCCTCTGGCAAAATGAATGGGCGAATATGCTCAAACCCTAGCGCCGGATGCTCATCACTGGCTGGCTGAAAACTGGTTTGCAGCAAATCCGATAAATCAGTGAAGCGCCATTCTTCATCGCGGCTAGATGGGATTGCTAGTTCCTGAACTTTAGCTGTTGCACGATCGCGGATCTCTTTTAGCCAATCTGCCGATGCATCCAACGCTGGACGCAAACTCAGCAGTTGTTGGAGATAGGCAGTGCGATCGACCTTCAACTTCCCGTTTGTTGGTGCGACATCAGACACAGTAGATGAAATCGTCATTTTGCTGCTACTGCCTCCTCTTCACGTACCCAATCGTAGCCACGGGCTTCTAGCTCTAGCGCCAGTTCCTTGCCACCTGTGGTGAGAATGCGTCCGCCTTCCATGACGTGGACATAATCGGGCGTGATGTAATCCAGTAGGCGCTGATAGTGGGTAATCAGGACGATCGCATTGTCTGCGTTTGCCAGTTGATTTACGCCATTCGACACAATCTTGAGTGCATCAATATCCAACCCCGAATCCGTTTCGTCCAGGATGCCGAGTGTTGGTTCCAGCATCGCCATTTGGAGAATCTCGTTGCGCTTCTTCTCGCCACCCGAAAAGCCTTCATTCAGGCTCCGGCTCAGAAACGCAGGATCCATTTTGACAATATCCAGCTTTTGCCGCACCAGATCATCAAAATCGAACGCATCCAGTTCTTCTAAACCTTGATGCTTGCGTTTGGAATTGTAGGCAACGCGCAGAAAGTCGAGATTGCTGACACCAGGAATTTCGATCGGGTACTGAAAGGCGAGGAAAATGCCCGATCGTGCCCGTTCTTCTGCCCCTAGCTCCAGCAGATTTTTGTCCTGGAAAGTAATTTCGCCACCCGTCACCGTATAGTCAGGATGACCCGCTAGAACTTTAGAAAAGGTGCTTTTGCCAGACCCATTCGGACCCATAATGGCGTGAATTTCACCCGCTTTCACTTCCAGATTCAACCCTTTCAGAATCTGAATCCCATCGACATCGGCGGTCAAATTCCGCACTGAAAGAATTACTCTACTGTCATCACGAATCACGTTTCAGCCTCTCTCACTTAGATAATTTTTACAGTTGTCCAATATGCTTCAAAATTGCCACAACAGTGTAGAGTTCATTTCCAGGATTACGAATTTCAAAAATTCTGGAGATCGCGTACTGGTTCAAATCTCCCCGCACTAGCTTGACAAACATAAAGCTGCCCCCGGTTACAATCAAACCAAAGCCAGGTTTGCTTGGGTGAGGATTTGCCAACATAATAAGCTAATAATTGGGCAAGTCCCGCCTCGATCGAAAAAGAAGCTTCCTTAGATTCGATCGCCATTGCCCATAACTGCTCTTTTAAGAGAATCAGATCGGCTTGTCCCCGAATCGTTATCCCCTCATCTTCAGCAGAAATTTCAACTGATTTTTCGGCTTGAATATGGAAGGGTGGCAAAAAGAAGTTAGCAACGAACAAAACGGGACCAAGAATCGCAATCTGAACGGCTTTCTCTAACAGCGGTGGATGATCAATTAAATTAAAGTATCCTTCTTTTACCTTATCTAGAAACTGTTTTTCTGAATCGGTGATGTCAGGCGGTACGTCTTGCCACTCTCGAAAGAACTGTTCATTGCGCACCAACTGAAGCCCAAACTGGTCAATTAAATCTCGGATACTAACATTTCTAGCAAGCAGAGTTTGAGTCATAACTCAAGAGGCTAATAGATTGTTACTTGAAATTGCGTTGACATCCATTCTAAAGAACAGGGTATTGTCCTTTTTGTTGATAACTTTTGCTCCAATTCGCTGATAAAAACCAACGCCTCTAATATTGTTTGCACTTGCAGTCCAAGCAATGTGAGTACAGCCAGTCTTTTTAGCGAATTGAGTCAGAGTTTCCATCAATACAGAGCCAACACCTTTGTTACGAGCTTCTGCATCAACATACAAATCATCAAGCCATAAACTTGGTGCTGCTACGAAAGAGGAGTATCGGAAGTAATACAGTGCAAAGCCAACTGGCTGATCTAAAACTTCACCAATTAAAACTTTTGCAAAAGGGATCGAACCAAACAAACTTTGACTAAGCTTTTCCTCTGTTGCCTGCAAAATGCCCTCAAATGCTCCCATAGTCCGGTCAAATTCTGCCTTCTTATAAAGAAACGACAAGATTAGCGAAACATCTTTCTGAGTTGCATGGCGAGTGGTTACTTCAGAACTGGACATACCTACTTTCCGCTACTCTCCTTTGCTAACCTACACTACCTTCAAGCTTGAGGCTGAGGAGACGATCGGCTTCTACCGCGAACTCCATCGGCAACTGGTTAAACACATCCTTACAGAAACCGCTAATCATCATCGAAATCGCGTCTTCAGCGGAAATGCCGCGCTGGGAGAAGTAGAACAACTGATCTTCGCCAATCTTGGACGTTGACGCTTCGTGTTCCACTTTGCCTTTATTGTTCTGCACCTGGATGTAGGGGAAAGTATTGGCTTGAGCCTTGTCGCCAATCAGCATCGAGTCACACTGCGAATAGTTCCGTGCGCCTGTTGCCTTAGGAGCAATCTTGACCAACCCGCGATAGCTGTTTTTGGACTGCCCCGCCGAAATGCCTTTAGAAATAATGGTGCTGCGGGTATTCTTGCCAATGTGAACCATCTTGGTGCCTGTATCTGCCTGCTGGTGATGGTTGGTCAGCGCGACCGAGTAGAATTCGCCCACCGAGTTGTCGCCAACTAATACACAGCTAGGATACTTCCAGGTAATTGCAGAACCTGTTTCTACCTGCGTCCAGGAAATTTTGGAGTTCACACCCTGACACAGCCCACGCTTGGTCACAAAGTTGTAAATGCCGCCCTTGCCGTTGGCATCGCCTGCATACCAGTTCTGCACCGTGGAGTACTTAATATCAGCGTTGTCGAGCGCGACCAGTTCCACCACCGCAGCATGAAGCTGGTTCGTGTCAAACATTGGTGCGGTGCAACCTTCGAGATAGCTGACCGAACTGCCTTCTTCTGCCACAATCAGCGTCCGCTCAAACTGACCCGAATCGCCATTGTTGATGCGGAAGTAGGTGGAAAGCTCCATCGGGCATTTTGTGCCTTTGGGAATGTAGACGAACGAGCCATCGCTGAAGACTGCGGAGTTAAGCGCTGCGAAAAAGTTGTCGCCAGCAGGAACGACACTACCGAGGTACTTTTTGATCAGTTCAGGATGCTCTTGCACCGCTTCGGCGAAGGAGCAGAAGATTACCCCTTCTTCGGCTAGCTTTGCTTTGAAAGTCGTGGCGATCGAAACGCTGTCAAAAATCGCATCAACGGCGACATTGCTCAGGCGCTTTTGCTCCGAAAGCGGAATGCCCAGCTTCTCAAAGGTGTCCAGCAGTTCAGGATCAACCTCTTCCAGGCTCTTCTTTTTCTCCTTCACTTTCGGTGCGGAGTAGTAGACGATGTTTTGATAGTCGATCGCTGGATAGGTCGCATTCTGCCAGTTTGGCTCCGTCATCTTGAGCCACTGACGATACGCCTTCAGGCGAAACTCCAGCATGAATGGCGGCTCTTCTTTCTTCGCCGAAATCAACCGTACAACGTCTTCACTCAACCCGCGCGGTATCGTATCGGATTCAATGTTAGTAATGAAGCCGTATTTGTAAGGCTGGTTAACCAAGTTTTGAACAGTTGGACTCATCGGTAGTGTTCTCTGGTCTGGGTTGGGGATCGGGTCGGTAGAAAGTAAATTTTAGGAGCGTCACTTGCAGCACTGCTAGCTGTGCTGCTGGTTCGTGACCGTTCTGATTTCATCAAACGTGATGTCTTGCTGCTCACCCGCAAAATCATGGTCGGGCGTAAGAAACAGCAGGCAGTGACATTCTTTGCGCTCACGCATTGGTACACAGGGGCAGTTCCAGTAAGCCGCTTCCACTTCAGCCGCTTTGTCTTCGTAATGACGGCAGGGGCAAAGGGGCGACCCCAAATCATCCTTATGCTTTGCCAAACCTTCAATCACAACTGCCGTCACGCCAGGGTCAACGCAGAAATAGGTACCGGTTCGCTTGGCATAGGTGATGGAGAAGTGCCTCATCGCTTCGAGGCTTTTGTCAGTAGACTGAGCCGCTTTTTGGGGGGCAGCTTGATTAGGTTGAGTGTCTGAGTTCATGAGGCAGCGCGACAAGACGACGGATCTGATTCTATAATTAAAACAACATAGATGTTGCTTAATCATATTGTAAAGTACTTTAGCAACAATGTTGTTGTCAAAGTCGAAAGCAGAATCTGAAATAAGATAGAAGGACTATGGCTTAGAGCGAGACGATCGTGTGTTTAAGTCGTTGTAACATTGAGTTGTCGTAACCTTGTTTCCGTAGACGATCGCTGTTTTAGTAAAGCCATGTGAACTTAGCTGTCAGCTTTACCGCTGGGAAAAGAATGACAACTGTCCAACAACCCTCTACAAAACAAGACATTTTGCACCACTTGCTGAAGCAAGGACAGTCAACAGTGCAGGAGTTGGCTGAACAGCTACACGTCAGCCCACAGGGCATTCGACGACACTTAAAGGATTTAGAAGCAGATGGCTTGATTGTCCATCAGGTCATGCAAACAGGCATGGGTCGCCCTAACTATCGCTACACACTGAGTCAGGCAGGGCGCGATCGCTTTCCCGATCGCTACGATGATTTTGCCGTTTCGCTCTTAGACACCTTAGCGGCAACGGTGGGCGCAGACCAGATGGGTTCCATTCTGCGAAAACAGTGGGAACGCAAAGCGCTGGAGTACCGCGATCGTCTTGGCAATGGGTCCCTTAAAGAACGGGTAGATCAGCTAGTTGCACTTCGCCTTGCTGAAGGTTATATGGCAGAGTGTCATCCTGTTGATGTGAACGGCGCTGTTGTGGAACAGGGCGATCGCTTTATCCTGACGGAATACAACTGCGCGATCTCCCACATTGCCGAATCCTTCCCCAGCGTTTGCGGTCACGAACTGGAGATGTTTGCTGCCGCCCTTGATTGCAAGGTCGAACGTACTCACTGGCTGGTGAACGGCGAACACCGCTGTGGCTATCTCATTCAGCCGAAGTAACACTTGATGAAGGAGTTCTAACAGTGGGCTGGGTGGTCGATGTTCTGCTGATCTTTAGCTTGGATGAAGTCTACGACGACGAGTGTGAGGAACTTAAAGAAGTCATACCACTAAACTCAATCAACGCTTGGCTGGCGGAATACCGCTTTAGTTCACTGATTCATCTGGATCAGTATGTAAACACTGGAAAAGCAATGAATGCTTGCGTTTATGGCGGTGCCTACAACTCTTTAAAGATTGATGAGTTTATTGAAGTTGTCACCAAACAACCTTGGAGAGAACCCCAGAATGTACAGCTATTAATCAAAGATGAGCCAGACGATCGATTTACTCTGTACACCTTATCCACTTAAGCTGATGGCTGACTGCTGATCGCTGAGTGCCGAACCCTTCCATGCAACCATCCAATGAATTTTTGACACCTGAAGAATGTGCTGAAGTGGACAAGGCGCTGCTGACTTCGCGCGAAAAGTTTTCGGCACGGGTCGCGGTTTATGCACTGCGATCGCTCAAGCAAATCGCTCAAGTGAATGGGGTCACTATTGTGCAACTAGAGCCGCAGCAGATTGAAGCTTGGGTTTACCAGGATGAGAGCTTGCAAACAGGGATCGATCGCGAGTTTCGGCAGTTCTTCTCGCAGTTGGTCATTGCGTCGATGAAACCGTTGAGGCAAATGGCAGCGGCGGCAGGTGTACCGATCGAGGCGATCGGATTGGCTCAGGTGATTAGCTGGTTTGAACAACAAGCAAAGCTAAATTTAGGCAAACGTTAACAATTCCGGTCTTAACGCACCCTGGAAGGACTGGAGCCAGCAACCTAGATGTTATGTCTCGCTGAGTAGCCAAAACGTTTGTGATCAAGACTGCTTAGGCGATCGTTCAACGTCTACAAGCGGCTGTGTCGGTCGAGCCGTAGGCTCTTGCTTGATCGGCGCATTTTGGATCAGGAATAGGGCTGTGCCCATAAAAATAGCGCTTCCTAACACAGTCCAGACAATTGAAAGCCCACTCAGCTTAAAGTCACGTCTCACGCGGGCGAGCGGACGGCTTTCGCGGCGTAGCCGATGTCCAGTGGGTAGGCTGCTGAGAGTAAAGGGGTCACGCACATAATGACCGCTCCAACTGACTACCAAGCGTTCGCGACAGTTTTGACACGTTAGCAGCCCACGCAGAAGTTTGTGGGGCTTAATAACACCAGCCCGGTGACAGATTGGACAGATTGGAGAAGGCGTGTCAAAGGTATGAGCGTTCATCTAAATCGTCTTCACTACAGAGGCTTACATTAGATCAAATCGACGGGCGTTACTTGGCAAACGGTTGGTGACAGGGAACACGTTCTTCTCTCAACAGGTGACTCTAGCTTTAGCTCTCAAAGGACTATTTGGCATCCATCAAATTTGTAACGTTCAAGCGTAAAACTTTCTCGACATAAGCTCTAAGTACCAGTATACAGACCCTTGCGGGATGTACACTTGAATCATCTAGTCCTAATTTTTCCTTAAATTTATGCTTCGGATCGCCGCTTAGTGGTTGCGTCATTGACACAATAATGCTCTGACCAGACACAAAGTGTTTTCAAGTTTTGCTTCCATCCAGGTTTCTCGCTTGAAGCTTCATCGTTGAGGCGGGTAGTGCTGGCTGTAAGGCGCTTTCTGTTGCCGATTAAGAGCATCGACTAAAGGTATGAATGATGCCTGAGTAGAGCTTTTGATGAGCTAGAACGATCGCCTCGCTTAGTGTAGCTTGCGTGACCCAGCGTTGGGAGTACTGTCAGAGTAACCCTTTAAGTTTCTTCATCGACACAGCCGCGATCTTTATTGTTTGGGAATCATTTGGAAGTTGTGCAAGCTCGTTTTGCGATCGTCCCTGCGTGACTTTGAAGCAAGCACGATTTTCTCGTCACTTTGGCTCATGACCAGCAGGCTCACGTTCTTGAGTGACGTTAATTTTAGTGACGTATTCCATGTACTAAAAGGGCATGTACTAAAAGGGCGCGTCAGAAGCTTGCCAGGTTACCTAATAGCAGTCGAAGCGACCGTGAGGACAGACAGAAACCTTGAAATTTCCTTTGAGCAAGGGCTTCGATTCATTCCTTATCCTCCATCCTTCATCCTTTTGCTATAGCCCTGCGAAACCAGCGCTTTAGCGATTAGCACCTTATTAAGACGTTCTTCCTGGAAGCGATCGTAGAAATAAGCGAAGATAAAACTAGCAACAAAAGTTAACTCCGATCTCATAATCGCGCTTAGCCTGATGACTGCCAGCCCTTCTCCCAATGTTCTGACCACACAGACACCACAAATGACTGTGCTGAGTCCACCGAAGCCTGCGCTTGCCAGCACGCTTAACCGCCTGCAACCTGCGCCTGAAACCCTCGTGCTGCTGTTGGCACTGGTGATTGGTAGCGGCACGGGCTGTGCTGTGGTGCTTTTTCACTACCTCATTCAGCATATTCACAGCCTGATGCTGGAGGATGTGATGGGGTTTATTGTGCCGCTGGGTTTTTGGACCCTTGCCTGCATTCCCGCGATCGGGGGGCTACTGGTGGGGCTGATGCGCTGGTGGCTCCAGGATTTTGGACCGAATTTGTCTGCATTGATCTCTGCATCGCAGGGGTTGGATAGCGTTTCGCCCTTACGCGCCAGTGGGAAAGCTGTTGCAGCCTCAGTGTCTTTGGGAACGGGTGCATCCCTGGGTCCTGAGGGTCCAAGCGTGGAGATTGGTGCCAACATTGGCGTGATCGTTGGGCAGGCACTACAGATGTCGCAGGATCGCCAGCGTCTTTTACTGGGGGCAGGTGCTGCCGCTGGTCTGGCAGCAGGGTTTAATGCGCCGATTGCAGGAGTCTTTTTTGCGCTGGAAGTAGTGTTGGGCACGACGTTTGCAACCTCTGCCGTCAGCGTCGTGCTGTTGTCGGCAGTCGTGGCAGCGTTGATTGCTCAAATTGGGCTGGGTGGGCAGCCACCGTTTACATTGCCGAGTTATGAGGTGCGGAGTCCCTTAGAGTTACCGTTGTATTTAGGGTTAGGGCTGTTTGCCAGTTTAGTGTCGATCGCCTATACCCAGTCGATTCAACGCGCCCAACAGTTTTTCGCGGGGCAGATTCCCGGTCTGGGCTGGATGAGTCGAGTACCGATGCTGCTGCGTCCAGCGATCGGTGGTCTTTGTGTGGGCGCGATCGCGCTGCAATTTCCCCAAATTCTGGGTATCGGCTATGAGACTGTAGAGGCGATGCTGCGGGATGTACAGTTTTCGTTGCCATTACTGTTGAGTTTGCTGGTACTCAAGTTGGCGGCAACAGCCATCAGTTTGGGCAGTGGGCTAGTGGGTGGGTTATTCGCGCCCGCAATGTTTTTGGGTGCATCGCTCGGTGCTGCCTACGGCAAGTTGATGGCGATCGTGCTGCCGCTCTCACTCGGTAGTATTGCTGCACCACCAGCCTATGCCATGGTGGGTATGGCAGCAGTGCTAGCAGCTAGCGCCCGCGCACCATTGACTGCAATTTTGCTGCTGTTTGAGTTGACCCGTGATTACCGCATTATTCTGCCGCTGATGGCGGCTGTGGGCTTGAGCGTTTGGCTGGTCGATCGCCTGAAGCCCCTCGATCGCCCCCCTACAACCATTCAATCAACGAGCTTAATCAACCCGCCCGCTCACAATGCGGCGGTACTGCATCAACTGTTAGTCGCGCAGGCGATGCACCAAACGTTTCTGTCGCTGCCCAGTACGATGCCAGTGCTCAACGCTGGTTTAGCGTTAACGAACCATCAATCTCGCAGTGCGCTGGT
The DNA here is from genome assembly GCA_041744955.1 of Stenomitos sp. GTDB lineage: Bacteria > Cyanobacteriota > Cyanobacteriia > Leptolyngbyales > Leptolyngbyaceae > Stenomitos. The sequence goes on along the minus strand of JBGTJW010000194.1, from coordinate 1,916 downwards.
GGTAGATGCTGCTGAACAACTGGTTGGTCTCGTAACGCTTCAGGATATTCATCGTGCCATTTCTCGCTGGGAAACTTATTGCCATACCCATGCTGCTGGCGATCGCCCGGTTATTGATTTAACAACGCAGACGTTGGACGACATTTGCACAAAAGATCTGCTCTACGCTTATGAAGATGAGCGGATTCATGATGCGCTTGCCCGGATGTCAGCCAGAGGGTTACATCAACTACCGGTTGTCGATCGTCACAATAACCGTCACATTATCGGGTTGCTAGAGCAAGAAAAAATTACCTTGCTATGCAGCCTGACCTTGATGCAACAATCGCTTCATCCTTATTTAGACAGAGAAAAGAATTCTGCTGACGACAACGAAATGCCGACAGCAGAATTGATGAGCTTGCCACAAGCGTAAAGGTTGGCGATGCTCTTATTTCTTGCGACTTGTCCAAATATTGCTAAACATCATTAGCAACCCGCCGACAAAGATCGCGATCGCCAAACCAGCAGGCAGTACAGTCATCCAATCGATCGTTTCCATTTAAGCTTCTTCATCCAATTGGTCAATCTGCTTGAGATGAATGTGCGTACGACCCAGGGAAATTTCAAATTCATCGCCTGGTTTGAGTTCCATCTGCTTGGTATAGGCAGAGCCGATCAGCAAGTTACCATTGGACTGGACGCTAATCCGATAGCTGGCACTGCGACCGCCACGTCCGTTGGCATTTTGCTTACCATCAAGCTCAATGCCCTCTGCATCAATGAGGGCGTTGAGGAACTTCATCATATTGACCCGTTCTACACCGTTCTTTGTCACCGTGTAGTAACCGCATTCCCGCGCTTTCTCTTCTTTACTATGGCTTTCTAGTTCTTTAACTTTTTTAAGCAACGCTTCGCCTAGAAGAGGCTCAATTTTTTTCTTTTTACTCATTAACTTAGCTGGGAACTGTGTGGATTGGGTCACAAATTTACTAACATCTGGCAGACGGTAAATGCTTTAGCTGTTTATTTACCTATGCAATCATAGTACACCGTCCCTCTCATTTTTCTCACACCCTAGCTGCTAATTTACTGATGAGTGAAGGCGATTGTTCCGCCTTACGAACCCGGTTGATCGCTGATAGTAATTTCCCTAAGCATTCGGTTTGTTGGTATTGCTTGCTGGAAAACAGACAACGACCTTCAACCTTAGCCTCAATGACTGACTAAATTTTATTGCTTGCAACACTCACACGATCGCGACTCGATTGGCAGACCGCCACTGACTGAAAGCAGCAGCCAATAGTTAGCACCTTCGTTAGAGCCATTTGTAGCCAAAGCTTACAGATTCAAAGCCTAAGCGCTAGTCAAGCAATCATTGGGTAAGGTCAGTAGCCTATGACATTGCCCTGCTCCGGTAAGGCAACGTTTGCCCCTAAAGAATGTGCCGCGCATTCAATTTAATTGGGTATGAAAGACGCATCTTCGTCTGAAAGTATTGGCGATCGCCTTCACTACTGAATGCCGAATGCTGTTGTAACGGTATGACGACGTGGGCTGAAGAAGCTGTTGCGACCAACCATTACATCTGCGTGCTTCTGAGACACCCACAGAGCCACTGTCACCCAAGGCGCACGACCAGGAGAGGAGATCTGAGGCACAACAAAAAGAGGAGGGTACGGAACTGGTTAGTCCACATACCCTCCTTCTCCTGCTTTAGCAAAAGATATTGAACAGACAGGCGCTACACACGCTGCATCATCTAAACAGTAAGCGCTTCACTTATTGGCTGGGTTGCTGACGCTTTTGCGATCGTTGTTGACGACCTTGCTCAAGTTGCTGGCGCTGTTCAGCGGTTAGCACAGCATTCATCTTTTGCTTGGCATCCTGACGGACAGCTTGCATTCTCGCTTTTTGGTCTGCCGTTAGATTAAGAG
>JBGTJW010000193.1:0-38163 GCA_041744955.1 Stenomitos sp. | reverse complement strand
CTCCGTCGCATCGGTGCCAGAACCTATCCTGATTTACTCAAAGCACTGGAGACAGCGTTCACAGAAGTGACAAAAAAGGACTTTCTAGGTTGGTTTACCCACTGCTGTTACTGTACCGAACTAGACTGATAACCGCTATATAGATTTTAAAATTGAACCTAATTACTTTTTTTAACCAATAACTAACCACTACAACCAACTCTCTCTTGTTTAACAACCAAAAACCAAAAATTAACAACTACTTTTTAACCAAGCACTAACCACTAAACACTCTTGAAAAAATGTCAACTGCGCTTGATTCCAACCGCTCAATGAATACTCCCGCTCCTCCTAAGCGGCAGTCGGTTTCTCCAGGCAGAATTTTGTTTTGGGTGGCGGTGATTGCGATCGCCATCTTTTGTCTTGCTCCGATGCTCTGGCAGGTGTTGACCTCATTTAAGATGAATGAGGATATTGCCGCAGTACCCAACGTTTATTTTCCTACTCGGTTGACGCTGAATCACTACATCGAATTGTTTAGCCGTCGTCCGTTTCTGCGCTACATCTTAAACAGCGCGATCGTGTCTTTAATTTCGACGATTGCGTGTTTGACTATTGGCTCTCCAGCAGCTTATGCACTCGCTCGTTTGCGTCCTTTAGGCGGCAAAATTGTTCAGGCAGCCGTTTTGCTCATTACCCTGTTTCCCGGCATTTTGTTGCTCCAGGGCTTACTCGAAATCGTGCAGTTTTTCCATCTCGGCAACAATTATCTAGCGCTCATTATTCCCTACACCGCTATCAATTTGCCCCTAACAATTCTGGTGATGCGGAGCTTTTTTGAGCAGTTACCCAAAGACCTGGAAGATGCTGCCAAAGTGGATGGCTATTCTATCTGGCAAATGTTGGTTCAAATTGTGATGCCGCTTACCCTGCCAGCCCTTGTAACCACAGGCATTCTCACCTTCATCTTTGCCTGGAACGAGTATATTTTTGCGCTCACCTTCCTCACCGAAGAAAGCATGAAAACGATTCCAGTCGCTTCTGCCCAAATTGGGGGTTCGTCGGTCTTTGAAATTCCCTACGGTCCGATCGCGGCGGCTACCGTCATTGGCACGATTCCCCTCGTTATCCTCGTCCTCTTCTTTCAACGCCAGATTGTGCAGGGTTTAACTGCTGGAGCCGTCAAAGGCTAAAGGCTAAAGGCTAAAAGCTTTTTATCCTACTGCTTCGCAGAAGCAAGCTACATTCTTTATCCTTTATACTTTCCCTCCATGTCTCGACTTGAACTTAAAAACCTTAACAAAACATTCACCCCTAAAGTGATTCCAGTTAAAGACATTAGCCTCTCAGTTGAAGACGGTGAGGTGCTGAGTTTACTGGGACCCTCCGGTTGTGGCAAATCGACGATCTTACGCATGATTGCGGGTTTGGAGCAGCCGACGCGAGGACAGGTGTTGATTGGCGATCGCGATGTCACCTTTAAACGACCGGGCGATCGCAACATCGCAATGGTGTTTCAGAGCTATGCGCTCTATCCGCATCTCAACGTGCGTGAAAACCTTCGTACTGGGTTAAAACTCAAGAAGGTGCCGACAGATGAAATCGAAAAGCGGATTACCGAAGTATCTGGAATTCTGGGATTGGATGACCTGATGCAGCGCAAACCAGGGCAGCTTTCGGGTGGTCAGCGACAGCGGGTCGCTGTGGGACGGGCATTGGTGCGGCGATCGGATGTCTTTTTGCTGGATGAACCCCTTAGCAACCTGGATGCCTTGCTACGAGAACACGTCCGCGCTGACCTGAAGCAGATTTTCTCGGTGCAAAAAGCGCCGGTCGTTTACGTGACCCACGACCAAACGGAAGCGATGACGCTCTCGACGAAGGTTGCCGTACTTAACAATGGTTATCTGCAACAGTTGGCTGCACCAGAGCGGATTTACGATCGTCCAGCTAATCAGTTTGTAGCTGGTTTTGTCGGCAGCCCACAAATGAATCTGCTCACCCTTCCCTGCCAGGGTAACTATGCGCTGTTAGGAGACTTCAAAATTCGGCTCCCCGACTTACCAACGGTGCCACCCCAGATCGTGCTTGGCGTTCGTCCCGAACATCTTCACCTTGCTGAAACCGAGGCGGCAACGCTGAAAGGAAACGTCTTTTTGGTTGAGAACCTGGGTATGCATAATCTAGTCAGTCTCAAAGTGACTAACGCGCAGGGCGAACCCATTGTCTTGCGGGTGCTACTACCACCAGAGCATTGGTCGAACCGAGAGCTATCTTTCACCATTCCGCCCGACGAAATCCATTGGTTTGATTTGCAATCGGGCGATTCACTGGTACGACGATCGTAAGCACTAACCCGTTGCTAATTAAACCAGTGATGGCTGACCGTTTGTTTCAGCGGCAAGAGCTTCCAGCCGCTCTTGTTGATCCTGGGAAATGCAGGTTTGAATTACTTCGTCAATATCACCTTGCAAAACGGGTGCCAACGAAAAATTTTGCCCCAGGCGATGATCGGTGATGCGATTGTCTTTGTAATTGTAGGTGCGAATCTTTTCGGAACGAGAACCAGTACCCACCTGCGATCGCCGCATGGATGTCACCGCTTCTTGCTGTTCACGCAGTTTTAATTCGTAGAGTTTTGCCCGCAGAATTTGCATGGCACGTTCGCGGTTTTGGAGCTGCGATCGCTCTTCTGTACAAAAAATCCGGATCCCAGTCGGCTTGTGCATCAAGTCAACAGCGGTCTCCACCTTGTTAACGTTTTGTCCACCCGCACCGCCCGATCGCGCCGTGGTCAATTCGATGTCTTTGGGGTCGATGTGAATCTCTACCTCGTCCACTTCCGGCATAATTGCCACCGTTGCCGTAGACGTATGCACACGACCAGACGCTTCTGTCAAAGGTACGCGCTGCACCCGATGAACGCCTGCCTCAAACTTAAGCTTGCTATAAACACGATCGCCCTGAATCTCCAGGATGGCTTCCTTACAGCCCCCCATATCAGCCAACGACTCACTAACCAGTTTCACTCGCCAGTTTTGAGTTTCGGCATAGCGCGAATACATCCGCACCAGATCTCCTGCCCAGATACTTGCCTCATCGCCACCTGTTCCAGCACGAATTTCCAACATGATGTTCTTGTCATCATTTGGATCGCTTGGCAGCAGCAAAATCTTGAGACGTGTTTCTAGTTCAGCAGTTTTAGCTTCAAGTTCAGCCGCTTCTGCGGCTGCCATTTCATGCAGTTCTAAGTCGCCACCCGCCTCTTTCACTATTTGCTTGGCTTCGGCAAGCGCTTGTTGAGTTGTTTTCCAATCAGCAAACGTATTGACAACTTCTTCAAGTGACGATCGACTTTTTGCCACCCGCTGAAATTCACCGGGATCTTTCGCTACGTCTGGGTCTGCCAAACGACGAGTCAACTCATCAAATGTTTGCTCAACCGATCGCAGCTTATCCAGTAAATATGCTTCAGCCATAGGACAAAACTCTCGGAAACAATAGAATAAAATACTGACTTAAAAATTGAGATCACAGATACATGCTTGAACGGTTTGACGCTCAAGCGTGTATGTCTCATCTAAAAATCAGCCGCTCTACCGTCTCTTCTTCTTCTGAGGCTGTACGTCTGCCCCCTCTTCGCCCTCTAACATGCCGTACTTACGTAAGAAGCGATCAACCCGACCTTCGGTATCAATAATCTTTTGCGTACCCGTGTAGAAGGGATGATTTCCAGACCAAACATCAACGTGCAGTTCAGGCTTGGTGGAACCAATGGTCATAACCACTTCACCGTTGCAAAAAACTTTTGCATCGGGATACCACTTGGGATGAATATCAGGCTTAGGCATTATTAACTCTCCAACGTCTCTATCTCATTAATCAATCTTAGCGCTCAACCCCTGACCCACTTAAAAGCAGTCGTTGATACCTGAACGCCAGCAACGTTCTACCGCTTCGAGAATTGAGGTGCTTTACGCGCCTTGCGTAACCCGTACTTCTTCCGCTCTTTTGCACGGGGATCACGAGTCAGATAGCCTTCAATTTTCAATGGCTTGCGATTGTCTGGGTCGAGTTGACACAGTGCTCGCGCTACACCCAGACGCATAGCATCAGCCTGCCCTGTCAAACCACCCCCATGAGCGTTGACCAAAATATCGTATTCACCCTCTAGCCCCAACGTTTCCAATGGCGCTTTGGTAGCTGATAAGTAATCGGCATTGAACTGGAGATACAAATCACCAGGCTTGCCATTGATGGTTAACTGACCAGTCCCAGGCACCAAACGGACCCTAGCTACTGCTGTTTTACGGCGACCCGTTCCTAAATAAACGACTCGTCCTTGGTCAATGGCTTGCATTAGTGTTGTTCTCCTGGAATAGTCTGAATTGCTAGAACTTGGGGCATTTGAGCCTGATGCGGATGGTCGGCACCGGCGTAAACTTTGAGCTTTGTGAAAAGCTGCCGTCCCAAAGTAGTTTTAGGCAGCATTCCTTTAACGGCTTGCTCAATGATGCGCTCCGGTATCCGTGCCTGAAGTTTGGCGAAGGTTTCAGTCTTCATGCCACCAGGGCGACCAGAGTGGCGACGATAGAGTTTCTGGCTGCGTTTTCTGCCAGTCACATCAACTTTCTCAGCGTTGATCACAATAACAAAGTCGCCTGTATCCATATGAGGCGTGAATGTTGGCTTGTTTTTGCCGCGTAAGACAGTCGCAATTTCGCTAGCCAGACGACCAAGTCGCTGATCCGCTGCGTCAACAATGTACCAGTTGCGCTCAATGGAATCGATGGGTGGAAGGTAAGTCTTAGTCATAATAGTCTCGTGTGCTTGAAATGTGAATGGGCATACGGGCGGCAGACAGGGTTGAGGTCTTAGATGACCAGCGATCGCTCAGAAAATGACGCTAAAGATAGCGCTGGCTGAGTGTCATACCAGACCTCGGGGGGGAAGGGAAACTCTGCATAGCCAACCCGCAGTAAGCAAAGCCCTTGTGCTGGAGCGGCATACTTTACCTGGTCTCGGTGCTCCTGTTTCCAGACTTCAGTAAAGCTGCCAGACGATCGCACGCCACGCCCAACCTGTACTAACATGCCTACTAACAGGCGCATCATGCCGTAGAGGAAGCCGCTTGCCTGCACTTCAATATAAACCAGTGCCCCATCGCGCTTACACTCTGCCTCCTGAACATCAACCCAGGAGTGGGGACGATCTGACCCAGCACGATGAAAAGCTGCCAGATGATGCCGCCCAATCAGTGGCAATAAGGCATCCCGAATGAGCGACTCATCCAGCGGTTCGTAGTAGTAGTGCCACGCAAAAGGACGAACAAATAAGTTGGGGCGGGGATCGGTATAGAGCGTGTAGCGATAGCGTCGCCAAACCGCTGAAAACCTGGCGTGCCAGGTAGAATCCACGATCGCCGAGGCACGAATTAAAATGTCGTCTGGCAACCGAGCGTTGAGAATCGCTGCCCAACGATGAGCTGGAATATGTGCAGGTGCATCAAAATGGGCAACCTGGGCTGCTGCATGAACGCCAGAATCAGTTCTGCCAGCCGCATAAATGCGAACAGGGAATCCCAGTACTGCTTCTAAGGTCATTTCAATTTCTTCCTGCACCGTTCGATGCTTGGGTTGCCGCTGCCATCCATGGAAACAAGTACCCAGGTATTGGATTACTAGGGCAACTCGTTGTGTCAGTGGAGAAGCAGAAGACAGCATGAACTCAGGTCAACTCAATGATTGCCATCTCGGCATTATCGCCGCGACGGTGAACAGTACGGATGATGCGCGTGTAGCCGCCTTGGCGATCGCCATAGCGAGACGCGGCTTGCTCAAACAAGGCATGGACTAACTGCTTATCAAACAGATAACCGAGCGCTTGCCGACGCGCTGCCAGCGAACCGTCCTTGGCTAACGTAATCATACGGTCTGCCTCAGACCGCACAGCACGAGCGCGGGTTTTGGTCGTTTTAATGCGACCATTGCGAATTAATTCTGTCGTCAACGAGCGTAGTAGAGCACGACGTTGATCAGCAGGTTTACTAAGTAGAGGAACACGACAGCGGTGGCGCATAAGACTTCACATTGAGTTTAGTAGTTGTTAATCGATTGCTTGTCAGTCACAAGTAGTCGTTAGCAAGCAAAATCTGAATCGCTAGCTAGATTTGGAAGACTTTTCCTGCGGTAGAGTGATGCCTAAGCGTTGCTGTAAAGCCTCAACTACTTCTTCAGCAGACTTCTGACCAAAGTTTTTGATTTCTAGCAAATCTTCTTGACTGTAGTCCAGTAAGTCCGCCACTGAGTTGATCTGAGCGCGCTTCAAACAGTTATAGGCACGTACCGAAAGCTGAAGTTCTTCGATCGGAATTTGATTCGCCGGATTTTCTTCATCCCCATCTTCTTCGTCTGATGGCTCAAAAGTAATTTCTTTAAGGGGGTTAAACAAATCAACCAGGATGTTTGCTGCTTGGCTTAACGCTTCCTGGGGGGTCATGCTACCGTTCGTCCAGATCTCCATGATGAGGCGATCGCGCTCGATCAAACCACCCGCTCTTGCATCTTCGACAATATAATTCACTTTGCGAACTGGCATAAAGAGTGAATCAATCTGCAAAAAATCTAAAGCGGCTGTCTCATCTCGACCTCTTTCGACCGTACGGTAGCCCTTTCCTCGCTCGATCCGAAACTCCATCTCTAAAGTCGAACCTGCCGACAAGGTAGCGACATATTGATTCGGGTCAACGAGTTCTACTTCAGACGGCAAGTCAAACTGATCCACCGTAACCGTTGCAGGTCCCTGCGCCAGCAAGCGACCAATTTGTGGCTGAGAAGAATGGCTCTTAAGCACAACTTTCTTCATGTTCAGCAAAATATCGAGAACGTCTTCACGCACTCCCGGAATCGTAGCAAACTCGTGATTTACACCAGCAATGCGTACGGCAGTGACGGCTGCACCCTCTAAATTCGACAGCAGGACGCGCCTGAGAGCATTGCCTAGCGTGATACCCTGTCCGCGCTCCAACGGCTCAATGACAAAGCGGCTATTCTGGCTCTGATCCCGCTCCGTTTTAGATTCAACGCATTCGACCTGAAACTGTGCCATGTAGCAACCTCCCCGCTTCTTAGTGAAAGGCAAACGCCTTACCGACTCAACTCTGAACGTACGAACAATGTGACAGTGAATAACGAAGTCGTTATGGAGCGTCATGCTCTCAGCTCACAACCTCACACACATCTAAACCAACACCATGAAAGTGAGCCTAATTAAACTCGGCGGCGTTTGGGAGGACGGCAACCATTATGGGGAATTGGTGTTACATCTCGAATCAGCGTAATCTCTAATCCAGAGCCTTGAAGTGCACGGATCGCCGTTTCCCTACCAGCGCCAGGACCGCTAACCATTACTTCAAGTTGACGCATACCTTGATCGGCGGCACGCCGAGCAGCGCTTTCTGCCGCTGTTTGTGCTGCAAAGGGAGTCCCTTTTTTTGCACCCTTAAAGCCGCTAGAGCCAGCAGATGCCCACGAGATCACCTCTCCGTTCGTATCGGAGATCGTCACAATCGTATTGTTGAACGTCGATTGAATGTAGGCTACACCGCTCGGTACATTCTTCTTCTGCTTACGTGCTCCGGTTTTTCGAGCTGGTTGTCGCGCCATGTCAGTTCTCTAATTTTGTGTGTAACGTGTTTGACTAAAAATGTACTAGTAGCTTTGACATCAGCTAAAAGCGCAAGCCCATTGCCAGTAAGCGAAGCGATTACTTCAACAAGCTTGCGACGGCTAACAACTACTTACCTATTTCTTACTAGGTGCCTTCTTCTTACCAGCCACTGTACGACGACCGCCTCGACGAGTACGAGCGTTTGTACGAGTGCGTTGACCACGAACAGGAAGACCAAGGCGATGACGACGACCACGGTAGGTACCGATATCCATCAACCGTTTGATGTTCATCGACTCCAAACGTCTTAGATCACCTTCAATTTGATAATTCTCTTCAACTTCTTCACGCAACAAAGAAACATCAGCGTCACTCAAATCTTTGACGCGAGTGTCTGGGTTAACGCCTGTTGCTTTCAAAACGTCCTGGGAACGGGTCAGCCCGATTCCATATATGTATGTAAGACCAATCTCAATCCGCTTGTCGCGAGGTAAGTCTACTCCGGCGATCCGTGCCACGCTATTCTCTCCCAGTCTTCTACTACTAAACGTTCAACTCTTGCCTGCTAGAGCCTTGCGCTCGTCTAGAACGTCTCTAGCAGACCCTGTCTTGCTATATGCCTTAGCCCTGACGTTGCTTATGCTTCGGGTTTAGACAGATGACCATCACTCTGCCGCGACGACGAATAACGCGGCACTTCTCACAGATCTTACGAACAGATGCCCGGACTTTCATGACTCGTTTTCGCCAGTGTTACAAACGTTATATACTATCAAAAGTAGGCAGTGATTGTCAAATATTTGTTCTAAGATTCTCATCTTTAAGATCTTTAGCCAAAAAATACGACCGATCAATAAACTACTTTTTATTTCGTAAGCGATACGTGATGCGACCTTTAGTTAGGTCGTACGGTGTCAACTCAACCTTGACTCGATCGCCCGGAAGGATTTTGATGTAGTTGCGGCGAATCTTGCCAGAAATATGAGCCAGGACATTAAACCCGTTATCAAGGTTGACTCGGAACATGGCGTTGGGCAGCGATTCGGTGACCGTGCCTTCCATTTCAATTAGATCTTGCTTTGACAATGTGCTCTCCTCTACTAAGTAGTGATCAAACTTGGTTTCTTAGCATTGTTGATAACGTTCCTTCTCTGAGTTTAAGTCATTAACTTTCAGTATGGCAGCGATAGCGTACGAGCAAGTAGGAGTTAACCAGTGTCATAGCGGCTGCATAAAGAGAGAATAAAAGTTACCGCCTTTGAGGTATCGGTTAAGAATCAACAGCGGCTTTCTCTATCAGCCCTCTAAGTTCGTCAGTCACAGCCTCTGGGTCAATATTGCCGTTGATGGACAAAAATTTGTGTTGACTCTGATAAAAGTTGATCAAGGGAGCCGTCTGGTCGTGGTAGACCTGCAAGCGTCGCCGAATCACTTCTTCTGTATCGTCTTGTCGTCCGCGCCCAAGCATTCGCTGTACGAGCACATCATCTGGAACATCTAAGTTGACTGCATAGTCGTACGCTTGGGAAATATCTGCTAGCAATGCATCCAAAAAGGCGGCTTGAGCGACATTGCGAGGAAAACCGTCTAAAATCCAACCGCTTTTTGCGTCTGGCTGACTTAGGCGATCGCGGATTAGATCGATCACAAGCGGATCCGGTACAAGGTTGCCCTGATCCATATAGGACTGTGCTTTCAAACCTAGCGGGGTTTTTGAGGCAACTGCCGTTCGTAGGATATCCCCAGTAGAAATATGTGGAATATGACTAAACGCTGCTAAAGCCTTCGCCTGCGTTCCCTTACCTGCACCCGGAGCACCAAGAAAAATAAGACGAGCCACTACTGCTTCACCATTCCTTCGTAGCGCTGAGAAATTACGTAAGTCTGCACTTGTTTAGCAGTATCGATCGCCACGCCCACCAGAATAAGTAGAGAGGTTGCGCCAATACCCTGAAACGTTCTCACGTTGGTTGCCCCCTCTACCGCTGTTGGTACGATCGCTACTAAACCAAGGAAAATTGCACCTAAAAACGTGAGGCGATTCAATACACGCTCAATGTAATCACTAGTTGCTTTGCCCGGACGAATGCCTGGGATACTTGCCCCCATCTTCTTCAAATTTTGGGACATATCGACAGGGTTAACGACCAGAGAAGCATAAAAGTAGCTAAAGAAAAGAATCAACAGCAGATAGAGGGCTGCATGAACCCACGGCATACTTCCATTAGGGCTGAGGTAGTTTGCAACTTGAATCGCAACATCGTTCTTTGTGAACTGAGCCAGCGTCACAGGAAGAACCAGCACAGCAGAGGCAAAGATGATTGGCATCACCCCACCTTGATTAAGCCGCAGCGGCAGATAGCTGTTGCGCTCCATGTAGGTTCGCCGCCCGACCTGGCGACGTGCCGAGATGATGGGAATACGACGGCTGCCTTCTTGAACAAAGACAATACCCACAATCATGACAAGGAAGACGACGAGCAGCATGACAACGCCACCCACCACATTGCGATCGCCGCTCTGCGCTAGTTCCAATGTTTGACCTACCGACCGTGGCAAGCTAGAAACAATATTGACAAAGATCAGCAGTGAAGCACCGTTGCCAATGCCTCGTTCGGTGATTAATTCGCCTACCCACATCACAAACATAGAACCAGCCGTAAGTGCTAGTACCGTCTGCACAACAAAAAGTGGACCCCAGTTGTCTGCATAAGGGCGCACCCAAACAGCAATAACAGAACTCTGCACGATCGCCCAGACTAGTGAGACATAGCGTGTAATTTGAGAAATCTTACGGCGACCTGCTTCACCCTCATTTTTCTGCAAATTTTCGAGCGCTGGCAACACTGAGGTTAAAAGCTGCAAGACGATAGACGCATTAATGTAAGGCAGAATACCAAGTGCAAAGATTCCCAAAGCAGCAATGCCGCCACCAGAAAACACATCTAAGAAGCCAATCAAGGGGCTATTTTGGATGCTTTGAGAAAAAGCGGCTCTATCAATTCCCGGTAGAGGTAAAAACATACCCAACCGGATCAGGATGAGCATACCGATGGTAAGCAGTATGCGACCGCGTAGTCCTGCCGCCTGAGCCATCTGGGCAAACGTTTCTTGAGCGCTTGGTGTTCTATCTCGACTACTATCCATGAAGCAGTTCCTCTACGTTTATGTCGTTTCGGGCAGAAGTTCCACAACGGCCTCTCATTCCCTGTTTAAGCTGGGTACTGCCGACCAGAACATAAGCAAGGGAAGACAGACACAGCGTGGCGCGACTAATCAGCACTCAGCACTTCCCATGTGCCGCCGGCTGCTTCAATCTTAGCGCGAGCAGAAACACTAAAAGCAGCAGCACGAACGGTCAAGGGTACTGTTACTTCCCCATCACCCAGCAATTTGAGCGGACCATCATCCTTAGTGACAATGCCAGCCTCAAGCAGTGATGTGAGCGTGACCTCTGTATTTGCAGGCAGCGTAGATAAAGCACCAATGTTGATAATGGTGTAGTCTGTACGATTTATCAGAGGAAAGCGCTTTAGCTTAGGCAAACGACGATAGAGCGGTATTTGTCCACCTTCAAAGCCAGGACGAGTCGGACGACCCGAGCGCGATTTTTGCCCCCGCATTCCGAAACCACAGCTTGCTCCCTGACCAGCCGCAATACCGCGACCCACTCGCCGAGAGCGCTTCTTGGAGCCATCTTGTGGCGTAACGTCATCAAGTCTCATAGTTTTTCCTGGTTGATTGTTGTTAGTCGCCAGTGTTTAGTGATTAGTTTTAGCCTTGACCACTAAAAGCCAACAACTAAAAACGAATCGCTGCTTAAGCGTAGAGATTTTCGATTGGAATACCACGCTCTTCAGCAACATCAGCAAACGTACGCAATGTTTCGAGAGCATTGACTGTTGCTCTAGCATTATTCAGCGGGTTGCCAGAACCAAGCTGTTTCGCTAATACGTTACGAACGCCTGCAAGCTCTAGAACCGTGCGAACAGCCCCCCCGGCAATAACACCAGTCCCTGGTGCTGCTGGGCGCATCATAATTTTGGCACCCCCACCAGTACCGTTAGCCGGGTGTGGAATTGAGTTGGACTTGGTAAGCGGCACATCAACTAGATGCTTTTTACCATCGGCAACGCCTTTTTTGACAGCACCAATGACATCACTTGCTTTGCCAACGCCAACGCCGACCTGACCTTTCTCGTTACCAATAACTACGATCGCTCGAAAGCTAAGTTTTTTACCGCCTTTGACGACTTTAGTGACTCGACGGATTTGCACGACCCGCTCTTGCCAATCTGTCTCTTTTTCCTTACTTTTAGGACTTTTACGACCCTTTGCCATATCTGCTCCAAGTTGTTAGTTGCTAGTTGTTAGTTACTAGTGTTCGTTCTTTTGCGCTGACAGCTAGTCGCTAGCAGCTAACAGCCATTAGAAAACGAGTCCAGCTTCCCGAGCGGCATCTGCTAATGCCTTCACGCGACCGTGATACAGGCTGCCACCGCGATCGAAGACAACCTGTTTAATACCCTTTGCCAGCAAGCGCTCTGCTACTAGCCGACCGACTTCGATCGACGCATCACAATTTGATCCAGAACTTAAGGAAACCTTCAAATCAGGGTCTAGCGTGGAAGCAGCTACTAAAGTATGCTGCGTTACATCATCAATCACCTGAGCGTAGATATGTTGATTGGAGCGAAACACCGCTAAACGAGGACGTTCCGAAGTCCCGGTGATGCGACGACGCACCCGGCTGTGACGACGACGTGTTGATTCTTTACGAGTTAATTTCATGCTTACTTCTTCCCTGCCTTACCAACTTTGCGTCTGACCGCTTCACCGGCGTAGCGAATTCCTTTACCCTTATAAGGCTCAGGCGGACGAACGGCACGAATGCGAGCAGCCGTGTTGCCGACAATTTCCTTGTCAATACCACTGACCACAACATTCGTGTTGTTCTCGACAGCAACCTGAATCCCATCGGGAGGCTCTAGCTCAACTGGCTTGCTGTAACCCACGTTAAGGATTAGATTGCGACCCTGGACTTGGGCACGATAGCCCACACCCTGAATTTCTAATCGGCGCTGGAATCCTTGTGAAACCCCTTCAACCATGTTTGCAACTAAGGTACGACAAAGCCCGTGGCGTTGTCGTGCTGCGCGAGACTCATCCTGACGAGTGACCACTAAGGTTCCCCCATCCTGAGCAACGGCGACTTCTCCAGGCAAAACCCTAGATAACTCACCCTTCGGACCTTTAACCGTAACAGATTGCCCATCAATCGTTATGGTCACCTTGCCAGGAATATCAATAGGGCGTTTACCAATGCGAGACATAACTGACTACTCCTACATAAATAGTTATTAGTTATTAGTTGCTGGTTACTTAGCGATCGTAAGCAAGTGATCTAAAAACTAATTGCCAAAAACTAAAAACTGGCTTACCAGATGTAGCACAGCACTTCTCCACCCAACCCAGTTCGCCGCGCCTCGCGATCGGTCATAATTCCACTAGAGGTGGAAATGATGGCAACGCCAATGCCACCTAAGACGCGAGGAAGCTCTCGCCGATTTGAGTAGACGCGGTAACCGGGCTTGCTAACGCGCCGCAGCGTTGTGATAATCGGTCGCTTCGTCTTGCCCTTATATTTCAGCGCAATGACCAAATTCCGCTTAATACCCTCACCCGCTTCTGCAAAGTCGGCAATGAAGCCTTCTTCTTTCAGAACCTTAGCAATACTACGGGTCATCTTTGTGGATGGAACTTCGGTTGTTTGGTGACGCGCTAGGTTAGCATTCCGAATGCGCGTCAGCATATCTGAAATAGTGTCGTGTGCCGCCATAGTTTTCCCTTGATAAAGCTGCCTTAGTTATCCCGGAAGGGCATGCCCAGTTCTTTCAGCAAGGCGCGACCCTCCTCATCGGTGTGTGCCGTAGTAATGATTGAGATGTCCATACCACGTACCTGGTCAACGCTGTCATATTCCACTTCAGGGAAAATTAGCTGTTCGCGCAAGCCCAGTGTGTAGTTTCCTCGCCCGTCAAAGCTCTTGGGGCTGATCCCACGAAAATCTCGGATGCGTGGAAGAGTCAGATTGACGAGGCGATCGAGAAACGCATACATACGTCCAGCTCGCAGCGTCACCATAATACCGACAGGCATACCTTGACGGATTTTGAAGCCCGCGATCGCCTTTTTAGCGCGTGTCACGACTGGCTTTTGTCCGGTAATAAGACTAATCTCAGCCAGAGAAGCCTCTAATGCCTTTGCGTTTTGAGCGGCTTCACCCATCCCTCGGTTCACTGTCACCTTAATGACTTTTGGCACCTGATGGATATTGGTGTAGCTAAATTGCTCCATGAGTTTAGGAACAATTTTTTCTTGATAGTAAGTCTTGAGTCGTTCTGCCATTGTCTTCGTTCCTTAATCACCCCTGGGCTTGGTCAGGGAAGTAGTTGTTAGCTAACTGCCTTGGCTATGCATGAAAGTTTCTGTAGCGATCGTTGGTCGGAGAAACTTTTTTATTCTGACTCTGACTCAACGAATTCTAAGGACTTTCGCTAATCCAGCATTTCACCTGTCTTTTTAAGCATTCTCACCTTGCGGCCTTCGGCATCAAAGGTGTAGCAAACACGGCTCGCAACTTTTTGCTTTTCCGAATAAAGCATCACATTGGAGCTGTGAATCGGCGCTTCGTTGGTCACAATCTGCCCTGTCTCGCCCTCTTGCTGAGGCTTAACGTGCTTGGTGCGGATGTTAACGCCTTTGACAACAACCTTGTTCGTTTTTGGCAGAGTTTGCAGCACCTCACCCACTTTGCCTTTGTCGCTACCAGCGATCACCTGAACGGTGTCCCCTTTTTTGACGTGCAGCTTGTGGCGCACTGGAGCCGATTTAACCTTTGTCATTACAGAACCTCCGGAGCAAGGGAGACAATTTTAGTAAAATTTTTGTCGCGTAGTTCGCGGGCAACCGGACCGAAAACACGGGTACCTCTGGGGTTCCCGTCATTGTTGATCAATACAGCCGCGTTATCATCAAAACGAATACTCATACCACTATCGCGACGAAGGCTTTTGCGAGTGCGAACGATTACGGCACGCACTACATCGGACTTCTTGACTGCCATATTGGGAATTGCATCTTTAACGACTGCAATGATGATGTCACCAACACCACCGTAGCGGCGGTTGCCGCCACCGATGACACGGATACACATCAGCTTGCGAGCGCCACTGTTATCTGCAACATTCAGGTAAGACTCTTGTTGGATCATTGGTTCCTCCGACTATGCTTGAGCCGCTGTAGTAAGAATGTCAGTTACGGTCCAGCGCTTTGTAGCACTTAGCGGTCTCGTCTCCTGAATGCGAACGCGATCGCCCACTTTGCATTTGTTTTCTTCGTCGTGCGCTTTGTAACGCTTGGTTCGAGCCACGATCTTGCCGTACTTAGGATGAGCAGAACGGCTTTCCACTGCTACGACGATCGTTTTTTCCATTTTGTCGCTGACAACTAAGCCAACTCTTTCTTTTGCTGCCATGGAAGGTGTCCGGGTAAAAGGAAGGATAAAGGATAAAGATGGAGGATAAAGACTTAGAGGAGTGAAGCAACAGCGGGTTACTTAACAATCCCTCACTGCTTTTAGTCCTTAGCCCTTAGCCTTCAGCCTTTGAAGCTAACTGCCGCTCTCGTTCGATCGTTAGTAATTGAGCCAGACGATGGCGGGTGTGCTTAAACCGATGAGATTTATCTAGCTGACGAGTGCCCTTTTGGAAACGCAAATCAAAAAGCTGTCGTTTTGTAGCAACAATTTGCTCGTCAAGCTCTTGATCACTTAAATCACGGACTTCATCAATTTTAGGAAGAGGCATAGCTTAGGACTCCTCCGCTGCGCGGCTAATGAACTTAGTTTTGATCGGTAGCTTGAACGAGGCAAGGCGCATCGCTTCTCGCGCGATTTCTTCGGTCACGCCAGAGATCTCAAACATAATCCGACCAGGCTTAACAACAGCAACCCAAAACTCAGGGGCACCTTTACCAGAACCCATCCGAGTTTCAGCCGGACGCATGGTTACAGGCTTATCGGGAAAGATCCGAATCCAGATCTTGCCACCCCGACGGATGTACCGAGTCATTGCACGACGGCTGGCTTCGATTTGACGAGCCGTAATCCAAGATGGCTCCTGCGCCTGCAAACCAAACTCACCGAAGTCAAGTTCGTTGCCGCGAGTTGCCAGACCGCGCATCCGTCCGCGCTGCTGTTTCCGAAATTTTGTTCTTCTTGGACTTAACATGACTCATACCTTGGGAATTCAGGAGCCAGGAGTCAGGAGTTAGGAGCTAGAGAGATTAAATCATCCCTTCACCCTTCATCCCTTATCCTTCGTTCGATCGATCTTCAAACTGTTGGCGACGACGTTGCTGACGGCGGCGGGGTTGATTATTGGTTGGAGCCGGTTCTTGCTCTTGCCCTGGGATAATTTCGCCCTTAAAGATCCAGACTTTGATGCCTAAAGTGCCAAAAATTGTTTGGGCAGTACAGTAGGCGTAATCAATGTCAGCTCTGAGGGTATGCAAGGGCACTCTGCCCTCACGAGTCCACTCTGGGCGAGCAATTTCTGCCCCGTTGAGCCGCCCACTAACCTGCACCTTGATGCCTTCAATACCAGCACGTTGGGCACGTTGAATTGCCTGACGTACCACCCGGCGGAAGGAAACCCGTCGCTCAAGCTGCTGGGCAATATATTCGCCAATCAGCGCAGCATCGGCATCCACTCTTGCCACTTCTACAACGTTGATGCGAATCTGGCGATCGCCACCGCCCAACACTGCTTGCAAACTCACTCGTAGGGACTCAATGCCAGTGCCGCCGCGACCAACTACCACACCCGGTCGTGCAGTACGAACCTCTAGATCAATCTGATCCGCTTTACGTTCAATCCGAACTTCTGAAATCCCAGCGCTGCTGAGGTTTTTTTCAACGAAGCGCCGGATTTTATAGTCCTCTTGCAGGAGTTCGGGATACCGTTTATGGTCGCCGAACCAGCAAGAGCGGTGCTCTTGGGTAATACCGAGGCGGAACCCGGTTGGATGAATTTTTTGTCCCACGAATGTGTCCTCTAGTAAGCAGTTAAATCTTAATGACGGTTGTAGCCGCCTATCAAATGTTGAGTAGGAGTTTGTTTATCTACTCGGCTGCGGCACCAAGAGCTACCGCGATCGTGATATGGCAAGTAGGCTTCCGAATTTGGTAGGCTCGTCCCTGCGCTCTGGGTCGAAACCGCTTGAGCGATGGTCCTTGATCAGCAAAGGCTTGGCTGACCAACAACTCCGCCCGACTTAGCCCTCCATTATGTTCGGCGTTGGCAGCAGCCGAGCGCAGTACCTTCAGTACAGGCTCACACGCACGATAGGGCATGAACTCTAGAATAATGAGCGCTTCTCGGTAGGAACGTCCCCGAATCTGGTCAAGCACTCGCCGAACTTTGTGCGGTGACATCCGAATGTACCGAGCGATCGCTTTAGTTTCAGTGGTGGTGTCAATAGCCATACATTTTTCCTTTAGCTGTCAGCGGCATCCGCTCAATTCGTTATCGACGTGCTTTCTTGTCGCCACCCGCGTGACTGCGAAACGTCCGGGTAGGAGCAAACTCTCCCAGTTTGTGCCCAACCATTTGCTCCGTGACATAAACCGGGACATGTTGCCGCCCGTTATGCACTGCGATCGTATGACCAATCATCTGAGGCAGGATGGTAGACGCACGTGACCAGGTTTTAATGACCTGCTTATCGCCCTTAACATTCAGAGCTTCAATCTTACTAAGCAGATGATCTGCAACAAACGGACCTTTCTTTAGTGAGCGAGCCATAATCTATCTCCCCTCCGTCATTTACCCGTCATTTATGAATCCCGACCGCCTCTGCCCCGCTTAGAAGACTTCCGGCGACGACGCACAATCAAGGCGTTGCTGAGCTTCTTCTTCTTACGAGTTTTGTATCCTAATGTTGGCTTACCCCAAGGTGTGACGGGACCCGATCGACCGATCGGTGCCCGACCTTCACCACCACCATGCGGGTGATCCACTGGGTTCATGACGCTGCCCCGAACCTCTGGGCGACGACCTTTCCAGCGCTTGCGACCCGCTTTGCCAAAGCTCGTGTTGCGGATGTCACCATTGCCGACTGAGCCGATCGTGGCGTAACATTCCCGACGAATCAAACGTACTTCTCCAGAAGGCAGTTTCAGTGTGACGAAGTTTCCTTCCTTCGCTGCGACCTGAGCACCTGCACCAGCAGCGCGTACAATTTGTCCACCTTTTCCAGGTACTAGCTCAACGTTATGGACAGTTGTACCCAGCGGCACATTACCCAGCGGCAACGCATTACCAATTTCAAACGGAGAATCGGGACCCGATCGAATAATGGTGCCAACTGCCAGATTGGCTGGATGGATGATGTACCGCTTTTCGCCATCCTGGTAGAAGAGCAGCGCAATGCGTGCATTACGGTTGGGGTCGTACTCGATCGCGACAACCTTAGCAGGAATATTATGCTTGTCGCGCTTGAAATCAATGATGCGGTAAAGACGCTTATGTCCACCACCACGATGACGGCACGTAATGACCCCGCGATTGTTACGTCCCTTGGGTCGGTGCTTTGAGTGCGTCAGAGACTTTTCTGGCTCGCTCTTTGTTATTTCTGAAAAAGCAGAAACTGAGCGGGTGCGGGTGCCAGGAGTGGTTGGTCGATAAAAACGGATGCCCATAACGTTAAGCTCTTGGGGATTTTTGCAATGTTGAAGGTTAGACGTTGACCGCTAGAGACCGAGCCTCTAACCTTTGCGATGGGTCAAACTTCTGGGAAGAGTGTGATGGAGTCTCCGACCGCTAGAGTGACAACGGCTCGCTTGTAATGGGGTCGATGCCCAGCGAACTTACCGACACGACGTGCTTTACGGGGAGGATTCTGGGTGCTGACATTCACCACCTTGACTTCAAAGAGCGCCTCGATCGCCGCTCTAATTTCTGGCTTCTTCGCTCTCGGATCAACCTCAAACGTGTACTGATTGTTTTCTAGCAAGAGAGTTGCTTTCTCGGTCACGATCGGGCGACGCACCAAATCGGCTAGCGTACCAGCGTTGTACTTAGTCACCATAGACCTCCTGAATTTTCGTAAGAGCTGATGCCGTTGCCACGATGCGCTCGGCTGCAAGCAGGTCGAACACGTTCAGGTTTCCTGCGGAGATCAGTCGTAGATTGTCAATATTGCGAGCAGATAGATAGACATTCTCATCTCGCTCTCCAACAATCAACAGCACTTTTGATCGAGGCTCGACACCCCAACCCGCTAAAGCCTTTACCACTTCTTTAGTCTTGGGACGAGTCAACTGGTCACCAAAGTCTTGTACAACTATTAGATCTTCAAGTCGGCTATGAAGCGCCGTCCGAAGCGCCAAACGCCGCTCCTTGCGATTCATCTTCAGGGTGTAGTCTCTTGGCTTGGGACCAAAGATAACGCCACCACCCCGCCATAGCGGTGAACGGTTAGAACCTGCACGAGCACGCCCTGTCCCTTTTTGCCGCCAAGGTTTGCGTCCACCCCCGCGTACTTCGGCACGGGTTTTTGTCGAGGCATTCCCTTGACGTACATTTGCCAACTGCCGGGTCAGAGCACGATGGACGACATGAGCAGCATTCGCTTTGTCTGCCACCTTCAAGTCCAGAGAAGCCGTACCCGCTTCTTCGCCCTGCCAATTCTTAACGACACAATCAACCATAGTTTTACCCTTGTCTCTCATTCAGCGTAGAGGTGCATTCCAACCGAAACGCTCTACTGGCGACCGACGATCGTCGCTGGGACGATATTAAGCAAAGCACCAGGCTTGCCAGGAAGCGCACCTTTGATTAGTAGAAGATTGCGCTCAACGTCAACCCGCACCACTGTTAACTTGCGAACAGTGACTTGTCCACCGCCCAATCGTCCTGCCATCCGCTTACCGGGGTAGACGCGACCGGGCGTTGTACCTGCTCCGGTAGAACCTGGGGCACGATGGTTTTTAGAACCGTGTGCCATCGGTCCACGCTTAAAGTTGTGACGCTTCTGATAGCCTGCAAACCCGCGACCGATGCTGGTGCCAATGACATCAACAACCTGCCCAACCTCAAAGGCATCTGCCTTAAGCTGCTGACCTAACTCGAATTCGCCTGCACTCTTAAGACGATACTCATGGAGATGTCGTACGGGAGACGCGCCCGATTTTGCAAGATGCCCCAGTTCTGGCTTCGTCAGCGCTTTCTGAGACACGTCACCGTATCCAACCTGGACGGCAAAGTAGCCATCTGTTTGGACTGTTTTCACTTGTGTGATAGTGCATGGTCCCGCTTGAATGACCGTAACAGGAATCGCTTTTCCTGATTCGTCAAACACTTGGGTCATGCCGAGTTTTGTGCCAAGGATACCAACAGACACGGTGACTAGACTCCATTTCTACACGTTAAAACTTAGGCTTTACAGCTCAGAATCTCAAAGCTGCTTTCCTTGTTTGAACTGCTCTTAAAGCTCAGTCACGCCATCAACTGTGCAATCCAATAGACTGGATAGCAGGATGAATCGAACTTCACCAATCGCTTCACCGGCTCTAAAGCTGATGACATCTAACAAGCGCTACATTGATTAGCTAGTTCCACCAGGACTTGAGTAGCGAACTACTCAGTATCCCTTGAAGCGGAAGTCGTTTTCCAGTCAGTGCTAAAGTGCCGCTTATTATTACGGTTTCAGACTTTAGCCTGGAATGCTTTTTGCATAACTCGGCAGCAGTTATTAACTATAAGACAATCTTCCCCTAATTGTCTAGTGCTCTTGGAAACTTCTTTGCTGAGGCAGCGATCGCTTTAGCACGATGAACCAACCTATCGGCAATTTCCAGTAACTTCATAACTATATAGCAACTTCATAACTATATAGATGTGCCGCTATTTCCCACATTCTTGTCTTGCATAGGGTTGAGAGTGGCATTCAGTTTTATAGTGAAGGCTGTAGATTGTAAGTGTCTTGCTCGCTCAAAGTCGTTCCTGTTCCGGTACAGTTCTGGATAGGGACGGTCTCAGGCGATCGGGACGATCGGATGGCGTTAGGTAACCGTCTCAGCACGTATCAGTTAGGTGGAGTGAAGATCGATGGCGCTACTGACAACTGGCAAGCAGCTTATTCGCGACTTAGAGGCAGAGGGTGCGTTAGGTGTGTATGTTCCGTTAGAAGGCGGTTTCGAGGGACGGTATCGACGGCGCATTCGGGCAACAGGCTATGTGTCACTTAGCATTACAGCGCGTGGCTTGGGCGATCTAGCGGCTTATCTGACAAGCGTACATGGTGTTCGTCCGCCGCACCTGGGCAAGAAAACGACCAGTACTGGTGCAGCGGTTGGCGAAACATACTATGTTCCACCGCTCGTCAGCTACCAGATTGAGCAACTGCCAGCAAAGGCTAAAGGCTTATTGCTGTGGATTATTGAGGGTTCGATTCTGACGAACCAGGAGCTGGAATACCTGGTAGCCTTGCCTAAGGTCGAGCCACGTCTGAAAGTGGTAGTAGAGCTGGGTGGCGATCGCTCATTCCGCTGGACACCCCTCACAAAGGCGCTACTTTCGGCGTAGAATCACCGCAGTTGATGAAAAGAGTTCTGTGGACACCTCGTATTTTTTAGTACAGGGTACTAGGATGTAGAGGTGACTGATCTGTACTACCCTCTACGATCTCTAAGGGAAGGGCACTGGTTTAAACTCATTTGCGGAGCCAGTTTTCAACACCTCCCAGCCATCCGAAGCCTGGTGTTGGCGTATACGCTAGCCGGAGCCGATTGTATCGATGTCGCTGCTGATCCGGCTGTAATTTCGGCTGCGAAGACGGCGTTAAAGTTTGCTGCTAACTTTGTCGCTACTAACGGTGACAAACGGATTCCCATGCTTGGTTTGCCGTGGCTTATGGTTAGCCTGAACGATGGTGAAGATCCCCATTTCCGTAAGGCTGACTTTGATGCTGCTACCTGTCCACCAGATTGCAAGCGCCCCTGTGAGTCCATTTGTCCCGCGCAAGCGATCGTGTTCCATACTGCGTCAACAGTTGCTAGTCCATTAGGCGAAAGTCCTGTGCCACGAGGCAATGCTTTTGAGGGACGTGTTGCTGTGCATGAACCGATCGCTGGCGTAGTAAGCGATCGCTGCTACGGTTGTGGTCGCTGTTTGCCAGTCTGCCCGATACAGCATATTTCAACGCATTCCTATGGCTCTACGCCAGCGGTCATTGTGCCTCTCGTGCTGCAAGCGGGTGTCGATGCGATCGAGATTCATACACAAATTGGACGGTTGGATGCGTTTCGACGACTGTGGGAGGCGATCGTGCCCTGGGTGGGTGATTTAAAGCTGATTGCCATTAGTTGTCCTGATGGTGACGGTTTAGTTGATTATTTACGAGCACTGTACGACTTGATTTCGCCGCTACCCTGCCCGTTGGTCTGGCAATTGGATGGTCGTCCCATGAGTGGCGATATTGGTATGGGTACCACCAGGGCAGCCGTCAAACTGGGTCAAAAAGTTCTGGCAGCGAACCTGCCGGGTTTTATCCAGTTGGCGGGAGGCACGAACCACCACACGGTGCCGAAGCTTAAAGCGCTGGGATTGCTGCAATCGTTGTCTAGTCATTCAGCGATAGTAGCAGGTGCTGCCAGGGAACCGCTAGAGACTCTCTCCCCCGGGCAGCGGTCTTCCCATATTTCAGGAGTTGCGTATGGTAGCTATGCTCGTACCTTACTCACGCCGATCTTGAATCAGCTTGACGCGATCGGGCTGGAGTTGGCTGAATCAGAACGCGCTGCGATGGCTGGCACCCCGCTGTCGGACGTTCCTGAGTCCGG
This sequence comes from Stenomitos sp., assembly GCA_041744955.1. GTDB lineage: Bacteria > Cyanobacteriota > Cyanobacteriia > Leptolyngbyales > Leptolyngbyaceae > Stenomitos. Next base: position 15,611 of record JBGTJW010000193.1, on the reverse strand, counting down.
TAACGCCTTGGTAAAGCAGCAGTGGGAAGCGGAGGGGCGATCGCTGCCCAGGCATTTAGAGGAAGCGCCCACTTTACTCTGGCAGGCAGTGACATTAGCACACTCTCTTGTCTCCCAACTAAAAACTTTCAACGACAGTCAGCTCACGCGCTTAAACCTCTGACAGCGCGTTTGAGTTAGCCACTATCCAGTTTTTCTGTCCGCTGCGCTTGTTCTTTCCCTTTAATGAGCAAATGGTAAACCCTAACGGCATTCATTCTTCTGACGGGTCTTCTGACGGTTCTGGATTACTGCCCGAACCGTCACTACCTTCATTGGAAAGCCAGCACAATGCTGCCGATACAGCCGCTTCTGCCGATGTGAACCGTGTTGGTATGCAAATTACGGATGACTTAGCGAAGCTGCTAGAAATCTTGCCCGATGCGATTCGCCTTTCCCTGGAGCAGCATCCTCAAAAAGAGACTCTGGTTGAAGTCGTGTTAGATATTGGTCGCCGCCCAGAAGCACGCTTTCCCGGTCTGGCAGAATATTTATCTGAAACATTGGTTTCGCAGGCAGACCTGAATGAGTGCATTACCAAAGTGGGTGACTTTGGTGGCGATAATCGGGCAGGTATTGAACGAACACTGCATCGCATTAGCGCTATCCGCAACCGTCGCGGTGAAGTCATTGGTCTGACCTGCCGTGTAGGGCGTGCCATCTTTGGCACGATCGGCATGATTCGTGATCTTGTTGAAAGTGGACGATCGATTCTCATGCTGGGTCGCCCAGGTGTGGGTAAAACGACTGCCTTGAGAGAAATTGCCCGTGTGCTGGCAGATGATTTAGAGAAGCGCGTGGTCATTATTGACACCTCAAACGAAATTGCTGGCGATGGTGATGTGCCCCACCCTGCGATCGGTCGAGCGCGTCGGATGCAGGTGGCGCGTCCCGAACTACAACATCAGGTCATGATTGAGGCAGTGGAAAACCATATGCCAGAAGTCATCGTGATTGATGAAATTGGTACTGAACTGGAAGCACTCGCCGCACGTACGATCGCCGAACGCGGAGTGCAACTGGTTGGCACTGCCCACGGCAATCGGTTGGAAAATTTGATTAAAAACCCGACGCTTTCAGATCTGGTTGGCGGCATCCAGTCAGTGACGTTAGGCGATGAAGAAGCTCGTCGTCGCGGTAGCCAAAAAAGTGTGTTGGAGCGCAAAGCCCCACCGACCTTTGACATTGCGGTGGAGATGCTGGAGCGGCAGCGCTGGGTTGTGCATGAACAGGTGGCTGAAACGGTGGATAGCCTGCTGCGGGGTCGCCAGCCCAATCCACAGGTGCGTGCACTCAGCGAAACTGGGAAAGTGATTATCACCCATGAACTTTCGAGTGCAGACTCGGATGCTGCGGGACGGCGATCGACCCGTAGTGGACTGACACCCGCCCGCACGACCCTGAATCCACTGGGTAGCCAGAGTGCTGTGAGCGATCGCTCGGCGTTCATGGGTAGCCCCCGGCTGGGTGGAGTACAAAGTCGTGGCTGGCGATCGTCCGGGCAGATGCGCCCACCATCCCCAACGGTGTCAGAACTGTCGCCAGATGAGCAGCAATTTGAACAGATGCTGGACGAATCGCTGCAAGATCACTTTGGCAGTAACGCCACCTTTTTGCATGAGGTGCTGGATGACGAAGCTGTTGCAACCTTTGGTGACGCAGGGCTAGGGCGGCGCGTGGGTCCCAACGGTGAGGATATACTGCACGTCTACCCCTACGCAGTCAGTCGCCATCAGCTTGATCAGGTGATTCGTACGCTGAGTCTACCTGTGGTATTGACCAAAGATATTGACCATGCCGATGCTGTTTTGGCATTGCGATCGCATGTCAAAAATCATTCCAAGCTGCGTCATATTGCTAAGGCGCGCCAGGTGCCAATCCACACCATTAAAGCCAGCACCATTCCTCAAATTGCTCACGGTTTGCGACGAATGCTAGATATTGATGACTCTGGTACGCCTGATATTGCCGACCTCAGTCTCTTTTCTAGCAGCGGCAGTGACGACGAAATCGAAGCACTGGAAGAAGCTAGACTCGCCGTTGAACAAATCGTTATTCCTAAGGGACAACCCGTGGAACTTTTACCCCGCTCTGCGATCGTCCGCAAGATGCAGCATGAGTTAGTAGAACACTACCACCTGAAGTCTCGCAGTTTTGGCGACGAACCCAATCGCCGTCTACGCATCTATCCAGCCTAAGCGCGATCGATCGTTTGACTGGAGACAAAAGAGCGACAAGGGTTAGTTGACTGCAACTGCAAGTTAACTAACCCTAAAAATTAATCTCAGATTAGTGAAAAGACCGACACCTCAAACCGTCTGCCCTATCATTCGGACAGTAGATCACTGTCGTTGATGTCTGGATCAGAAGCGACAACGTCTGTCAAAACTTGACTTTAAGCTCAAGGTTGTCAGTACTTCGTCGCATCATCTTGACGGTTTGTGGCAAAACGCCAACGAGCAAGGCGAATGCCTCGTCGGGTAACTCCGCCACCATCTCAGCACCAAAATAGTTCTCAAATTGGTTCAAAATCATTTGTGCCCGCTGCAACGGCACCGGGTTATCGGTCAACTGCTGCGTTAAGCGAATCCACTGTCGTCGAATCTTATAGGCATTTTGGCGTTCTTCCTGTGTCTCTGGATAGACAAGGGAGAGATCACCGACTGCAACCGCACGCTGGCAATCAACATCGAAGAAACTGCCGATCGCTGCTCCTGGTCCAGCAAACTCAGCGTGAAACCGCTTGTAAATGATCAGTCCATTGCGTCTGCGACTATTGACCATTAGCAGTTGACCACTGTTCAGTTGAGTCAAAACGTCACGACTGCCAGCATACTCAACGAGTTCTGGCTGTCGGTCTAGGATTTCATCTCTCATACTGCTGAAGCCCTGAAAGCACTGGCATCAATGCAGCCAGCAACGGCGCACTCATAAAAAACGCAGGCATTACCATCATTGACCTTTCTCTTAATTCAATCCTATGCCACAAAGTGAACCGCTTGTGGCGTATGCCGGAACCAATGATAGATGCTAAAACACGCGCTGGTAGAGACTTGGGATGTTAACCTGGATGTAGCGACCCTTGGCTAATTACCTGGTAACGTGACGTTTTGAGAGTAGAGCAGCTTATGCTTGTTAACTACATTCTATGGCATTCTTCCAGCGCAACACAGCCATAAAAGTGAGGAAACCTTAAAGTAACGTTGTGGCTTTTCCGTTTCCTTTGAAGCAGAGATGAAGCGTCAGTAAGCTTACTCTGAAAAAGGCAACAAGACAGGATGAAGCCGATCGCATTTATACTACTGTGCTGCCACCAAAACGCTCACTTTCACTCCTTACCGCAAACTTTCATCACGTACTAGCCATAAGTCTGACTATGTAAGGCTGAGGGAACTTCGCTCTCTAAGCAGAGTCAATGGAAACAGCAGCCATGCCTGAGCCAATGTGAGTTTTGGTCTAGATTAAGCCTCCGATCTCATTGAGCCGACCACTGACCTTAGCGTTGAGGCGGCTGTCATGAATACTGATGTGATAAGCAATGCATCATCGTCACGAGACGCAAGGGATGATGGTAATAGGGTCGTATGAGCGATCGCACACTGAAAGCCCTGCATCAGGTCACACATAACATCCGTTACGAAAAGGGGGAGATGGTTATGGCAAATCGCTTGCAATGGAGTGCTTGGCTAGTCTCACTGGCAGTTTTGAGTGCCTTGCCAGCTCTGGGACAAGCCAATTTTGGTAGTCTTACATTGAGCGCTGAGAAGCCGTCGGGGTCATTAACAGGTACTACGGGCGGGACAACCTCGCTGCCTGCGATCGTGAGTAATCGCGATCGTAACAACAACAGGTGCCGTGGCTTTGGCGACCCAAACCCAGATCACATCCTGACTCTGCAACAAAACGTCTCTAGTTTGAAGTTGCGCGTCAATAGTGGCGGTAGCGATACCACGCTGGTCGTTCAGGGTCCGCAGGGGAGTGTGCGTTGCAGTGATGATTCCAAAGCTGGGAAAGATGCCAGCCTTGCGGATACCGACTGGCAGGCAGGCACGTACAAAGTCTGGATTGGCGCTGCGACACCGGGTCTGCGACGAGCCTATACGCTGTATGTGCGGCAGTAGGGCGGTTTGAGCGATCGAAGTTTAGACATCTTTCAAGTTTGAAGCAACGCTTGCTTGGTTCCAACAACACCAGTCAAAGGTGTCAAGCTTCAATTGCCTCATCGTTTGCTAACGTTTCTACTACGACTTGTGCCAACTTTGCGGCTGCGCCTCCTTGTCCACGGACACGGCGGAGGTTTGTTTGCATTTCCTTCAGCTTGTCTGGGTGATCAAGCAAGTCCAGGACGATCGCGGTAATGGCTTCTGGTTGCAAATCGCCAGCCAGTTCTGGCACAATTTCGGCGTGTGCCCAGATGTTCGGCCATGCCAACCGCCCCAACCGTTTTAACGCCAGGTGCGTCATCATGGCAGCAACTCGTCCCCCTATGACTGGTAAGTTTGCCAGTAGACCCGGTATGCCGTCCCAGGTGCGAATGCGATCGATCTGCTGAAGCGGTATCAGCACCAGCATCGGCACTGCCAATGCGCCCAATTCAGCAGTGTTTGCGCCGACCGTCGTCAGGCACAGGCTGCATTGCGACAGCAGCGTGTAAGCCGGAGCCTCTGTCCATAGCTCGACTTGCAGACCCGCAGCCGTTTTGAGAAACGGACGCTCGTCCGGTCGTGTCGGCAACACCAACTCAGCCGCAGCCCAGCCCAGTTCATCGATCGCGGCATTCTCCTTGGCGTTGGCAAACATTGCGAGAGTGGTTAGCGTCAGGCTAGGCGCTACAGGAATCACAAACCGCGTGCCTGGTCGAATGGCAGCAACCTGTTCTGCGATCGCCAGACAAAGGGGTACTCCCAGGGCGAGCTTTGTCGGTTTGGAGCCAGGAAGGAGACCGATCAAAGGGGAGGGATAAGGGCTGTAGCTTGCTTCCGCTTTGCGGTGGGATGAGGCAGTCTCTTCGCTCTCCGTCCTTGCTTCTATGTTCCTGTCCTCCCGCCCTGCTTCTGCCATCAGATCACCGACCACAGTAAATTTATGGGTGTACTTCTGCGGTACACGGGTGCGAATGTCTTCGCGCATGACACCAAAACGATCGACCCAGCGATACCAGCGGGCTTCCCACTCGGCATAAATGACGCTACGGTAGCCCAACCGTCTACTAAGGACAACGGGAAAAAACTGATCCCCGCCAAGGAAGAGGACAACACCGTGCGATCGCCAGTCCCAGGCTTCAGCCGTTTTGCCCCACAGCAGAAACGGAAAGAAATGCTCTGCCTCCTGCACCCGATCGACTTCGGGATAGCGACGGGCGATCGCGGCTTCTTGCCCGCTGGCATTCGCGCAGGGCGAGAGGACAACCGAAAGCCGAACCTGACTGCGATCGTCACCTAATTGCTGGCGTAATGCCTGCACCATCGGTTTGACCCAGGTTGCCAACTCTCCTGGTCCATTCGACAAGATCAGAATATCAATGGGATGACGCACTGCTTTAGCCTTTCTCCGTTCTAGCTAGAATAGCGTTTTAGGCTCCTGGTTTGACCTGTGGCGATTAAAGCCTGTGCAGGGTTGTGGAAATAACTGCTATGGACAGACGGAACCATCGGGTCAAAATTGGACGATCGCTGTCAGGTAAGGAGACGATATAGTGAGCGTAGTCACTTGATAAGCTCAAGCATCTGGCTGAAACCTGATCAATCGGTGTGTTGAAACAACCCTGGTCAGCCGGAAGCAATGTACTATCAGAGTTAAGACCTCCAATTGCTGGGGACTGTTCTCCGCATCAACGAGTAGAGTTAACCTCGATGAGCAACCCTACTTCCGTCCTGGAAGATCTGCTGCAGGCCTTACCTGACCTCAGACCCCAGCTTTACTTCAAGTCATCCCTGACCGCGCTTTCTCATGCCATGGAAGATCAGGTGCTGGCGGGCGTTGATTGTTCACTGGTGATTGCTAGCTTCCAGCGCGAACGCTTTTACCGTCAAGAGGCGCATCGCTACTCACGCATTTCAGAGCGGGCAGAGCAGGTCTACGTGCTGGCAGCACCCGAAACTGATTTTACCAACCGTTCCGACCAGTACGAAACGATCGCCTTTGTCCCGACGGATGCCCTGGCGCAAGAATGGCATCTGGTCGTTGTTGGTCCTCGCTATGCCGCCTGCCTGATTTGTCGCGAAAAGCAGGTTCCCGTTGCCACTGCCGATGCAACAATGCCCCTTGCCACTGATCAAGCGAGACGGTTTGAAGGCATCTGGACGTTCGATCGCCAGACCGTTTGCATCGCCGCAAATTTGTTACTTGACCGGATATTGCCCTATCGCCCAGAACTGGGGGCAAAGCTTGCTCAGGCGAAAGCACAGCTTCAGATTGAGCAACAGACTGGTTCTAACGATGCCGATCCGGAGCCGTTTGCCGAGCGTCTGGTCACCTATCTGCAAGCCGGACAGTACAAGCTGCTGAAGGCCTATCGCTCGATCGCCGCCAAAGAACGTAAAGAGCGCCTGGTGAACTCCATCACTACTGCCATCCGGCGATCGCTTGATCCCGAAGAAATTTTCACCGTTGCTGTGCGAGAACTAGGGCAGGCTTTGCGAATCTGCCGCTGCCTCATCTACCGCTGCAAAGAGACTGATACTCATGTGGTGATTCAGCACGAGTACTTAGGTGCAGCGTCCGGTTCGCTTTTGGGGCAACGCTGGGCTTTGCAGGATAATCCTTTGTTTCAAGAAGTCGTACAGCGAAAAGAGCGCGTGTACGTTGCCGATGCTCAGGCAGATCCCTGGGTGTTAGAAGATGATCGCCTGGTGTTGCCAACCCGATCGTCCGCTACAGGCTCTCAGTCCGAATCAGTCGTGCAGCGCTGGACGATTGAATCCTGGTTGATGGTGCCCGTGATGCACCAAAATCGGCTTCTGGGCATGGTCGAACTGCATACCTGTGGTGGCACACTCCACGAATGGACAGACGCAGAACTGGGTCTAGTAGACGCGATCGCGGCTCAAATCGGTGTTGCCCTCATCCAGGCAGAAGCGTATGCCAATCTGGAAGATCTGAATCAACAGCTTGAAGCTCTCGATCTGACCCGTAGCAACCTCATCGCCATTACCGGGCACGAACTTCGCACCCCCCTATCCACCATTCAGATTTGCCTGGAAAGCCTCTCTACCGAACCTGATATGCCCCCAGAGCTACGCCAGGTGATGCTCCAGTCTGCCCTCACTGACACAGAACGAATGCGAAAGCTCGTGCAAGACTTTCTGACTTTGTCGCAGCTTGAAAGCGGTCGCGTGCAGTGGCATCTCGAAGCTCTACCGCTACAAGAATGTGTAGACCTTGCACTCAGCAGCATTCGCACTCGTCAACGCCAAAGCGATCTGCCTGAAATTACCGCGCAGGTATCACCTGACCTTCCCCTTTTGAAAACGGATGGCGAATGGGTGGTCGAAGTGCTCTCCAAACTGCTAGACAATGCCTGCAAATTCACAGAACCGCAGGGGCGCATTATGATTCAAGCTCACGCCAATGGCAGGCAAATGCTGGAAGTGACGGTCGCTGATACCGGACGTGGCATCGAACCCAACCGTCTCGAAACGGTGTTCGATCGCTTCTATCAGGAAGAAGGCGCTTTACGGCGTACGACAGGCGGTACTGGCTTGGGGCTTGCCATCTGTCGGCAAATCATTACGGGGCTGGGTGGACGCATCTGGGCAGAATCCGCAGGCAAAGACCGGGGCAGCCAGTTTCATTTCACCATTCCGATCGTCCGTAGCGAACCAGACGAAAAGCGCACCCAAACTAAAACGGGGAGAAGCAAAATCTCTCGTGTAAGAAGCAACTGACGGGATGCGGCTAACAATTTCTTGCTTCAGCAATGCCTTGATGTCGCCCCAATTGCTAACAACTGTTACAGTTACCGCCACACGTGATCAGAGCATGACAAACTCAGTGATACGATTTTGTAAAATATCGAGAGAGACATCCAAATGGCAGAAACTCTTTCTGGACAAGCCCCTATCTTTGGCGGTAGCACAGGCGGACTGCTAACAAAAGCACTTGTTGAAGAAAAATACGCGATTACCTGGACAAGCCCTAAAGAGCAAGTCTTTGAAATGCCAACGGGCGGCGCAGCCGTGATGAAGCAAGGTGAAAACCTACTTTATCTAGCTCGCAAAGAGCAGTGCATTGCCCTTGGCGGTCAGCAACTGCGCGCAAAGTTTAAGATTACAGACTACAAAGTTTATCGGGTTTACCCCAACGGTGAGCTTGAGTATCTGCATCCTAAAGACGGTGTTTTCCCAGAGAAGGTTAACGCCGGTCGCCCACAAGTTAATACCAATGCACGCAACATTGGCAGCAATCCTGAACCTGCCAAGCTGAAGTTTAGCGGCACACCGACCTACGAAGCGTAGTGTATTGCACTTCGTTTCTTGACCGGAGTAAGTAACGGAATCATTCAGCGATCGCCCCAGACCTTGACCTCTGGGGCGATTTTTTCATGACTATGCTTTCCTGTTGCCCTTGTGAGATGCAGACCTCTAGGTGGGCATAACTAAATAATCGTCTCTTTGCAATAAACGCTGGGTGCATGACTTATTGTTTGAAAGTCGCAGATATGCCTGCGAGCGAACGTCCACGCGAACGTCTGGTTGCCTACGGAGCAAAACATCTGGCTACGGCTGAACTGTTGGCTATTCTTCTTGCTACAGGGCAGGGACCCGGCAAACTCTCTGCGGTTGGCTTGGGACAATACATCCTGCAATTTGTTGGCAAGCATCAGCACGACCCACTCTCCGCGCTGCGAGAGGTTAGCATTCCAGAATTAACCGCCATTTCAGGGGTTGGTGAAGCCAAGGCAGCGACCATTCTGGCAGCGATCGAACTGGGTAAGCGTGTGTTTCAATCCCGTCCAGCCGAATATACGATCGTCGATGATCCCTCCATCGCCGCGGCTGCCCTGAGCCAAGATCTCATGTGGCAAGCCCAAGAACGCTTTGCCATCATCATGCTGGATGTCAAACATCGCTTGCTGGGAACGCAGGTTATCACGATCGGCACTGCCACAGAAACCCTTGCCCATCCCCGCGACATCTTCCGCGCTGTCCTTAAACAGGGCGCAACGCGGGTCATCGTGGCGCACAATCACCCCTCTGGCAATGTGGAACCCAGCAACGAAGACATCAGCCTCACACGCCAACTGCTTTCAGGGGCTGATTATCTTGGCATTCCTTTGCTCGATCACCTCATCCTGGGCAACGGCAATTTCTTAAGCCTGCGCCAGACTACCAGCCTATGGAACGAGTGCCCTCAAGATGAATGAGATTTGTTGTACCCCTACCCAGCCTGTGATAGATTGAGAATCCTTGGGCGATTAGCACAGTGGTAGCGCACTTCCTTCACACGGAAGGGGTCACTGGTTCGAATCCAGTATCGCCCATACAATCGAAAAGCCTTGAAACAAAAGCCCTGAAGGACGCGAAAGCCTCTCAGGGCTTTCGTTTTTGGCACCACTATTTCCGCTCAAAGCAGTAGTACATTTGTAAAGATTGGGCCATTTCAGACAACTTCAGCGAGTTTTTGACTATCATTTGACTATCAAGACCGCTAGTACGTCTGTTCATGTTGATTTCCCATTCCTTACAGGTAGTCACCCATGTACAACAACAGTTCTGGAAGAGCCCCGAAAGGCTCGGTAGGGATTGAAACGTATCGAGGAAGGTTACGGTTACGGTTACCCCGACAACTTTTTGATGGTAAGCAAAAATATCTTTCCACAGAGCTTGCTGACACTGATGTAAATCGACGAGCGGTTCAAGCCAAAGCCAAGTTGATTGAGTCAGACATCGCGCTTGAGCGTTTCGATTACACGCTCATGAAGTATGGGCGGCCACAGCCACCTACTCTCACCGTGGTTGAGCCACTCAAGACTCGAAGTATGACAGCGCTGGAGCTATGGAATCGGTTTGCTGCTCATAAAGCGCCAAGCTTGAAACTAAAGACTCTTGATAAGTATCAGCATCTCACCCGTCTGTTTGAGAAGATTGGTACTTTGACTATCGATGAGCCCTTGATAGTCAAACAGGCATTAGAGAAGGTCACTACAATGTACCGGACAAAGGACGGACTCATGTACCTTGCTGCGGCCTGTCGGTGGGGAGTCAAGCACCAGTTGATTTCATCGAATCCGTTCGAGGGAATGGCTCAAGAGATGCCTCGGTACCGCTACCAGGTAGATCCACAGGCGAATGCGTTTAGTGAAGAAGAACGAGAGCGGGTCATTAAGGCATTTAAAGGTGACGGGAGGAAAGGTATGAACTACCGACACTATGCCCCTCTTGTTGAGTTTCTTTTTTTTGTTGGGTGCCGTCCGAGTGAAGCAGTTGGTCTTCAGTGGAAGCACGTCTCAAAAGACTGTGATTTTGTGAGCTTTGAAAGTTCAATGGTACAAATTGGTAACCAAAGAATCAGGTCTCAGGGGAGCAAAAATAACCGTACCCGGCGAGTTGCTGTGTCTACACGGGTGCAAACACTTCTCAAATCGATAAAGCCGGAAAATTCAGACCCAGAGGATCTGGTGTTTACTTCACGGGATGGCGGCTCCATTAATTACCGAAATTTCGCACGCCGTGCGTGGACGAATATAGTTGACCCGATTAAACCTGACACCACCCCCTACTCGTGCAGAGACACGTTTATCACTACCCAGCTTATAAAAGGGGTTCCGAGCGGCGTAATCGCAAAGTGGTGTGATACATCAACGCAGATTATTGACAGTAGCTATGCCGACAAGCTCAAGATTTCTCAGCTTCGGCCTCACGACTAAGGAAGTACGCGGAGATGGGTAAGAGGGGTGCTCACTGCCACCTGATACTTAAAGTTATCCGTCTCCTTTCATGAGACCTAAGTCCAACAGTTGAGGCATCCGAAGTATTTTCCCGCAGGTACAGCTCTCTTGGGCTGTACTTTTTCTTTGAAAGTTTTATCTTTCTTTGATAAGCGATCGCTAAAGCTCTTTCCTCTGTGATGAGAGTGGCCGAATTTTAGCGAGGCACCAAATAGACTGATGGCTGAGCCAGAGACCTTCCCGGATAATAGGGACGAGATTCAGTGTGACTTAGCCACTGAGAGCCTCACTTCGGGAGAGGGACATCCAAGTACTGGTGATCTTTCAGGCCCTCACTGCTTTTTACCTTCTGTAGATTCTTTGGACGGAGAGAGCCCACAGGGAAAATTGTTTGAACAAGGGGCTCATTCTCTCTCTCTTGCTGAACTTATCTCCCTTTTAATTAAGACAGAAGATGAAGCTCCGGTTGTGGCGCTCAATCGCGCTCGCGATGTGCTGGCACTTTGCACTGAAGGAGCAGCTCACCCCCTCGCCTACTTGCGACATCTTACGGCGTATGAACTCATGAGGGTTGCAGGAGTTACGCCTCTGAGCGCTGCTGCTCTTATCGCTGCGATCGAGTTTGGTAAGCGCGTGTTTCACCCAACGCCTCCGGCTGGAACGATAATTGACGACCCAGAGGTCGCAGCGTCTGCTTTTGCTGCCGAGTTAATGTGGGCCGCAGAGGAGCGCTTTGCAGCTCTTTTTCTTGACGTGAAACACCGGATCATTGCCCGGAGAGTCATTACGATTGGAAGCACTACTGAGACGATCGCTTACCCGCGAGACATCTTTGGGGAAGCGTTGCGGCACCGAGCGACCCGCATCATTGTCGCTCATAATCATCCAAGTGGCGATCTCAATCCAAGCAGAGAGGACATCGCACTGACCAGAATACTTCTTGAGTCAGGGCGATTTCTAGGGGTGCCAGTGCTTGATCACCTTATCCTTGGACATGGTTCTTCGGTAAGCATACGGCAAAGTACAGCACTATGGAGTGAATTACCGCAAGACGAAGAACCGCACCAATTACTCAATGAGGTTCCTTATTCCTTTGAAGCATGACAGGCTTCCACAAGGTTCATGACTTGCGGCGGTAGTACTCTCTACTCTCTTACTCACAAAGATTTATGGTACCCTAAGCGGCTTAATGAAGCGAGGGATGAAGGATTCCTGCCTGTTTTGTTTTACCCAATAAACTTGTGTCGCTCCCGCCTGCCGATGCGCCCAGACGCAATCTGTAGCGGAAGACACTTTGTATAAAGGATACAAGGGGAAATCCAAAGCAGGAGAAATAATTGTTGTATTTCTCCGTACGGGCTTAGAAGAATTTGAACTCCTGCGAGAGAATGCGCGTGTTGAATATTTACTTGTAGGGAGGCTATGCCTACCGAAGAAGCAGGAGGTTTCGAGCTCGGCCGCGAGCTTCCCTCAAATCAGGAGATCCGATTTTAATTGCTGAGGCTACGAAAGCTTTGGGAAAGCAGGACAAAGAGCCACTACCTTTCGGTCGTCCTCTGTCAAGCAAGGATTACCTGAAAAGGATAAATGGTTCTTTAGCGTTTCCGGTCTGCCGCTACCAGTACATTAGCCAAACCACAAGTGGCTTCAATCAATGGGTAAAGAGTTAGGTATCATTCAAAGTTTTAGGCTGATTCGCGGCTCGGTGAGGGTAGATTGAAGTAGTTGCATACCCTCACCTCTTATGGGAACCCCTATTCAAAAGATTCTGTTTGGTAGCCCTGGTATCGGCAAGAGTTACCAAGTACGTCAAATTGCTACCGAGGAATTGGGCATCGAGTTAGACCCAACGACTAGAACCTCCCCTAATATCATCAAGACTGTGTTTCACCCCGAATACACCTACGGGGACTTCATGGGGAAATTACTCCCACATGGACAGGGTAATAGTGTTACCTATAAGTACTATCCTGGTCATTTTTTGCGAGCGTTGGGAAAAGCCTACCGCAGCATATTAGACTATGTTGACCTAGAACGCTTTAAGAATGAATCCATTCCACTTCCCAAGTGCCTCCTAGTTATTGACGAACTGAACCGGGGCAATTCTTCTGCCATATTCGGTACAGTGTTTCAATTGCTTGATCGTGAAGATGATGGCTGGTCATCCTATGAGATTGACTTGTCAGATCTAGAAATGATTGGATTATTCAACTCGATGAACTACCGAGCAAATGTAACCCCTTACGATGTGCTTCAGGTAGATGACACCTCCTTTGATAAATTTTGCAACGATCTTGAACGGTATCTGCGAGAGCGATCTAACACCGATGGGTTACGGTTGCTAAATCTACTACGTCAACACAAGATTAGCCTCCCTTCCAACCTCTCTATTGTTGGTACCATCAACACCTCAGATGAGTCCATCTATTACTTGGATAGTGCCTTTAAACGGCGTTGGGACTGGGAATACATTGCAGCTCCCCACGACCCTCGGGATGCCCCAAGTGAGCTTCTAGACTTAAAATTGACGCTTTCCGACGACAATAAGGTTTTATGGACTGAATGCATCGTCGCGCTAAATAACTTTATAAAATCGCAGCATCAAAGTATCCGACGCCTTGAAGATAAACAAATTGGTTGGTGGTTTATCAAACCTGTAGATGGGCAAATTACTCTTCAGCAGGTTAAAAACAAGCTTCTGTTTTATCTATGGGACACTATATTTGTAAGAGACCGTCGTCCGCTTGAGAAGGTGTTGTCAGAAGCATCCGGCAAAGACATCAAATTGATTACGTTTGATGATTTTACTAGTCAAGCGGAACCCTTTATCAATCACATTCTAGAAATGAACCCTTTCCCGCCTTTCTGACGGGTTGATCGATGCTGAACTTTAATGAACTGCAACCTACTGTTGATGAGGCTTACTCCTTTGTTGGAATTGCGAAAGAAGGCAATTCTGTGGAACTGCATTTACCTAGAGGCTACACCGCATCCGCGGTCAGCACTTATAACCAGAAGCGTGATTTGTTCTTTAGCCTTTATCGAATCATGCGCCAGTTTAAAGCAATCTGTGTCGAGAAAGGCTACCTTAATCCTGATCAATTGCGCCTGAAAACATCTGACCGGGATGGTGTCCTAAGGGGGGAAGAAGGTGCAACCACCACTACAGGCACAGATGAACCTCTAATCTTCTACGCCAAGTTGGATATGGTAGGTGCTTTGCTAGATGCTTACGATGAACTTAAAATAGCAGCCCTCGTTTACCGGTTGAGGCGCACTGAAAACTTGGACTACAGTCATCTTCATCGCTTTATACATCAGGGAATATTTTTAAGTAATGGCAACATTTATGTGGACACTATGACTCTTCCCCGCCCACAAGTGCAGTTTGAATCCACTGATATTGTGGCAATGTACTGCTACCTAGTGTGGGAGGTCAAAACTCGACTTGGAGATGAAGTAAGCTCTGAGGTGAAGTCACTATCAGAGCAGTTTCGCCAGCACTATCTGGGCATTGAACTCAGCCTGTTCAATGAGCAGGATTATGAGATTGCGCTGAATGAGCTGAAGGATGCATTAGATACGATTGACCATCACACGCCGCTTAAGGATGAGGACTACTACACCTTCTATGAAGCAATTGAACACTTCTTGTATGGTAAGTGGCAACTAGCTGACGATGGAAATATCTGGGGCATTAATAACTTCCATATGGTCTGGGAGTCTATGTGTCTCACCTATCTGGCTAAGACTACTAGTCCTGATTCTTTAAGCTGGCTAGACAGACAATTTTTGTCAGATTCTGCCCTTCAGCAAGTAGACGCCGTCCCTAAGGTCTTTGATCTGTTAAATGCCTTTGAGTGCAATGGGAGGAAGCTCAGACCTGACGCAGTAGTATTTCCATCTTGTACTAGATCGACAACAGCAAAGACAGTTTATTCCCTGAGCAGAAGAACTTGGGATGACTTTGGCTTTTGGACAACTTTCTACGCTAGCTTTATTAAAACAAGAGAGATTAAAATTGCCTACGTTGATCAACCAACTGGATATCATACTATTAACGAGTTGAAAAAATTTTATACACACGATGCCTTCGAACTACAGGTTGGGCGACCGTTGCGTAAGAAGTTTTACTCCTACTGGCCAGTAGAAGAAATAGATTGGCCTGACCGATGGTCGGCAATGATGTATTTCAACCATATCTACTCTGTAGCTATTAAGCAGAGTATTTGGACTTTTAAGGGTCTTAAGGACTATTTGAAAAACTCACTAGGAGTAGAGAGATTTGACTATAACTCACCCAATGTGTTGGAGGCATCTCTTCTTCGTTCGGTCACCTGGGATAGTATCCAGGCCGAGTTTTCGGACTTTATAAAACAAGTCTTCCAATTTGAAATTATTGACATCAAATATCACGATGCTTCTTATTTCCAGGATAAAAATAATCAGGAAGACCTTAAATCTCGTAGCGTGCGTAAGCAGTTCGTTTATGAGTACCTATTGCAAGAATCAATTAAGGGAACTGTAGGTATTAAAGACTCTCTTCGAGTGCATCCCAGTTTTGTAAGACTCATTTTGAGAATTGACCATTCAGGTAGGCACAGCGCTGCTTGAGCACCTGTGATACGTTGTCCTTTTCCCACTGCGCTCCTGTGATCTTGATACGCTGCCCGACTTGTTTGAC
>JBGTJW010000192.1:0-22778 GCA_041744955.1 Stenomitos sp. | reverse complement strand
ACTGGTCCCAGAGCGACCCTACCGCAAGTGTGCTCGGGTTGTCGGGGATGTTTTGGGTAAGTACCATCCCCACGGGGATCAGGCAGTCTACGATGCCCTGGTGCGAATGGTCCAGGATTTTTCTAGCCGCTACCCTCTGCTCGCGGGTCATGGCAACTTTGGCTCTGTGGACAATGACCCCCCGGCGGCAATGCGTTATACCGAAACTCGCTTGGCGGTGGTGGGGAATGAAGCCTTGCTCGGTGAGATTGGCGAAGCCACCGTTGACTTTATGGGGAATTTTGATAATTCCCAGCAGGAGCCAGTGGTTCTGCCAGCTCAACTGCCGAATTTATTGCTGAATGGCTGCTCTGGGATTGCCGTGGGCATGGCAACCAATATTCCGCCCCATAATCTGGGGGAAATTGTCGATGGGTTGGTGGCGCTGATTGATCACCCTGATCTGTCAGATGCCAAGCTCTTTGAACTGATCCCCGGTCCCGACTTCCCGACAGGTGGCGAAATCATTGGTATTGAGGGCATTCAGGAGGCATACGCCACAGGTAAAGGTAGCATTCCCGTGCGGGGTGTGGCACAGGTGGAAGAACTCCAGATTGGTCGCGGACGACACCGACGCACGGCATTAATTGTCACCGAACTGCCGTACCAGGTGAACAAAGCTGCCTGGATTGAAAAGATGGCAGAGCTAGTCAATCAGGGACGGCTGGAAGGCATTGCCGATCTGCGCGACGAGAGCGATCGCGATGGCATTCGAGTCGTCATCGAGCTACGTCGGGAGATTAGCCCCCAAAAGCTTCTCAATAACCTCTATCGCCAGACCGCACTACAGTCAAACTTTGGCACCATTATGCTGGCACTTGCCGATGGGCAACCCCGCCAGATGCCACTGCGAGAACTACTCCAACAGTTTTTAAGTTTCCGAGAAGACACGCTCACCCGTCGCTATCGCCACGAATTGAGCCAAGCAGAAACGCGCCTTCACATTGTCGAAGGACTGTTGCTGGCACTGACCAATCTGGATGCAGTGATCGATATTCTGCGCCATGCACCCGATGGCAGCACTGCCAAAATGCAGTTTCAAGAACGGCTTGACTTGAGCGATCGTCAGGCTGATGCCATTCTCTCGATGCCGCTGCGACGGTTAATTGGCACTGAGCGGCAAAGCCTGCAAGCCGAATTTGACGAGTTGACCGCCCGGATGCGAGAACTCCAGCGCTTATTGGGCGATCGGCGCGAACTACTCAAGGTGCTGAAAAAAGATCTGCGATCGTTGAAGAAGAAATACGCCGATCCACGACGCACCAGGATTATTGCTAGTGGGAGTCAGGAAGCGGGAAGCGGGAAGCGGGAAGCGGGAGGTAAGAGTCAACAGTTAGAGTTGGGTGAGCAACTGACGATCGACAGCCCCCCCCTCGATACTGATGCGCCCTCCCAGGAAGCCGACGTTGAAGAAACAGTCGTTGAACTGACCCAGCGTGGTTACATTCGCCGCATTACGCCCAAAGCCTTTCAGCGTAGCCAGCAAAAAGCAGTAGACAAACCAACACAGGTACTAGACGAAAGCGATGATTTTGTTGCCCAAACGGAGCTTGCGACAACTGGACAAACGTTAGTCGTACTGACTCGCAGCGGCAAGGCGTATCCGCTCAGCATCAGCGATATACCGCAAGTATCAGGCAAGTCGCGGGGAGCGCCCTTAATCACATTGCTCCCACCCTCGGCGCAGAGTGATCCTGCCTCTGTCATTGGCTGTTTTGTGCTGCCTGAGACGTTAGACGATACCGCGCTCTTGCTAGTGACGCAGCAGGGACGCATCAAACGGTTGCCTCTGGCGGAATTGGGTGAGTTAACAGGACGAGGACTCACCGTGCTGAAGCTAAAGCCAGACGACCAGCTAGCCTACATCAATTTGACAGAGGTTGGTGATCAGCTAGTGCTGGCAACGGCAGGTGGGCGCTTACTGCGGCTGATCATTAATGATGAACAACTGCCTTTACTGAGCCGAGTCGCGCAGGGCAATCTGGCGATTCGCCTGCGGAAGCAAGAAAAGCTGGTCGGTTATACGCTCATTTATCAAGGTGACGATCTGCTACTGCTGTCCGAGCAGGGCGATGCTAAGCGACTGGCGATCGGCACACTTCGTCTCTCCACGGTTGGCGACCTGGGTACACAATCCATTCGCTTTACCAACAAGACTGATGCGCTGGCTGGCATGGTGGCAGTGGCACCCGATACTGCCGCTACGCTACTAACCAGCACGCATCGCATGGCGCGGCTCGTTGGCAGTGAAGTGCCTCTAAAGGGGCGCGATGAACCGGGCGATCGCCTCTTGCAACTTGACCCAGACGAGCGCATTACCAGCCTGACGATCCCCAAACTACCCCTCTCAGCGTTAGAGGAAGACATCGTAGAACTGTAGTGAGCCATCAGCTTTGGGAGACGATCGCCTTTCCAGACGCATCTTGTCTCTAGAGCTAAGTGTGGGGTAGCGGGTGCCGGATATAGGTCGATCGCTACAGTTAGCTTTCAGGTGGGTCGGGTGCATCCAGCCAGTGAAGAAAGGCATTCGCCACGATCGCTGCCTGCGTACGATCGCGCAACTCCAGCCGCATCAAAATATGGGAAATGTGGTTGCGTACCGTTCCTTCTGAGAGAAAAAGGGCTTGAGCAATTTCGCGGTTGCTGGAACCGATCGCAACCATGCGTAGGACTTGCCGCTCTCTAAGGGTCAGATTGGTTAAACCGGGTGGGAGGTCAAGCTGCTGATCCGCTGCAACAATGGGTTCAGCAGCAACAGTCGATCCAGCAGCAATCATTTTCTCTAAAATGCCCGGTCCAAACTGTGTGTAGCCTCGATGAATCGAGCGGATCACCTCTGCCAGTTCCTCAGACGGTGTATCTTTCAAGAGATAGCCTTTGGCTCCCCAGCGCAGCGCTTCAGCGACATATTTCACATCGTCAAAGGTCGTAAAAACCAGGATTTTTGCGCCGACATATTGCTGGCAGATGAGCTGGGTTGCTGTCACGCCATCCATCACAGGCATATGGAGATCCATCAGGATGACATCGGGCATCTGCGCCTGAGCGTGCAACGCTGCAAGTTGTGCGATCGCCTGCTGCCCATTGCCCGCTTCACCAGCGACCTGAAAATCGGCTTTGATCTCAAGTAAGGTCTTCAAACCGCGGCGGACAATTTCTTGATCTTCAACTAACAGGACGCGGATCATCGACATGGGTCACTGGAAGGAGCGGTCGGAACAAAGCCTGCTTCCCACTATCTCGCTATTTGCCAATTTTTGGATATTAGTTGTTAATTTTTAATTTTTGACGGTAGCAAAGCTGTTAAGCGGCAACCTGCTCCCAGTTCACTGGTGATGTCCAGTGTGCCACCCAGAGCTTGAAGACGCTCTCGCATACCCTGAAGACCAAAGCCAGAGACAGCCGCGTCGGCTTGAAAGCCCTTGCCATTGTCTTGCAGTGTCACCACCAAGCCAGCCTCCATCAATTGCAGTTGAATCGTTACGGCTGTAGCATTGGCGTGCTTGCAAATATTCGTTAGTCCTTCCTGCACCAGGCGATAGACCGCAGTACTTACTGCATGAGACAGGGGTTGGGCGACATTAATCTCGCAAGCTGGCTGCACACCAGTCGTACGCTGGAAATCTTGTGTGAGGGCGGCGATCGCCTCCTCCAACAACTGCCCCTGCAATGGATCGGCACGAATGTCAGAAACCGATTGGCGCGTCGCCTGCAACGCATCCGAACCCAGTTGCTTCGCCTCAACCAATGTTGTGAATGCTCGGTCTGGGTCTTGCTGCCACAATGCTAAAGCCATTTCCATTTGGATATTAAGGGCAACGAGCGCATGCCCTAACGAATCGTGAATATCACGGGCAATCCGGTTGCGCTCCTCCAGCGTTGCCAGTTCTTCGATGCGCTGGTTGAGTGCCTGCTCTTGCTCTAAAGCGCGGCGCAGGTCTGCTTCGACCGCTTCTAACTGGTGATTGCGCTGCTGGAGTTGCACTTGTAGTTGACGCAGCGCCAGTTGATTTTCAACGCGCACCAGCACTTCTTCGACTTGAAACGGTTTGCTGATATAGTCCACACCACCCACAGAGAAGGCTTGCACCTTATCAAACACTTCATTGTTCGCACTGATAAAGATGACAGGAATATCCCGCGTGTTGGGATTTGCCTTTAAGCGTTGACAAACTTCATAGCCGTTCATTTCAGGCATATTGATGTCGAGCAGAATCAGGTCGGGCGGCTGCCCCTGCACGCCCATTAGTGCTGCCGCACCATTGCGAACACTCCGCACATCGTAGGCTTGCTCAGTCAACATTGCCGACAGTAGGCGCAGGTTATCCGGTGTGTCGTCAACAATGAGGAGGTCGCCTTTTGAGGATTGGCTAGGGTGCATGGTTCAGATTTGGAGTGATGAAAGGATGCCGCGTGGCGCTTGCTCAGATTTTAGCTGGGGATGTCTGGCTCTAACCGTTACTTCTATATCGTCCAAAAATCTAACTCTGGCTACTTGCCATAATGCCCGTCCTTATAGTCTTTATTATGCATTTAAGAGCATCTCCTTCGCCAGAAAGGGTCGATCGTGCTGCCTTTTCTAGCTATAAAACGCAAAAATAAAAGGGTACAAGCTCAACGTGGTAGCGCGATCGCTGCTACAGAGACTCTCGCCAACCGCCCTGGCAAGCGGTCATAATAAAGTAATTTCTTTCCTTCCATTGAATTCGTGATCGAGCGGTCTGACTACAGATGTTTTCACGCGATCGTCCATAGCCAGATGAGGTCGCTATTTACTTAGGCAAAAGGGTAACAAGCGCTCATGATGCGAAGACAAACACTACTGACCATCGGCATCACCCTACTAGCACTCACTGCCGCACTGTATGGCATTACCGCTACGCTGCTAGCCAGTCTGCCACGCACCGACTATGAACAAGGTCAGCCCGTCCAGTTTTTAGCCTGGGCAACATTGGGCATCGGTCTGCTCTGCTCTGTGGTCGCCCTGCTGCTGGTCGATCGGCTCGTGCTGTCGCGACTGGCAGCCCTTAGTCAAGCGGTGCTTCACAGCAGCCACTATGAACGGTTCAAACAGGTCGCTAACGGGCAGGACGAACTAGCTGACCTGCCAGCTTACATCAAGTCCCTGTTGACCGAGCTAGAACAAGCCGAGCAGTTACGACAGCAGGCAGCGATCGCCCTTCAGCAAAGCGAGGTCAAGCTACGCAACCTGCTTGAGAATTCCCTGGTCGGCATTTTTCGGGTGCGGTTAGAAGACGGGCTGATTCTGGATGCCAATCAGTGTTTTGCCACCATGCTAGGGTACGACTCAACCGCCGCCATCGTTGGGCAGAAGCACTCAACCGATTTCTATTTTGACCCGAGCGATCGACAGCAGGCACTAGCACAAATCTCGCTACATGGCAGCATTCATAGCTTTGAAGCCCAATTTCGTCGTCAGGACGGGTCAATATTCTGGGGGCTATTCTCCTGCCAGTTCGATCCAGCCTCACGCGCTCTGGATGGCGTACTGGTAGACATTAGCCAAAACAAGCGTGCTGAAGCCGAACTGCAAGGGCTGCTCGCCGCCATGCCCGATATCATCCTGGTCTACAACCGTGAAGGACGTTGCCTCAAACTTTTTTCTACCAATCTCAATTGGCTCGTTAAACCGATCGAAGAACAGGTCGATCGCACCGTCTATGAAAACCTGCCTCCCCACATTGCAGAGCTTTATCAACGCTACATCCTGGAAGCCTTAGAAACCCAAAGCAACCTGACTGTGGAATACAGCCTGGATATTGCTGCCGAGCCAATGTGGTTCTCTGCGAACGTTGCGCCCATTTCCAGCGACTCTGTGGTCTGGGTTGTCCGTAACATTACCGCTCGCAAGCAGGCAGAAGAAGCGTTGTACGAAAGTGAAGCCACTAATCGCGCTTTGATTAATGCCATTCCTGATCTGCTGTTTCGCATCCAGCAAGACGGAACGTACCTGAACATCCAGCGCAGTAAACATTTCAGAATACTCAATCCCGACCAACTTACGATCGGTACAACGGTCAACAACTCCTTACCGCCCGCACTGGCACAACAGCGAATGCATTATGTGCATCAAGCCCTCACGACTGGAGAACTGCAAATCTACGAGCAAGAGTTGATAGTAGACGACGAGCTAAAGCATGAAGAAGTTCGCATTGTTCCGTGCCAGGAGCATGAAGTCATGGCAATGGTGCGCGATATCACCGCCCGCAAACGTGGCGAAGAAGCCTTACAGCGAAGCGTTGAAGCGGCTGAAACTGCCAATCGTGCCAAGAGTATCTTTTTGGCAAACATGAGTCACGAACTTCGCACGCCCCTTAATGCCATCCTGGGCTTTACCCAATTGTTGATACGTGGAGGTGCCCTTAACCCCAAACAGACCGAACAGCTAGATACCATCAACCGCAGCGGCGAACATCTACTGACCCTGATCAACGACGTGCTGGAAATGTCCAAAATCGAAGCAGGCAGGGTGACACTTAACGAAACCGATTTCGACCTCCACGGCTTACTCAACTGGCTCCAGCAAATGTTTCAGCTCAAAGCCCAGTCTAAGAAGCTGCACCTCATCATCGAATTAGCCAACGATCTGCCTCAATACATTCGCGCCGATGAAAGCAAACTGCGTCAGGTACTCGTCAACCTGCTAGGCAATGCAGTGAAGTTTACAGAGCATGGCGGCGTAGCATTGAGGGTGAAGAGGGGAGAGGAGAGAGGGGAGAGGGGAGAGGAGAGAGGGGAGAGGGGAGCAGGGGAAGACGTTAGCGATCTCAAACCAGCACTTCTTAGCCTTCTGCCTTCTGCCTTCTGCCCTCAGCCTTCAACCCCCAGCCCTCAGCCTTCTGCCCTCAACCTTCTGCCCTCTGCCCTCACCTTCGAGATCGAAGACACAGGTCCTGGTATTACGTCTAAAGATCTGGATCATTTGTTTGACCCCTTTGTGCAAACGGAAACGGGGCGACGATCGCAGGAAGGCACCGGCTTAGGCTTGGCAATCAGCCAGAAGTTTGTGCAGCTTATGGGCGGCGAAATCAGGGTTCGTAGTACATGGGGCAGTGGGAGTATTTTCAGCTTTTCCATCCAGATCGGTACGGCGGAAGCAGCAGGACAAAAGCCTCTCATCAACCGTCAAGAGGTGATTGGTTTAGCCGCAGGGCAGCCGTCCTATCGTATTCTGGCTGTGGATGACAGACCCGAAAATCGTGCCTTGCTGATGGAGCTATTAACCTCGGTCGGCTTTGAAGCGCAGGAAGCAAGTAATGGGCAGGAGGCGATCGATCGCTGGCGAGATTGGCAACCCCACTTGATCTGGATGGATATCCGGATGCCCGTGGTCGATGGCTACGAAGCAACGAAGCAAATTTCTGCTGCTTGCAAAGTAGGGAACCTTGCGCCTCCCATCATCATTGCCCTGACTGGCAGCGTCTTTGAAGAAGACCGCAAAGTTGCCCTCGCGAACGGGTGTAACGACTTTGTACGCAAACCGTTCCGGGCTGAGATCCTGTTTGAGAAAATGGCAGACTATTTGGGCGTGCGCTACATCTATGCCGATAGCCAGCAGTCGTCAGCCGTCAGTTCGCCGCTAGAAGCACAGGCTGAAGGCTTTATGCTGACCGCCGAGAGTGTTTCTGTCATGCCCCGTGAGTGGGTTGAGCAACTCCATCAGGCAGCCGTCAAGATGAATGCAAAGTTGGTACTCAATCTCATTGAGCAAATTCCAGAGCCGCATACCCAACTTGCTAACGCACTGACCCAACTAGTGGATGATTTTTGCATCGAGGCGATCGTTGACTTGACCCAGTAAGCAAAGGTTCCGATCGAAGCGCTTGATCGTGACATTTGTCATGGTTAGAGAGTGACAATTATTACGTGCGGATGATGACATCAATCCAATAACGTAGTTTTAGAAGTAGGACAACGGAACTACAGGCTGACCGATCTATCCACAGGAAACATCCATGATTGTCACCACAACCCCCGACATTGAAGGGGAAGTAATTGGAGAATACCGAGGCTTAGTCAGTGGAGAAGCCATTCTTGAAGCTCATCTTTTCCGAGCGGTGATTGCCGGTATTCTGGATCTACCCGGCGTTCGCTTGACCAACTACTCGCAGTCGCTTGCTCAGGCAAGAGAAACCGCGATCGGGCAAATGACGCAAGCAGCCCGCGATCGCGGTGCCAATGCCGTAATTGGCGTAGATGTTGATTACAAAACCATCCGCGTGAGCGATGATGAGCATCTAGTCATCGTCGTTGCAAATGGTACCGCCGTTCAATACGTCCAGTAACCCGTAGAGTACTGCGGCTTAGATAGCAGCGTGGCTGATCGTCAGGTGGCTGACCATCAGGTAAATGCCGTTGCACGTGCGGTTGCAATCTCAGTCATCGATCGCGCAGCCCTCCAGACGCAAGCACAGCCCCATAGGAGTCGAAGAGCACGTGAGGACAGACAGAAACCTTGAAACGTCCTTTGAGCAAGGGCTTCGATGCATTCCTTTTCCTTCATCCTTTTGCTATAAAGTAAACACAGCAGACGCTGATGTAGATAGCATTTTGCGTTGACCCGATGGCGTTCTTACGGGTCACGCTAACGATTAGTCGGCTGTCGCCATGAATGGCAGCGAACAGGAAGGCAGTGATACTCCCAATCTGGCAACGGTTCGCTACGATCATCTTAAGATGAGTACCGAATGCTAAGGATTGAGCATTACATAGCTTGTAGCCCTAGCAATCTGTAGTAGGCACAGACGTAGGGGCACAGGCTTGCCATGCCTCTACAAAAAACTCGACTTTAAACTGTGTCTCTCAGTAGCGGCATCAGTACCGAAGCCAAACCTGTGCAAGCGATCGCCGCTGACTGCACTAAGAGGCTCACTGCAACGAAAGATAGGACGTATCAATGGTTGACCCCTTACAACAACGCATCAATCAGTATCAACGGTTGAGCGAACTACGGCTGAAATTACTGCGCCTACATAAGCTTTTACTAGAAGCAGAGCGCGTTGCTTACGAACAAGTACAGGGACAGGTATCGAGAGGAGAACTACTGCAATTAGTGATCTCTCATGATCAATTTGCCTGGTTGCATCGGCTGTCGCAAACCATTGTGCAAATTGATGAGCTACAGCAAGCGGATGAACCCGTTACGTTAGAAACGATCGCCACGTTCCTGGTTGACGTGCGTACCCTACTTACCCCCTCTGAGTCAGGTGATGATTTTGCGACCAAGTACGATGCAGCCTTGCAGCAAAACCCTGATGTTGTGCTGGCACACGCGGATGTTGTCACGCTGCTGACCACGCCATCTAAAGGTTAACTGCATCAATTAAGAGCTTATCTGCTAACGTTGGTAGACTATAGCCGCGTTTAGGTGTGAATCCTATAAAGTTAGTGGCACCAAAGGCGATTCTGGGGGCATAGCCGCTAGAATCAGTTGCACCAAGCAACAGCCGACTTCTCGTGGTAATCCTTCGTTTACCTTGCTCTTAATGACTGCTGTGCCCCTTCCTCGACAGCCATCGTCACGATCGGACGCTAAGACCGATGCGCCGACTCCTTCAGCGAGTTCTCCGTCTATGGAGATCCGTCGCGATCGTCGTACCGCACGCCCCCCTAGCGGGGCAACCGATGGTGCTGCGCCCGAGGTCACGCCAGTCTTTGCCTTAAAGGAACTGGTCGCCCGGCTGAATCGAGAACAGCACAAAATTCAAGATCTGCTGAGTTCACTCGGCTTTGCGCTGCGGAGTTTCAACAATCTCAATCAGTTTTTAGAACTCATTCCACTGATGGCAAGCCGGGTGACGGACAGCGATGGTGGGGCGCTGCTACTGTTTAAACCCAACGGGCAGGTACGCCTGGAGCGGCTCCATTGCCAGGACAGCCGCTGGTGTCAGGATATTCGCAAGGCTCTGGAGGCAGCGACCCGTCAGATGGCATCGTCGCTGAATCCCACTGCGGGTCAAGCGATCGCCCTTACGCCTGGTGCGATCGCCTCGCTGGATCATCAGGTGAGCCATTACTTAGGTGCCAATGTCCAGCTTTTTGGCACTGCCGTTCTGGTAAAAAATACAGAACGTGGGCGGCTTTACGTTTTTAGCCGCGATCCGCAGTATGGCTGGACAGAAACCCGTCAAAAGCTCGTGCGTTTGATTGCTGACCAGACCGCAGTCGCGATCGAAAACGATGAACTGACCGTCGAACTGCGCAAAAAGGAACGACTCGATCGAGAGCTTGAGATTGGAGCCGAGATTCAACTGCGCCTGTTGCCGCGATCGTGCCCCAAGATCAAAGGCATTGAGCTAGCGGCACGTTGTCAGTCAGCCAATCGAGTGGGCGGCGATTTTTACGACTTTATTCCTGCCAGCTACGACCAGATCCGCTCTAAAAAAGACGGCAGCAGCGAGTGGGGACGCTGGAGTTTGGCGATCGGCGACGTGATGGGCAAAGGCGTACCTGCGGGTCTGATTATGACCATGACACGCGGTATGTTACGGGCAGAGGTGCTGAACGGACACTCGCCAGCCCGCATTTTGCAGCATCTCAATCGCGTTATGTATGCCGACCTAGAAAACTCCAATCGGTTCGTCACGCTTTTCTATTCCGAGTACGATCCCCAGACGCGGCTACTCTCTTACAGCAACGCGGCTCACAACCCGCCCTTGCTATGGCAAGCCGCCAGCAAAACGATCCGACGGCTCGATACGCTGGGAATGCTGATCGGGCTAGATGCCGATACACTTTATCAGGATGCCCAGGTACAGCTTCAGGCAGGCGATACGCTGATTTACTACACCGATGGCTTTACGGATGCAGCCAATCAGAGCGGTGAACGGTTTGAGGAAGACAATTTGACTCGATCGCTGCAATGGGCGTGCCAACACTGTGATCATCCCCAGGCAATTCTGGAGTACTTGTTCAACCAAGTGCAGCTCTTTACTGGCACGGCGAACCGTAACGCGGATGATATGACGCTGATTGTCATGCAGGTAAAAGCCTCCGAGCCGTAAAGTTGATCGCCGGACAAAGGGTTTGGCAAACTGGTGTGCCTGCACTGAATATTTTCTACAGTAGCCCTCACCCTAGTAGTCTATAGCGTAAATCTAGCCACCCTTCCGTCGCGCTGTCGTCTCGACTGCAAACAGGCATCTTGCCTGCCCTACGGTTGCCGAACTTCCGCCTTCTTGTACTAGAGGCGCAAACCCTTGCCCTGTATTGTCCCACTCGTACCTCATCCGACAGAGAACCACTATATGCAATAGACAAGTCTTCTTTTTCGCTGTTTGTCGGTCGGTTAGACCCTTCTGTCGCGCTCTTTAAAGGAGACGATCGCCAACCGTCTTCGGTTTTAAAGCGCTTTGCAGTAAGCCTTTATATGCTTGAGGCGTGCGATCGCTCAGATACTTTTCTGGTATCCTTGCAATCTGTAAGGTAAACGTGTGCATTGGTTTGCATTCATTCAAAAGGGGAGAGAGCGGCAATGGTTCTTTGCGTCACACCGGATGTAATCGCTGGGCTGATTGATCCAACGTATTTGCTTGATACAGCTTGGCTTCATACGTCTTTGCTTGACCTGTTACAGCCATCTCACTGGCACCTGCCGATCGACCTGGCAGCTCTAGGCGACAAGGAGCTTAAAGTTGACCTGGGCGGCGATGTGCAGAGAGCCTTCAACAACTTTGTCAAAACAGGTCAGGTTTGGGCATTTCTCATTGGCATCATTTTTGGCTATTTTGTGAAGACGTTTACATCTTTCGGCTAAAGGCTGAACCATCCGCGATCGGGGAGGTGTGCAAGAGCCGCTGCTGCCAGTTGACGGCTGATGCTCGACAGTTAACCACTTCCGTAAGCGTGAGCTTCTTTTTGGCAAACCCTTCGCCGTTGGCAAGTGCAGCCTTTGTCGTTGGGCGTTGGGATCAACCCTACTGCTAACAGTTTGGGGGTGCTTTTCGTGATATTGAGTGGAGTAGATTTTAGTTACCTTCAGAGTTTGCCGACGTTGAGCTAAAAACTCTGCAACTCTAGCCAGAAATCTAAACGCTCTAACCTAGTGAGAACTGCTTTGAATCAAGACCTCTCTCAACCATCGGTAAGTCAGCCCTCCACCTGGAGCCAACGTTTTGAGTCGGCGCTTCATCCGGCGATCGCCCAGTTCAACGCCAGCATTGGCTTTGACATCCAACTCATTGAGTACGATTTGCTCGGCTCACAGGCTCATGCGCGCATGTTGGCACATACAGGCATTATTACTGCTGCCGAGGGAGAGCAACTGGTCGATGGTTTAGAGCAAATCCGGCAAGAGTATCGGCAAGGGCTGTTTGTTCCAGGCGTTGAGGCAGAGGATGTCCACTTTGCAGTGGAGCGTCGCCTGACCGAGATTGTGGGTGATGTGGGCAAAAAGCTCCACACGGCACGATCGCGCAATGACCAGGTCGGCACCGACACTCGCCTTTACTTGCGCGACCAGATCCAGCAGATTCGCCAACGGGTGCGATCGTTTCAGTCGATTTTAGTCACGCTGGCAGAGCAGCACGTCGAGACGCTGATCCCTGGCTATACGCATTTGCAACGGGCACAGCCGCTGAGTCTTGCCCATCACCTTCTGGCATACTTTGAAATGAGCCAGCGCGACTGGGAGCGGCTAGGCGAAATTTATCAGCGGGTCAATATCTCGCCACTGGGTTCTGGTGCGCTGGCAGGCACGACCTTCCCCATCGATCGCCACTACACGGCTGAATTGCTTAACTTTGGCGGCGTGTATGCCAATAGTTTGGATGGGGTGAGCGATCGTGACTTTGCCATTGAGTTTTTGTGTGCTGCCAGCCTCATCATGGTGCATCTGAGCCGCCTTGCCGAAGAAGTGATTCTATGGGCATCGGAAGAGTTTGGCTTTGTCACCCTCAAAGACAGTTGCTCTACGGGTTCCAGCATCATGCCGCAGAAGAAAAACCCTGACGTACCTGAACTGGTACGCGGCAAAACTGGGCGAGTGTTTGGGCATCTTCAGGGACTACTGGTGCTGATGAAGGGCTTGCCCCTTGCCTACAACAAAGACTTGCAGGAAGACAAAGAAGCCCTCTTTGATGCAGTCGTAACCGTGCGGGGCTGCCTGGAAGCAATGACCATTTTGCTGCAAGAAGGGCTGGAGTTCCGCGTGGCTCGTCTACAAGCAGCCGTCAATGAAGACTTTTCTAACGCGACGGATGTAGCGGACTATCTCGCAGGCAAAGGCGTGCCCTTCCGCGAAGCGTATAACCTGGTCGGTAAAGTGGTGAAAACGTCTCTGGCTCAAGGCAAGCTGCTGAAAGATCTGACCTTAGACGAATGGAAAACGCTCCACCCAGCGTTTGAGTCTGATATTTACGCTGCGATCGAGCCTGCCCAGGTTGTCTCTGCCCGCAATAGCTACGGGGGCACTGGCTTTGCTCAGGTGCGGCACGCACTGCAAAACGCCAAAGCAGCCCTCTCGTAGGTGATGTTACATTCTGTAGGGACGTTCTATGGAACGTCCCTACAGACGAAGCCAACGAATCGTTATGTCTCACCCGCTTCAGCCTGGGCAAGTATTTTTTAGCCCCGGTTGCCACTTTAGCTACCGTGTGATTGGTCCCTGCTGTCGCTTGTTCGATCGCGAACAGTTGCCCTATCCCTGCTGTCGTCTTCAGTGGCGCGGCAAAGAACCAAGTTGGCGACGCATTGGTAAACGCTTCATTGTCGATCTATCGACCAAAAAGCACCCGTCCTACAGCGTCGAGATTTTAGGACAGGGTTTGCAAGAGCCGATCGTCATCACCCTCTATGCCGTTAACCTACCAGAGGCGACGAAAAGTTGGTGGCACAGCGATCGATCGGAGCAGCAAAATGGCAGTGTAGGAACCAGAAGTCAGGCATCGATCGTGTCGAGTGTTGAGTGAAAGTAAGGAGCAAGGCATCGATCGTTTTGAGTAGCGCTTTGCGCCGCTGTGCCAAAGAGTTTTAGGCTGATTTAGCAAGCAAGTGGGCAGCTTGCTTCTAACAACGTTTCTAGGATGTCAGAAGGGATTTAGACCAAAAGACCAGCCGCTCTTTTGCCTACGCCCTACGCCCTCCCTTGTCGATCGCCCCTGTCCAACCGACAATAGAAAGTAATGCACCAGGAGAGAGCTGTGAGTCAGTCATTCGATTACGATTTGGTCATCATTGGAGCCGGGGTTGGCGGTCATGGGGCAGCGATTCATGCAGTGAGCTGTGGGCTGAAAACAGCCGTTATCGAAGCCGCTGCTATGGGTGGCACCTGCGTTAATCGTGGCTGCATTCCTTCCAAAGCGCTGCTAGCCGCATCGGGACGAGTGCGCGAATTGCAGGATGCCCATCACCTGAAAGCGCTCGGCATTCAATTAGATAATGTGGCATTTGACCGCCAAGCGATCGCTGATCACGCCAATACCATCGTCACCAAGCAGCGAGAGGCACTCATTGGCAGTTTGAAGCGCCTAGGTGTTGACACGATTCAAGGTTGGGGCAAAATCGCCGGACAGCAAAAAGTTTCGATCACGACAACCGATGGCGAGAAAGTCATCACAGCGAAGGACATTATGCTTGCGCCGGGATCGGTGCCCTTTGTGCCACCGGGAATTGAACTGGATGGTAAGACCGTCTTTACCAGCGATGATGCGGTGCGGCTAGAGTCGCTGCCACCCTGGATTGCGATCGTCGGTAGTGGCTACATTGGTCTGGAGTTTGCCGATGTCTATTCTGCGCTGGGTTGCGAAATCACCTTAATTGAAGCGCTTGACCAACTTATGCCGGGATTCGACCCTGATATTGCCAAACTCGCGCAGCGAACGCTCATTACCCCCCGCGACATTGAAACGAAAGTCGGCGTGTTGGCAAAACGCATCACGCCGGGTTCGCCCGTCGTCATTGAACTGGCGGATGCCAAAACAAAGGAAATCGTTGAAGTTTTAGAGGTCGATGCCTGTCTCGTTGCCACTGGACGTGTCCCGCTGACCAAAGATTTGGGGCTGGATGCAGTCGGCGTAGAAACCGTGCGACCAGGCTTTATTCCCATCAATGATCACATGGCAGTGCTGTCAAACGGTGAACCTGTACCCCATCTCTGGGCGATCGGTGACGCAACGGGCAAACTGATGCTGGCTCATGCCGCCGCCGCTCAGGGTGTGGCAGCGGTTGAGAATATTTGCGATCGCCCTCGTACTGTCGATTACCACAGCATTCCCGCCGCCGCCTTTACCCATCCCGAAATTGGTTTTGTTGGCTTGACTGAACCCGCTGCCAAAGAGAAGGGTAACGCTGAAGGCTTTGAAATTGCCGCTGTACGAAGCTATTTCAAAGGGAACGCGAAGGCGATCGCAGAAGGCGAAACCGACGGCGTAGCGAAAGTGATTTATCGTCAGGACACCGGCGAAGTGCTGGGCGTTCACATCTTTGGTCTTCATGCCTCTGACTTGATTCAAGAAGCTGCTAACGCGATCGCCCAACGGCAAGCCATTCAAGACCTTGCCTTCCTGGTACACGCCCATCCCACGCTTTCGGAGGTGCTAGACGAAGCCTATAAGCGAGCGGTGACGGCTCATTGAGGAAGCAAGGCTTAAGGCTAAGGGTTAAAGGCTAAAGGCTTAAGGCTAAGGGCTAAAAGGGTCAGACAGCTTAGAGCAGACGTAGGGCTACGGAGATGTCTAACTCAATAACTCACAACTTTTATCCTTTATCACTTAGCCTTTAGCCTTTCTTAAAAGATCGGATCATTTTTGTACGGCTCGATACAATTTCACTCCGTACAGCTTTAGAGTTAGGTTACGCTATCAAAAGCATTCATTAGCATTACTTTGAGCAGTGGTAAAACACGGCTCCGATCGCTGATCTTGTTTTAACTTACGCCCAGGCTAACAATGCAGATCCGTCGTCGTCCACCTAATCCTGCGGTTTCTGTACAGTCATTGCGCTACCAGGCAAAGGTGCCTGATGCGGCTCCTCGTCATATTTTGGAGGAAATCGTCTGGCAGAAAGAGACTGAAGTCGCTCAACTGCGCGATCGCGTCCCTCTACTAGAACTGCAAAAGCAAGTCAAAGATTTACCATCGCCACGATCGTTTTTGCAGGCACTCCAGCAGGGTAAGACTCAGCCAGCCGTCATCGCTGAAGTTAAAAAAGCCTCTCCTAGCAAGGGGATCATTCGAGAAGACTTTGATCCCGTGGCGATCGCCCGCGCTTATGAGCACGGCGGCGCGACTTGTCTCTCAGTCTTAACCGACCAAAAATTCTTTCAGGGCAGTTTCGACAACCTTGCCCGTATCCGCGCCGTCACCGACCTCCCCTTACTCTGTAAGGAGTTCATTATTTATCCGTATCAGATGTATCTGGCGCGGATCAATGGAGCCGATGCCATACTGCTCATCGCTGCCATTCTGTCTGATAAAGACCTCCAGTATTTCCTGAAAATTGCCGCAACGCTGGGCATGGCTGCCCTGGTTGAGGTGCATACTCTGGCGGAACTCGATCGCGTGCTGACGCTGGAAGGCATTAACTTGATTGGCATCAACAATCGCAACCTGGAGGACTTCTCGGTTGATTTACAGACGACGTGCCGCTTGCTGAACGATCGTCAAGACCAACTGCGATCGCGGAATATCCTCGTGGTGAGTGAATCAGGGCTACAGACACCGGTCGATCTGTCCTTAGTCAAGGCAGCAGGCGCTAGTGCCGTTCTGGTTGGCGAGTCACTCATGCGCCAACGGGATCCAGCATTGGCACTGGCAGCACTCGTTGGTAGAACGTTAACTTCGTAGACCAACCGATGCCACAAGGCTGTTGTCAGAAGACTCTCTGAGTGCGGCGCGGCGCACCCGTTGATCGTTCCATGGCTTCACAGTCCAACGGCTTGATCGCTCAGTTTGCTCGTTAAGCTGTGTAGCCCCAGACGGTTGTCCCAGTTGATTTGTCCCAGTTGATTCATGCTATAAGGTAGTCAGTTTTCATGGAACCCATTCCTCTTCCATCGCATATTCATTACGAACTCCTCCTCCAACTGCTCGAACGTCAGACGATGGCTGCTATGGGTCAGCAGTCTCCAGCACAGGCACAGGTGCATCAGTTAATTATTACCCTACGTAAAGCACTTGCAATTCAGAAGCAACTGGAAGAAAACTGTCAGCGCAATCATTTGCCGATCGAGTATCGCTGGTCATTGAATAATCTGACATCTGATCAAGAAATCCCTGGTACAGTGCTGAGTTGACAGAAAGAGTAGGCTGGG
Source organism: Stenomitos sp. (assembly GCA_041744955.1). Taxonomy (GTDB): domain Bacteria; phylum Cyanobacteriota; class Cyanobacteriia; order Leptolyngbyales; family Leptolyngbyaceae; genus Stenomitos. The sequence goes on along the minus strand of JBGTJW010000192.1, from coordinate 5,470 downwards.
CTTACTTATGACGGCTGACGTTAAACGCTAGACTTCAAGGCTTCTGGAGTCGCTGAGTCCTTTGCTCGAAGTCGAACATTCTAGAGTCAAATCGCCAGTCTCACGAGCGATCGACATAGCTAGTTCACGTTTTCGGGAGGTTCTGTGTGTCTGAACCGAATCTAGCGTCTAGCGCTCTAGCAGCAGCGGACAGTCACGCGGCTCCGCCACAGCAGCCTGCCCTACAGGAATCGTTTGGCGATATTCAGTCACCGGAGACGATCGCGCTGGATGCTGAAGCGGGCAGGGCGATCGCGGGGAACGACAGCCATAGGCAAAATGACACCCAACGTGAGGAAGCACAATCTTTAGAGCCTCTGCAAGGCTATTTGACTGCCTGGGCAGCAGCACATCACGAACTTAATACCATTGATCCAAGTTTCATTGAAATGGTACGCCAGCAGGCAACCGTTGCTTTAGCATCGCAACGTCACTGTTGGGAACGTGAACAAGCAGCCCTGCAAGCCGAGCTAAGGCAAACTCAATTACTGTCCCATGAGCAGATTGAGCGCATTCGCCACTTAGAGCAAGCCCTTGATCAGTCGCTGACCTCGTTAAGCGAGCTGCGGCTACAGATGGTTGACCAGCAGCGGTTGGAAGCACAGCTAGCGGCAACCGAAGACATTTCTAATATTCAACAGCGGGCGATCGCCCGTCTAAAGCTGCAACTGGCACAGCAACAGCAAGCTTTAAACACACAACTAACCGAAACGCAAGCACGCGATCGCTCCTTGCAAACGCTGCTGAACACGATGGAAGCGCTGACGCAGGCACAGCAGCAAGCGCTAGAACCACTACAAATGCAGGTTGCCCACGATCGTATCGACGTGCAAGCATACCGCCAGCAGCTAGAGGAGCAGCTAGAACAACTGCCAACTGATCGGGATACCCAGCAAACACAGACGATCGCGGTAGAGTCCCAAGCACGGGATGCCCAGACGTTAGCCACTCAACTGACAGAGCGGTTAGAGCGCGCCCGTGTGCAAGTCAGCGAACTCTCGCAAATTCTGAGTCATCGCCAAATTGCCTTAGAACAGCTTGAAACAGAACTACAGCAGTCTCATACCACGCTGCAAGAGCAGCAGACATGGCTCGACGGTTTGCAACAGGCTCACTTCTCTCATGTCTCCGTTACGTCTTGCGTCCCTCCAGTGCATGGAACACCAGATGTAGCAGCATTAGCGATCGCGCCTGATTTAGTCACAGCCCATGCCAGAATTGCGGCACTAGAAACCCAGGCAGCCAAACAAACAACGACTCAGGCAATGCTTCGGCACGCCTGCCAGGAACTGGAAGAAGAGCGCGATCGCCAGTATGTTCGTCTGACCGAACTGGAAAATCAGGCTACTGATATGCAAGAGCAGATCTTGCGGCAGGCACAGCAGGCGAGTGAGTATGAAACTGCCATTCAACATTGGAAAGACCGCTGTTTCAGCAGCCAAAGCGGCATCCTCAAGCTCAAAGGATTACTGGATCAGGCGTTACCGGATGCGCCATCGGCACTGTCAGAGTTGTTAACGACACTGTTAGCCGCCGCCGATGAACCCGAACCCGGCAGCCCTAACCTCATTCCAGTGTCTCCCTTTCCTCAGGAAACAAAAGTTGATTTGCCCGACTTCCTGCTGCGTCGGCGCAATTACAAATCGCAGCGATCGTAAAAGAGGGCAATTGCAGCAAGGCGGCGATCGTCACCGTGGTTGAAAGGTAAGAAATTGTGTCATTCTGGAGTATGCCGCCATCAGGCGCGATGTTATTGATGCTCAGGGCAGATTTATGGACGACAAGCTCATGCTGATGATTCCGGGTCCAACGCCGGTACCAGAACAGGTTCTGCTCGCAATGGCGAAGCACCCGATCGGGCATCGCAGTGGCGACTTTTCCAAAATCATGGCGGAAGTAACGGACGGGTTGAAATGGCTGCACCAAACGCAAAATGATGTGCTGAGTCTAACCGTCAGCGGTACAGGCGCAGTGGAAGCAGCCATCATTAACTTTTTGAGTCCGGGCGATCGTGTCCTAGTTGGCAGCAATGGTAAATTTGGTGAGCGCTGGGTAGAGGTTGCCCAAGCCTATGGTCTAACCGTTGAGCCTATTACTGCTGAATGGGGGCAGGCGCTTGACCCAGAGACGTTTCGGGAGACGTTAGAAGCAGATACCGCCAAGGCAATTAAGGCGGTCATCGTCACCCATAGCGAAACGTCAACTGGGGTGCTGAACGATCTAGAAACGATTAACCGTCACGTTAAAGCGCATGGCGAAGCGCTCATCATCGTTGATACTGTGACCAGCCTTGGTTCCTACAATGTACCGGTGGATGCCTGGGGTCTGGACGTAGTTGCTTCTGGTTCGCAAAAGGGTTACATGGTGCCACCAGGATTAGGCTTCGTTACCGTCAATGCGAGAGCGTGGGAGGCATACAAAACGGCTAAACTGCCCCGTTTCTACCTTGATTTGGGTAAGTACCGCAAAGATGCAGCGAAGAACACCACACCCTTTACACCGCCCGTTAATATGTTCTTTGCCTTGCAGGTTGCACTGCGGATGATGCAGGCAGAAGGTTTGGAGCAGATCTTTGCACGCCATCAACGGTTGACCAGTGCTACACGTGCGGCTGTCAAAGCATTAGGGATGCCACTGCTTGCGCCTGATGGTGCCGCCAGTCCCGCTATTACTGCGGTCGCCCCCGATCGCGTTGATGCCGAACAAATCCGCACCGTAATGAAAAAACGGTTTGACATCATCCTTGCCGGTGGACAGGATCACCTTAAGGGCAAAATCTTTCGCATTGGGCACCTGGGCTTTGTCAGCGATCGCGATATTTTGACCGCGATCGGTGCGTTAGAAGCAACCTTACAAGAGCTAGGTTATGAAGGCTTTACTCCCGGCGCAGGTGTCGCAGCAGCAGCCAAGGTTTTTGCTACAGCCTAAAGCGATCGCCACCGTTTCACAACGGATGCAGAGTCTTCTTGAGGCGGTAGCGTATCTTAATGGGACAGGCTGCTGTTTGCTCTACGAAGTTGCATCGACAAGCAAAAAGTAGCATTTTGTTGAGCAATAGTCCTCCAGCGCCGCCTCTTTAGGGAGTAGGCGCTGTTGCAGGCGGAATCGCATAGTTAGCAGGGCTGACTAAATTACTATTCGCTGGACGAACGGGGTATGCCTGGAGGTGGAGCTTTTGAATTGCCTCTGTCCACTGACCAATTCGAGTCTGCGCCTCCTGGTAGAGGGCACTGCCAAAGCTAACATTGCTGGCTTCAGCGATCGCGGCTTGTAGCGAAGGCATATCACCTTTGTCTGCTAGCTGTATAGCGCGAGTGAGATAGGGGCGGTCTTGTAATTCCTGAAGCTGACGGCTCCACTGGTCAACGAGTCGCTGCGCCTGTTCGTACTGAGGTGTGCCGTATAACACCAGTCCAGCAGCATCACTTGCGGCACGTAGCCCGTCGGCACTACCAGCACTTGCCAGTTTACGAGCGCGATCGAGGTTAGCCGCCGCTTCTTTTTCCTGCTCTTTTTGCCAGTCTGGCAACGGATCAAGCTGAGGAGTGACGTTTGCCTGAACTACTTTTTGCTGCTCACGCTCTGCTTTTGCCTGTGCTGCCTTATTTTCCTTTGCTTCCTGAATCGTCTGCACCAATGCCTGGTAGCGATCGCCGTCCCAATAGCGGTTACCTAACTGCCGTAACTCCCTTGCTTTCGCAAAGGCTTGTTCCCATTGACCGCGTTCAGCAAAGGCTTGGGCATCGCTATCAATAGACTGTGCCGTATCCCAGGCAGTTTGCCATGACTTAATCCGCTCATCTGCCGTTTTGTAGGCTGCGGTGAGAACCGGAATACGCCGCGCTGCATCGATCGCCTCCTCCAGGTTTCCGCCCTGAAACGAGGCTTCAGCCAACGCTAAAAGTGACTGAGAGGCTTGCTCTACCAGACGATCGCTCTGTGCTGCTAAAGGATGCTCTGGCGGCACTAAACGCGCCAGTCTAATTGCTTCTGACAGACCAGCAACCGTTTGCTGACCCGCACTTTCTTGCGCACAATAGAAACTTACTGCCGCTGCGTCATCCGCCTGGTTTTCTGCTTCTGCTAGGGACTGGCACCCAGAGAGGTGTTGAAAGCGCAGCACATTCACTGCCCACCAACCTGCTCCAAGCGGTAGAGCCAGCAACAGTCCCAGCGCAACCAGACGCACGTACAGTCCTTGCTTCATCTTTTGGAAATGATCATTACGTCACACGATCAATCATGTTTAGCTCGCACCCTTTGTTTTCAATCGTCGCACAAGAGTCGGATAGACCGAAAGATAGAGGCAAAAACGACACAAAAGCAACGTGAAAAGCCCGATACCACAGCCCCGAAGAGAGTACCTGATCAAAGAACAGCGGACTATGTTTAGCCTGCTCTCCTAATAGAGTCTAGTCCCATCACAACTAGAGACAAATTTTGCTTCTCAAAGCATCCAGTGTGCTAGCCAGAAGTATAAATCGATCGTGTTTCGCCCTGCCACTCCATCCAGGCTCACAGGCACTTAGGCTTGCTCCAGCCAATCATAAATTTGATCAAGCTGTTCAAGCGTGACTAAACCATATTGCCAAAGAATCATCGACAACGGTCCCGGATCACGTTCCCTGTGACGAAGGGCAACGGCGATCGAGGCAGCCGAAATTGCCAAGTCTTCTTGCAGGAAGCGAATAAAGCGAGCATAGGTTGTCGTTGCCGTCATGGCTCGTCTCCCGATAAGGACACCATTGTGCATGAAGATCGGTTGACTCATACAGCGAACAGACAGTCTTTAATCTGGCTATATAAATTGCGTTGGACTATGTAGTTTCCGTTAGCTGCACAGCCAGAAAAGTCAGCTTGCCATTGAGCGTTCGTTAACGCCTACTTAAGCAAGCTCAACCCCCACAAGCCTCTGCAAAGCTACAGAAACAAGACACAGCGCTATAAACCACTTCAGCTTTTTTACCGAAAACTTGACTAAAAATTTGTGACAGACCTGGGGGACATTAGCAGACTGCTTACAAAGCCTATGGAATCGCCAGCATGAAGCTTCTAGCGGTAACTTTGAGGGCGTAGCGTTTAGAAACTGTCAGGCTCTAGGGAACGATCGCCACGCTCGTGACGGCTCTACACCAAGAGCGCGATCGGACTGCAAGAAACAGCATCCCCAGATGTTTAAGGAGTCCAGGGATAAGAAACGTCATTCAGTCAAGAACATTCAACCAAAATCACACGCTCTAATTACCACCAAATTTAGCGTTCAGAAGCTAGCGCTTAGCGATGGGCATAAAGTCCGGGGGCATAGGCTTCAATCACTCGCCCTGTCTGAGAACACATCACCATCAGATAGTCACAAGTCGAGCATTGAGTCCGGGTTAAGTGTTCTGCCCCAAGATAATGCCGTTCGGCACGACTGCCGCAGTTTGGGCAG
>JBGTJW010000191.1:0-12661 GCA_041744955.1 Stenomitos sp. | reverse complement strand
ATTGACCCACTCACCGTATTGATTGGCACAAACGCCAGCGGAAAAACGAATGCGATCGAAGCTTTTACCTTTCTTAAGCGAATTGCAAATGGCGAAAAAATTGACCACGCCTTGAATAGTGAATCAGAAATTCCTTCAATACGAGGGGGAAGTGATTGGGCAATATTACGGCATAGAGAAAAGTTTAGCCTGGAAATTTTAATTCAAGGTGTAGATGAGGAAATAGAATATTCTTATACCATTACAGTGGAAATCAATCCAGCAATTCAGATACTTGATGAGCAATTAACGAAAATCTCGTTAGATAAAGGATCTGAAGCTGACCCCAAACAAATCAAATTATTTCAAGCAAGTTCCAATTCTTCTCAAACTCATAGAACTGTTTCTTTATATGATGAAGAAACACCCATCTTAGATTTTGTTGGCTCTCAATCTGTTCTAAGTCTTCTATCAACTTTCTATTTTCATGTGAGAAACCTGTCTAACACTCAAGAAAACCAAATAAATGAAGGTGTTGACAGAGTTCTTGAATCCTTGCAAAATGTTTTCATATTTGATCCGATTCCTCAAAAAATGAGAGCTTTCTCATCACTCTCAACCGAAATTTTAAGTGATGCATCAAATATCGCAGGTGTTCTTGCTGCTTTACCTAATGTTGAAAAAGTTTTTGTAGAATCAACTCTTTCTAGCTATGTATCTTATTTGCCTGAACGCGATATTCGGAGGGTTTGGGCAGAAAAGGTTGGCAGGCAGGATAAGGATGCCTTGCTTTACTGCGAAGAATCTTGGGCTTCAGATGAACCTCCAATGGAAATAGACGCGAGGAAAATGTCTGATGGAACGTTACGTTTTATTGCAATCGTGACAGCATTATTAACACGACCCGAAGGCAGTCAACTTGTAATTGAAGAAGTCGATAATGGTCTGCATCCGTCACGGGCAGAATTATTGCTTAAGATGTTGAAAGAATTGGGTGAGAAACGAAAGATTGATGTTTTAGTGACGACACATAATCCCGCTTTGCTTGATGCATTAGGGCTGAAGATGGTTCCATTTGTAGTCGTTGCACATCGCGATGCTCAAACAGGGGAAAGTAAGCTGACTTCCTTAGACGATATTCAGCATTTGCCAAAACTTCTCGCTTCTGGATCTGTGGGAGACCTTGCGACTCAAGGAACGCTTGAAAAAGTCCTTTCGCATTCTGACTCGGTTTCGCAATGACGAAGGTGCTGATTATCGACACATCGATTTTTTGTGTTTGGCTCGAAGTTCCTGGTAAAACAACGTGCGGATCTGCAAATGACTTCTGGGACAAAGCACGGGTCGATCATTTACTGGAGGCTGAAATTCAGTCAGGTACTGATCTGATTCTGCCGTTAGCTGCCATCATTGAAACGGGTAATCATATTGCTCAAGCGAGTTCCCGTCGTTATGAAATGGCACAGGCTTTAGCAAAGATAGTAACTGATGCTGCCAATTCGCAAACGCCTTGGGGTGCTTTCACAGCACAGTCACATCTTTGGACTTCGGATAATTTGAAACGGCTGGCAACGGAATGGTCAACGCAGCTAGCCATACAAGAAGTGTCTATGGGCGATGCCACAATCAAAATTTTGGCTGAGTATTACGCTGACCTGCCCGGATGCAGAGTTGAAATTTTTACAGGGGATAGTGGTCTTAAAGCTTACGAACCAGTTCCTCCAGTAGATATTCCCAAGCGCAGAAGCCAAAGAAGGAGTTAAGAACGATCGCCCATGCTAATTTTCACCAGCCTGCTCGCGTTCTACCTTGCCTGGAACCTGGGAGCCAATGATGTTGCCAACTCAATGGGCACTTCCGTTGGGTCGAAGGCAGTCACGCTGCGGCAGGCGTTGGTCATCGCAGGCATTCTAGAATTTGCGGGAGCAGTATTGTTTGGGCGAGATGTATCAGCAACACTGGCAACAAAGATTGTAAATCCAGCATTGTTTGTACCAACGCCTCAGCTCTTATTAATGGGCATGGTGTCTGTGTTAATTGCCTGTGGTGTATGGCTAAATATTGCCACTCTAAAAGGACTGCCTGTGTCGTCGTCTCATGCAGTCGTGGGCGCGATCGCTGGGTTTGCCTGCGTGGCGATTGGTTCTCAAGCGGTCGATTGGCGATCGATTGGCATTATCTCGCTCACCTGGGTTGTCACTCCTGCCATCAGTGGCGCGATCGCAGCCCTTTTTTACAGCCAAATCAAGCGCTGGATTCTTGACCAACCGGACGCGATCGCGCAGCTTGGAGAATGGATTCCCTGGCTGAGTGCCGCTTTGCTCAGTGCCTTTGGTGTGATTGTTCTACCCACGGTTGTGAAAAGGTTTGCCGTCGCGTTACCGTTGCCCTCCCATACGATTTCGCTGGCAATGGGGGCGATCGCGGCGATCGGTTTAACCTTTTCTAGCTGGCATTACTTAGAGGCAGAGGCAGCAGGGAGGGCAGAGGCAGCTACGTTACAACTCAAAATATTCCCTTCGGGAACGCTTTGCGAACAAAACTCAAAACTCAAAACTTCATTCTCCTCACCCATTGAACGCCTCTTTGTTCGCTTCCAACTTCTAAGCGCCTGCTTTGTTGCGTTTGCTCACGGCTCGAATGACGTGGGGAATGCGGTGGCTCCGCTGGCGGCGATCGTCTATATCGTTCAAACAGGTACGGTTCCTTTGGAGAACTTTCAGGTGCCGTTGTGGATTCTGGTGCTGGGAGGCGCAGGCATTGTTGCAGGACTGGCGGTGTGGGGCAAGAAGGTGATTGCGACGATCGGGGAAGGTATTATTCTGCTCCAGCCTAGTGGCGGCTTCTGTGCCGAACTTGCCACAGCAACAACCATTTTGTTAGCGTCGCGCTTGGGTTTGCCCGTGTCCACCTCTCATGCGCTGGTGGGTGGAGTGGTAGGGGTTGGGTTAGTGCAAGGAATGAAGTCAATTCGGTTGCAAACTCTTCGCTCGATCGGGCTTGCCTGGGTCGTCACGGTTCCTGTCGCTGCTGGGCTAAGCGCACTCATCTTTAGTCTCAGCCGCTGGTTGCTGCCGTTTCGTTAAATTAAGCAGCGATCGCTCGGATTTGGGTCTATCCTTAATTGGATCGATGCTTAAGCAGAGATCGCATCTCAGTTCAGCCACCGCCAGCGTTTAGCTGCGATCGCGTCCCTTATCCAAACGATGAGACTGAACGCTGTGTTAAGCTACGCCCGGAGCATATTCTCTGCAAGCTTGCTGCAAGGATTGATGGCAGTGCTAGCTGGCACTGCAAGCCCTTTTGACTGAAACAATCCTCAAGCGTCAATGAGCCTGCCGACGATCGTTCCTGGTCATTCTTGTAACAAATCTCTTCACCGCGTTTAAATTTTTTCCTGTTTGAGTCATTGTTTTCCTCCAGGGGGAGTACCGTGAGAACGAATGAATTGCAGAGGCTTTAGAAGTTTGGCAAGCAAAAGGGGCATTCTGATCATTAAGATGCTGATCGACAAGTACTCGCAGTTAGGATTGGCAGATTAGAGGAAACCATTCATGGGGCAACTGGGCGATTCTCCAATGTCTGAAGGGCGCACGCCGCGATCGAAACTATTTGATGACCAGTCAACAACTGAGGTGGAAAACGCTCGGGCAGTAAATACTGTCTTGCAAGCCGTTGCCAAAGATCTCACAGCGCTCCAGCAAGGGGTGATTGGTCAATTGTCACGGGATGTTGCCCGTCTGCAAGCCGAAAAAACGCGGCTCTTAACGGACATTGACAAACTGCAAGCCTACTATCAAACGCTGCAATCACGTCAGCTAGAAGCGCTCTCGCAGCAGCAAATTGCACAGCAGCAGCTTTGGGCAAAGCAGTTGGCTCAGGTGTTAGCCAGCCATTTGCAAGCGCTGATGATCCAGCGGCTCAATCAGCTTGCCAATACACCTCAGGCACCGACCGCTCCAGCAGCCGGTTTACCATTGACTGCTGTCAATGGTCATAGTGATCAGGCTCAGCGCCTCTTGGCTTCTCTGGATGCCACTTTTAGCACGACCTTTAAGGCTTTACAGCAAGATCTCAACAGCTATCAAAGTTCGCTCTCGCAGCAACTGAACCGTATGCAGGGGTTGGAGCAGCAAGGCGAAGCAATTTTAGAAGCGCTGATCGATCGCCTGCGAGAACAGCTTCAGGTGGAGGCTAGTCGCCCTCTTGCCGCACCGCCGCCGCAACCCTACTACGGAAATGGCTACACCAGAGAGAATGGCTACGCGAAAGAGGGGCATTATGCAGCACCTGTGGCAAATGATGGTATAGCGCAAACTCAGCCCCCGTATGCGCCGTCAGTGCCACCAGTTCCAGCCTATCCATCACCGGGTCAGCAGTATGAGCCACCGAGCGCTTACCCGATTCCGTTAGAAGCACCGGGCGCACCGTTGCCATTGCCAGCTCAACAAAAAAAGGAACTTTCTAACTTTCAGTTAGGGTTGTTGCTGGTGCTGGTTTCAACGGCGGCACTGTCCATTCATAACGTGGTCGTACGGGTGATTGGTCGGGAAAGTGTTGTACTGGGCTGGTTGAGTGGCGGCTTTGAGTTGGGTGGTTTTATTAAGCTTGGCTTAGGGAATTCTTTGCTCATTTTGTGGCTGCGGATGCTGGTCGTGCTGCCGCTGATGGTGCCTGTAGCCATGTTTTTATATCCCCCTGTCTGGCGGGATCTGAAGAAGTTTTTGTCAGCGCCCGATCGCCGTCCGCTCTTTACTGTGATTGGCAGTGGTGTCTTTTTATTCCTGTCTCAAGTGTTCATTTACATGGCAATTGGCAAGATTGGTGCCGGTCCAGCGGTGACGATCTTGTTCATGTATCCCATTGTGACGGTGCCGATGGCGTGGTTCCTCTTTGGCGATCGACCGACACGCCTCCGTTGGATTGTGATGTTCACAATTTTGCTGGGCGTGATTTTTACCGCTCTACCGGGTCTGACATCAACGAGTAGCAATGTATCCGGTGGCGGTGCGTTGACCGCGATTGTGTCTGGTATTGCATTTGCTTTTTACCTTATCTGTATGCAGCTTGGCTTCAAAAAGCTGCATCCCATCCCAGTCACCCTCATTCAGTTCTCAACTATTTTTGTGTTGTCAAGCGTCATCCTGACGTTGCCGCTGAACCTGGGTGTTCAAGTCGATAAGCCTGCTGGCTTTTTGGTGGGAGGCGTGATCTTAGGTGCGTTGACGCTAGTTGGCTACTTAACCAATAATTTTGGTGTGCGCTATATGGGCGCAGCGCTGGCATCGATCGTGGCTTCTAGCGGTCCCGTTGTTACAGCCTTGCTGGCGTTTGTGTTGATCAACAATCCTCTGCAACAGGTGCAACTCTTCGGTATTTTGTTGGTGACGCTTGGGGTGGGCGCTCTCAGCTTTGAGCGGATGAAGGGTCAGCGACAGGCAGCCGCGAAGGTGGCGAAGTAGGGACTGGAACGGATTGCCTAAGCCTTTGAGTTGGGAAGACGATCGCGCCGCCAAAACTGAATCAATCTGTAAACCTGGGTGAGTTGATAGGTTTTACCCTGTTGCAGTTTCGACACGAGCGTATCGCTGGGTCGCAGCAGAAAGACCTGGCGGCTAGCGTCTGGCGGCTCCAGTATTGCAGCATCGGTTGCTAGCCGCAGTTTGACATTGGCATTGAGGCGATGGCTAAGGGAAAGAAGATTGCCCACTGAGCGATCGCTGACATTATCGCTGAGGAGTAAGGGTCGCGGTGCCTGGTTGACCATGCGCGCGATCGGGGGCAGAGAAGCATTGTCGTACTTATGCCACCAGCTTTCGGCTGACCAACTGCTGGCGCAGGACAGGATACCAAGTGCGACCAGGACGATCGTCACCTGTTGCCACGGCTGCGATCGTTTACTCGGCTGGGACATTTTTGCTGCCAGCACATAAGCAACCGCAAGCTGAATGCCCAGGTTGTAGGGAATCAGATAGCGCGGCACCGTCGATCGCAAACCACCCAGCAATAAATCCAGCAGCATCAGCGTGAGCGCATTTGCCCCAGCCAGCGTCAAGATAAAAAGCTTGACCCGTAGCGGCGCTTGACGACAAAACACGTACAGCACATAGCCCAGCAGACCGATTAGGAGTGGAATGATGTAAGTGAAGGGATTGTACCAACTTAAATCGACATCCAGAAAGAGGCGGCTAGTATTGAAAGCGGTCTCCAAAAGCCGCAGAAAGGGATTCGTCTTCACGGTTGCCCAGCCTGTTGTCGCGTTAATTTTAGCTGCCTGATTCAGCATGACCAGTAGCCAGGGCAAAAAAGCAAATAGCCCTGCCAGAGCAGCCAAGAAGAAGGCGATCGTCGCTTTGCTCAAACGCCATCCTTCCAGTGCCGCAACGTAAAGTCCGTGCCCTAGCAACACCAGACCTGAAAGGGGAAGAGTGTAGAGTCCCAGCACTGTGATAACGGCATAGAGCTGCCACCACAACCGCTTTTGCACCCGCATGGCTCGCAGCAACGTAGCACTAGAAAGCAGCGTCGTGACCGTCCATAGTACAAACTCCCTCGCCTCCTGAGCAAACAGGATGTGGAAGGGAGAAACGGCAACCAGTGCGATCGCCAAGCCACTCACCAGCGCCGACTCAAACAACTCCAGACATAGCCAGTAAAGGCTGGGCAGCACCAACACCCCCAACAACGCAGACAAACTCCTGATGGCTGCCACGGAACTGCCAAAGCACTGCGTCCATCCTCTTGCCAGCAGATAGTACAGTGGCGGGTGCTGGGAATCTTCTGCGGCAAGAGACTGCACTGTGTCCAGCCAACCTTTTGCGGCATGAGGCTGCTGATAAAGTTGCAAATCAGCGGTTCCAATTTCACGCCCATCAAAAAGCTGTTGACGAACCTCCGCTACCATAAAGCCCGCAACTCTGAGAGAGGTAAACGCCTCATCGCGCCAATAGACCTTTTGGTCAAGGTGAGTACACCGAAAAAAGATGCCTAACGCCAGCACCGTTGCCATCAGCCACTTTAACTGCGATCGGGAGTTTTTCCAGTCTTGTATCAATTGACTTCACGCTACGAGAACGAAGGCGGCTCAATTGCCAAAAGCTGCCGAGAACACCGTAAATGAAAACGCTAGCAAACAACCAACACCGAGGCAAGCTGAAAGCTAAACCTGCGTCACTGAACGCTATTTTTTAGACAGATGGACAACACCATAAATGCATGACCTGCCGTACCCGGGGAAGCAGCGACAGCCGAGTCGCCTCTTCTCAATTTAAGTCCTTCCTGCCCCTTTCTCTAGCTATAGACCGAGCAAAGCTCATCGATCGCCAAGCATAGACACAAACCTATGTATGGCATAACAATCACGTCTTTTTAAGGATGTCTTAATGCCATATGATTTGGATGAGAGTAATCAAGACACGATGTGCCACTAATTTGTCCTCATCCCTTGCCGTAGCTTGCGTTCCTTAGAGTTAAAAGTCTTAGTGGGCGTTTTAGGACAGTTACACAGCGCGTTAGTAAGGGTTGCTTCTAGAGCGTTCAGTTGGTTCAGCCAACCGTAGCGAACGTTCCTCTCTCGTCGCTCAGTTTTTTTGAACACTTGAAGTCATTTTATGGACCTCCTCCTCCAGAGTCTCTGGTTGGTGCCTTGCTACGCCTTAGCGGGTGCTGCCCTGTCTGTCCTTTGGTTTCCGTCGATCGCTCGTCGTACGGGACCACGCCCTGCGGGTTACACCAATGTAGTAATGACGTTTTTAGCCTTTCTACATTCGCTCATAGCGCTACCAGCAGCGTGGCATCAGCCGGCACAGCAGTTTTTCTTTCCCTGGCTTAATGTTGCCAATCTCGATTTGACGCTAACGCTGGAGGCATCGTCCCTCAACATTAGCGCGATGGCTTTAGTGACTGGCTTGAATTTGCTGGCACAGATCTATGCCATTGGCTATATGGAGATGGACTGGGGCTGGGCACGGTTTTTCTCGTTGCTGGCACTGTTTGAAGGGGGTATCTGTGCGCTGGTATTGTGCAATTCACTGTTCTTTAGCTACATCATCCTGGAGATTTTGACGCTGGGAACCTACTTGCTGGTGGGGGTGTGGTTCAACCAGTCGCTAGTGGTGACGGGTGCGCGCGATGCTTTTCTCACGAAGCGCGTGGGTGATTTGTTTTTGCTGATGGGTGTGGTGGCGCTGCTACCGTTGGCAGGCTCCTGGGATTTTACGGAGCTAGCTGTATGGGCGCAGACGGCGGCGGTTGACCCAACTGTCATCACGCTGGTTGGACTGGCGTTAATTGCGGGACCAATGGGCAAATGCGCTCAATTTCCGCTGCATCTCTGGCTCGATGAGGCGATGGAGGGTCCACTCCCCAGCACGATTTTGCGTAACTCAGTGGTAGTTGCTACAGGAGCATGGGTGCTGATTAAGCTAGAACCGGTGCTGGCGTTATCACCTGTCGTGATGGCGACGCTGGTTTGGATTGGTGGCATTACCGCTGTTGGCGGTGCGTTGATTGCGATCGCTCAAATTGACCTCAAGCGCACTCTGTCTTACTCAGTCAGTGCTTACATGGGCTTAGTGTTTATTGCAGTTGGCACTGGGCAAAATGAGGCAGCGTTGCTGTTAGTGCTCACTCACGCGGTGGCGATCGCGCTGCTGGTCATGAGCCTGGGGGGGATTATCTGGAACAGCATTACGCAAGACATTACCCAACTAGGAGGACTTTGGTCGCGTCGTCCATTATCAGGTTTGGCATTTTTGGTTGGTACGGCTGGTTTGATAGCTTTGCCGCCCTTCGGCAGCTTTTGGGCATTGCTGAAACTGGCAGATGGGCTGTGGGCAACGCAACCGTGGTTAGTCGGGCTAGTACTGCTAGTGAATGGTCTTACTGCCTTTAGCCTCACGCGGGTGTTTAGCCGTGTTTTTGGTGGACAGGCGCAGCCAATGGCACAGCGATCGCCCGAAGTTCACTGGTCAATGGTGCTGCCGATGATGGTGTTGCTTGGCGTTGTGTTGCATACGCCGATCGTGTTGCAAGCCTTATCGCTACTGCCTGTTTGGGCAAATTTAAATAAGGACGTAGCGCTGCTGCTGCTGTGGTCAAGCGTTTTCGGATGCAGTCTGGGTGCCGTTGTCTATTTAGGGAGCGCGGTGCCGAAACCAGTGCAATTTCCCTGGAAGCCCCTTCAAGACTTGCTTTCCTATGACTTCTACACGGCTCAGATCTACCGCATGAGCATTGTGCTTGGGGTCGATCTCGTATCGCGGCTGACCTCCTGGTTCGATCGCTACCTTGTCGATGGCTTCATTAACTTCCTGGGCATTGCCACACTGTTTGGTGGTGAAGGTTTGAAGTACAGCACATCAGGTCGGGGACAGTCTTATGCGTTAACGATCGTGGTCGGTGCCGTGCTGGTTGGCTGTCTCGTCATGTGGTCGGGCTGAAGGCAGAAGGCAGAAGGCAAAAGGCAAAAGGCAAAAGGCAAAAGGCAAAAGGCAAAAGGCAAAAGGCAAAAGGCAAAAGGCAAAAGGCAAAAGGCAAAAGGCAAAAGGCTGAAAGCTGAAAGCTGAAAGCTGAAAGCTAAAAGCTGAAGGCTAAAAGCTAAAAGTTTGGTCAGTAGTCGATCGCCCAAATCAACTCAAAACTCAAAACTCAAAACTTCTCACTCCTCACTCCTCACTCCTCACTTCCCATGCTCAGTACCCTCATCTGGCTACCCGTTGTCGGTGCCATTCTCATCGGCTTTTGTCCCGAACAGCGATCGCGCTGGGTGGCAATCGCGATCGCGAGTCTTAACCTTCTCTGGACACTCCTGTTGCTGACTCGGTTTGACCTCAGCAATGCAGGGTTGCAAATGCAGGAAGCGCTTTCCTGGTTAGATCCACTGGGCTTGACATATCGGTTGGGTGTCGATGGGTTGTCAGTCCCGTTACTGGCACTCAATAGCTTGCTGATCTGGATTGTGATTTACGGTAGCAGTCAGCAAATGGAGCGATCGCGCTTGTTCTATGCGCTCACGCTCCTGGTCGGCGGTGGCATTGCAGGCGCATTTCTGGCTCAGAATTTGCTCCTCTTTGTGCTGTTCTACGAAGTCGAATTGATTCCGCTTTACTTGATGATTGCCATTTGGGGCGGTGAGAAGCGCGACTACGCGGCGATCGATACGCAAGTTTTGCCGCAAAAAGCCCAACTTATTCTGCTCACGATTCTGCTGATTGGCTTTGCAATCAAAACACCCTTGATTCCACTCCATACCTGGCTGCCCGATGCCTATGTCGAAGCGTCACCGCCCGTTGCAATTCTGCTCGGTGGCATTCTGGCAAAGCTGGGCACCTACGGCATTATCCGGTTTGGTTTGCAGTTGTTTCCCGAAACCTGGGCGCTCGTAGCACCCGGATTGGCGATCGTAGGTGTGGTTACCGTGCTGTATGGCTCCTTGACCGCAATTTCTCAAAAAGATATGAAGCGGATGGTGGCGTATAGCTCGATCGGGCACATGGGCTATGTTCTGGTCGCCTGTGCGGCGGGTACACCTCTAAGCCTGCTGGGAGCCGTTGGTCAAATGGTCAGCCACGGATTAATTCTGGCAATCTTGTTCTATCTGGTTGGCATCATTGAAGCGAAAGTGGGCACCCGTGAATTGTCTAAGCTCAATGGTCTGCTGAACCCCATTCGCGGCTTGCCTCTGACCAGCGCCCTGCTCATTCTGAGCGGGATGGCAAGCGCTGGTATTCCGGGTCTAGTCGGTTTTATAGCAGAATTCCTGGTTTTTCAGGGAAGCTTTCCAGTCTTCCCCATACCCACACTGCTGTGCATCATAGCCAGTGGTTTGACCGCTGTTTACTTTGTGATTTTGCTCAACCGCACCTGCTTTGGCAAGTTAGACAACGCAACGGCATATTATCCCAACGTGACTTGGATCGAACAAACGCCCGCTCTAGTGCTGGCAGCATTGATCTTCTTCTTAGGCGTGCAACCAAACTGGCTGTTGCGCTGGAGCGAACCGACAACAAAGGCACTGGTCGCAGCGTTGCCCATCAGTAGCGGAGAGCAGGTAGCAATGGGACAAGCGGCAATGGGAGTAGGGAATAGGGAGTAGGGAGTAGGGAGTAGGGAAAGGCTGAAGGTTAAAGGCTGAACTCAAAACTCAAAGCTCTCTGGCGTAAAGCCTTTGTCATCAAAGAAACGCGAAGCGTGTTTAACGGACTCAGTGGCGTAAAGCGCTTCTCAAAACCTTCCTCCCCTGCTTCCTCGCTTTCCCTGTCCTCCTCGTTTCCTCTCGTTCCAAAACTTAAAACTCAAAACTCAAAATTCACCACTTTCTCTACCCATGACCACTGCAACACTTAGCAAAACCCTCCTCCCGCCCTCCCAGCATGAATTCGCTGATATTGTGCATCGCCTGGAAGCGGGTGGTGCCATGCTGCCAGATACGCCAGAAAACCTGATGCAAATTATTGGGTTATACAAGGCGTATGCGGTGCCGATGGATTTTTACTGGCGCGATTTGCTCTACATTGCGGAGCGGGAGTTTCTCAATCCACTGCCGTTTTTCAAGTACTTTTTGCCGCAAGAGTATCTGGAGTTGCACAACCACTACGCAGGCGATGATGCCGATCTGCGGATTTGGCGAGGAGAGGCGACGGCACATCCCGAACTGCTGGCGTTTATGGAGAAAGGTGAAACTGTCAAAATGCCTCGGCTGTTTCATCATCTCTGGCACGATCGCATCAACATGGAGTTTGCCGAAGAATGTATGCGATCGATGCTCTGGCATCGGGGCATGGGTGGACAGTTCGATCCCTATCTGGATAGCGAAGAATACAAGGCGAATGCCGATCTCGCCATCAAAGCTTATTTCAAGTACAATCCAGCGATGCTCGGACTCTACAAACTGTTTCCCGATTTGTTCTTGGAACAGTGTCGGCAGATGTCGTACTACGCCAACCTGGGGCTGTTTTGGGAAGTGATGGCTCCCGTCTTTTTTGAAATGTCAGATCTCTACGACGAGGGCAAAATTACCAGCGTCCCAGAGGCAATGGATTTTTTGGTGAATGGCATCTTTGCGATCGCGGGTCGTCCCATCTACCACCATGTTTATATCCGGGGCGAGTGCTACGAGATTGTGCCCAAGGCAAAAGGCTTTATGTGGCTCTACGAAGCAGCCTTACCCTATGTGGAAGCCGTGTTCTACCGTACCTCGCCGTTTCGGGGCACAAAGTCTTACAATGCCCAGGCAAAACAAGTGCCCGATGAGCAGAAAGACTTTCACTTTGGCATTCTCTACGCTGATGTGTTTCCAGTCGGCACAGCAGGCATTCCGCCGACGCTGTTGATGCAGGATATGCTGCACTTTTTACCACCGTATCTGGTGGACTACTACCGCCAACACTGCCGTGGCGAAGACGATACGTTGATCCAGTTAGGGATTAGCTTCCAGCGATCGATGTACTGCGTCACCTCAGCCGTCATCCAGGCATTGCGAACTGCCCTCCTCTATCCCCTCGATGACCCTAACCCCAAGCATCTCCAGGCAAATCGAGCGTTCTTTGAAGCACAGCTCGATCGCTTCAAACGCCCCGAAGCACGGCTCCGCAACATTCAACAGCAGGAGTATCGGTAGGGGAGAAAGTTTTGAGTTTTGAGTTTTGAGTTCAGCAGTTAGCACTCAGCACTCAGCTTTTTT
>JBGTJW010000190.1:0-8416 GCA_041744955.1 Stenomitos sp. | reverse complement strand
GTACGAGCGATGGCTGCGGTGTGTGCCCTGCGAGCAAGTCGGGGATTAAGGTCAAGAGTTGGTCTTGCTTTGGGAACTGTCCGCCGCGACGCTGCGCCAGTTGTAGTTGGTAGCCGAGCCGATGTTTGACCCAAAACTCAGCCCAGTCTGCCGTCCAGGTATTGATTTGGGGTGTGGAACCGATCGTGTTGTCGCGCTCCCAACCAAAGGTGTCAACTATTTTCATCTGATGAAGGGCAGCAAGCTGTTGCCCCATGGCTCCCCATGCAGCGCTAGTGCCCCGCCCCAACTGTAGCCATTCCAAAACAAGATAGGCGCTTTCTCCGACCACGCCATAGCAGATGGGAGTTGGCACCCGAATGGTGCCCGTGTGTTGCAGTTGCCGTAAGCCTGCCGCTTCTGCCTCAAACATGGCAAGCTCAGACGCTTGATTCAGCTTGACGAAATAGGTGCGATCGCCATCTGACAGGGCATAGCCCTGGTTGATGCACCCACCACTGACCGAGCGGCGATCGCTGCTTACAAACGGCTTTCCCGTTACCTGGCTGATCTGGGCAGCAATGTGATTCCACATGAGAAGTCGTTCGTTTTTGGTTGTTATACCGATTCCCCATGGGATTGCATAGACCAAAATCCTGCAAGTTCCAGAGGCTTCTTAGCCCATACCAGGAATCAGGCTGCTGCTGAGACGCTTAAGCGCTCGATTGGCAACATCGGCATAACGCAACTCGCCGCATAGAATCTGCCCAATCCGTTCGGTGGCGGAGGGGCGTTTAATGCCCACTTTGTAACCAATGTTGGGAATCCGGTAGAACACACCTGCTAGTCGCTGTGCCCACACCATATCAGCGCCCCACTCTTTGCTGATGAGTTCGGTATAGCCTTGCAGTGCATTAGTGTTGCCAGCGAGTGCCTCGTCGATCGCCCCTGCCGCTTTGACCCCTGTAAAAATAGCTGGACGAATCCCTTCGGCGGTGAATGGATCAACCACACAAGCGGCTTCTCCTGCCAATAGCGCATTCTGCGTATGCAGCGTTTGGTCACCGTCCCATAAGGAGAGGGGGTGGGTCGTTAGTTGCCCTGTCTTCACATCCATACCGGACTTTTGAGCATACTCAAGCAGCGTTTTGCTAAGGTCGTTGGGATCATTACCTCTAAAGGTTGCAATGCCCAGCGCGTAGCCATCAGCTTTTGGAAAGCGCCAGACATAGCCATTTTTGACCATGCCAAACTCAAAAAAGGCGTTGACGGCATCAACATTGGACGCTGCTACTTCTAGCACTGCCCCCGATCGCTGCTTGGGTGCTTTAAAGCCAAGCCATTTGGCTGTGGGTCCCTTTGCACCATCGGCAGCAATGAGGTAACGTCCAGCAACAGCACCACTAGCGGTATTTACTTGCCAGTGATCACTCTTAAACTCAATACCCGTTGCTTCCGTATGATCTCGCAGTTCAGCACCTTGCTTTTGTGCTTGCTGCACCAGGTAATGATCAAAGACGTTGCGGCTGACCATCCACATTGGTTCAGCAGTTTGGAGCTTGGCATTAACGGGATCGCCCAACTTCCAGGTGTAGCAGATGTTCTCAATTTTGCGCTCGATCGCAGGGGCAAAATCAAAGTCAAACCATTGAGCGATCGCGGGAGAAACGCCGCCACTACAGGGTTTGTAGCGAGGCAATGACTGCTTTTCTAGCAGCAGCACTGATCGTCCACGCTTTGCCAGGTGATAGGCAGCACTCGCGCCAGCAGGACCGGCTCCGACAACAATACAGTCAAACATCATGCCATCCTTATCAATGCTCAGGTGCTCGCGCCAAATGGTCTGGCTGTTTTAGCGTCAGACAACTTGAGATAAATGCCCTAGCGTACGTGTTTGCCTCATTATGCAATTCACCAGTTCTACGGAGTGCAAAGTTCCGATAAGAATCTTAGGATGAAGGCGTAAATCTTTCATGAAGCATTCGATCGACAACGAGAGAATACTGATTGCTAAAGCTATTGCCAAACGCTCTAGAGGGCTGACGGCTTAGATCCGCTGCAACCAATTTGGTAAGGCTAAAACCGATGTGGGAACTTTGTATTCGCTATCCAAACGGACAAGAGCGTGCGCTGCGGTCGTATCACGATCGTGAGGTCGCCCTTAAACGAATTGACGCTATTTACTCTGACGGCTATCCGATGCACGTTGCCTATATTGTGCGACCCGCACTGGAAAACACTTTCAGCAGTCAGCTAACAGCGTTCAGCTAACAGCGTTCAGTCTGTAGTGCGGTGTCGTTGATGAATTGTGTTTAGTGGTCAGCAGACAGCTTGCAACACGGTTTGTTCATGAAGTGATAGAAACCAGTCGATCGGATACGAACTTTCAGCAACTCTACACGCTGTAGCGCCTCAGTGACTTCTATCTGATGAACAGTTCTAACGTTGTGGCTGACTGCTGACCGCTAATCGCTGACCGCTAACTAAACGGTCATAATGTCTTTCTCTTTGCTAGCAAGCGTTTCGTCGATTTTGGCAACGTATTTGTCCGTTAGCTTCTGCACTTTGTCTTGCAGATCGCGGGCTTCATCTTCAGCAAGTTCGCTGTTTTTCTCCTGCTTGCGAATGGAGTCAACCGCATCGCGTCGAATATTACGAACGGAGACTTTGCCTTCTTCCGCATACTTCGCTGCCATTTTGACAAACTCTTTACGCCGATCGCTCGTTAACGGTGGAATATTCAGACGAATAATGGAGCCATCGTTATTGGGCGTAAGTCCCACATCGGAGAGGGAGATTGAGCGCTCAATTAAACTAAGGCTACTGCGATCGAACGGCTGTACAGTAATCGTCGAAGCATCAGGTGTACTAATGTTTGCAAGCGTTTTGAGCGGCGTTGGCACACCGTAATATTCCACCTGTACGCGATCGAGAATAGAGGCGTTCGCCCGTCCGGTGCGAATGGTGTTAAATGACCGTTGAGTAGACTCAACAGCCTTCTGCATATGATCTTCGACATCAGCTAACTTCACAAGAACCTCCGACAAGCGTTCCAATTTGTTCCCCTGCCACTGCTCGACGTACATTTCCTTTAACGGAGAGGTCGAACACGATGATAGGAATATTGTTGTCCTTACATAAGGATATGGCAGTACTGTCCATCACCCGTAGATCTTGGGTAAGAATATGCCCATAGGTAAGACTCTTATAGCGACGTGCTTGCGGATTCGTCGTTGGGTCGGAGTCATAGATGCCATCGACTTTGGTTGCCTTGAACAACACATCAGCACTAATTTCCGCTGCCCGGAGTGCTGCTGTTGTATCAGTCGTAAAGAACGGATTGCCAGAACCCGCCCCAAAAATGACTACCCGCCCTTTTTCAAGATGCCGGATGGCACGTCGCCGGATGTACGGTTCTGCAACTTCCTGCATTGAAATTGCCGTTTGTACGCGGGTTGGGACACCGATTTGCTCCAGGGAATCCTGAAGCGTCATAGCATTCATCACAGTCGCAATCATACCGATGTAATCAGCAGTAGCGCGATCCATGCCAGCGGCAGCGCCCTTGACTCCTCGAAAGATGTTGCCACCACCCACAACGATCGCCACTTGTACACCAGTAGCGGTGACAGCAGCAACCTCTTGAGCGATATCCTGCACAATGTTTGGATCGATTCCGTAAGAAAGCTCACCCATGAGGGCTTCACCGCTTAACTTCAGCACAACTCGCTGGTAAGTGACTCCCATGTGGTGTTACTTCTCTAACTCCAGGTTACTTTCAATCATAAAGATACTCTTTAGTGGAGATATTCGTCCACTTAAGTAGATGATCAGGAAAGTCAGCAAAGATATCCTAAGCTCACCATAAGGCTGCTATGAGGCTGAACAGAAGCACGGCAGCCTTAAAGGGTTTGTTGAACGGTGAGCATTAATTTGAGCGATCGGCGGTTAACAACAGCCAACCATTAGCCAGGAACTTAGGGCTGTGTTTTTTAGTAGAGGCTCGGTGCCGAGTAGTGTCCCAAGACTTCCTGCCCCCAATGCACCAGCTTTTCGGGACCTTCAATCAGCAGCAGATAGCGCCCGTGGTTCAGATGATGACGATAGATGCTGGCGGTGCTGCCTTCGCCTAAAAAGCCAAACAAGCTGCCAGCCACGGCAGCGCAAACGCCGCTCAGTAGAGTTGTTGTCAACACGACTACGGCTGTATTCCAACCTGGGGTAAAGATCAGCGAGGCAACAAGGCTGAGGACAAAGCCTGAGCCAGCAGCAATCGTGCCAAAACTGCGGGCTTTATGAAAAGCAATATGCAATGGGGTCTTTAAGCCGACCCGATCGGGACTGCTGTACCCTGCGCCCACGATCGCCAAATGCTCTGGAGAAATACCGTGGTAGTGCAGCAACCGATATGCCTGAAAAGCAGCGGCTTCATCGGGAAGCACCACGATCGCCAGACAAGTCAGGCGACGCTTAAACGTTGAGCCGCGAAAGAAGCGTGCAATAGCCACAAACCTAGTCCGGTATGAGGGAGTTTCCTGTCTGAATTCTAACCTTAGTCATTCGTTAGAAGCGCCTGATCTTAAAGGCAATTTAAGGAATGCTTCTGCAAGTAAGAGTGCCGTATACAGGCTGTAAGATGGCGTAGATTGTTTGCTTAACGCTAAAAAAACGATCAGGCAAGTAGTTGCTTCGCTATTCTAGAAGTAGACTGTCGGTTTCCGCTTGCACTATTCATTCAGTTTCACAATCTATGCCTCCTCGTTGGCCCCGTCAACCCGATCGCAACGATCCTGCTTACCGTAAGCTTGATGATCGTATGAATTTGGCGATACACGTCGCAATTTTTGCAGCCACCAATTCTGGGCTTTGGTTTTTCCGCATTCTTGGCGAAAGAACGTCCCCGCTTGGTGCTCCAGATAGTTTGCCCTGGGCACCTCTGATCACAGTGGTCTGGGCAGGACTTTTAGTTGCCCATGCAGTGTTTATTTTGACGATCGCCAATTACTCTGAACCAAGCGCCACAGCCACCAGTGCGGGCACTGGTTTTAAGCCAAAGGTCACGGCAAACACGACTAAAGCGCCTAAACAGTAGCTTCTGAGCGATCGACATTAGTTGCCATTCGTTTCTTTCAGAAGTGACTGACGACCTGGAAACGCTTAAAAGCCGTTCTTCCCCAGAACAGGGGTAGCGATGAGAGTCAATCTAGTGATATATCGTTGTCGTGATTGGTCTTCAGGCATTAACAGCCTTTTTAGTACACGCTCTCTTTAACAAAATCGGGGATTATCATCATGGCACTAACTGGTTCTAGTGAAGCGATCGAAGCGCTGGCTGCTGAGATCGGCGAAAAAATCTACATTGACGTAGCAAAGTGGCATCTCTATTTGGCGGATGCTCATCTGCATACTGTTCTAGCGGAGAAGTTCTATCCGCTACTGTCTGCCAATGCCATCGCCGAAAACGAAGTCATCAAGATACTGGAAGGCATTTCGGTGAAATTGGGCGGCGGCAAGCGCGAAGTACCGCTAACCGACCTGCTGCCCATGCAATGCCAGGTTAACTTGATCGACTTGCTGGAGGAGTTTCAGCGCAATTTGTGAGGATGCCCTTAGGTAGAAACCGGGTTTCTTCACGAGCAGCGGCTGTTTGGCTATCCAGATTGCCTCTAGAAACCCGGTTTCTCTCAGGTTAGGGTTGCTTGAAAAAGCGCTGCCTGAGACGATCGCTCACTTGCTTGACCTCTGGTATCCGAAGCTGGATGGCAATCAACCCAAAGATGCCTAACCCTACCAGCCCAGAGAGACAAAGCTGCAACAGCAACAGCCATACTCCTTCGCGACCGAGAAAATGTTCGCTGGCTTGCAGTGTGCCCCAGGCAGCAAAGCCAGAGGCGATGCTGGCGATCGTCAACCCTGCCAGCGGTATAGCCCATTCGCGCAACGGCAACCCACCCAGGCGACGGTTGAGCATCCACAGCATAGCGATCATCGAAATCACATTCACGATCACGGTTGCCAGTACCAAACCCGGCGCGCCTAAAGGCTTGACCAGGAAAAAGTCCAGCAGTGCGTTGAGAAAAATATTGACGACGCTGATGCGAAACGGCGTATCGCCATCTTCCAGAGCGTAAAACACTCGCACCAGGACATCCCGCGCCAGATAAAAAAACATCCCCAAGGCATAAGCAACCAGCACCGAAGCCGTTAAGGCTGAGTCTTCGATCGTAAAGGCATATCGTTCGTAGACAACTCGTGAGAGTGGAAACGCTAGCGCCATCATCAGCGCACTTACAGGCAGCATGGTTACAGCCGTTGTGAGTAAACCCTGGCGAATCCGCACCTTGAGTTCCGCCCAGTTTTCGGGTGCAGCCAGCTTGGCAAACGCAGGCAATAGCGGCACCAGAATGGCGTTAGAGAGAATGCCCAACGGTGTCAGCACCAGCAGCCCAGCGTAACCCATCGCTGAAACAGCCGCCGCTGCATCTGGAATAAAGGAGGCAAAAAATAGATCCGTCCAGACATTGATTTGCATCATGCCAGACGAAAACGTAGCCGGACCCATAATTTTGATCACTTCCTGCACGGCTGGTTCGCGGAAGTTGAAGCGCAACCGAAAACCGCCCAGCCCTGACTTCCACTGCGCCGGAAGCTGAACCAACCATTGCAAAACGGCTCCTGACAGCGTTGACCACGCCAGCACTGCTCCCCCTAAGGCGGCATATGGCGGTAAAGCAATCTTGTCGCCCAGGTAAAGCGCTAGACCACCCAGCCCAAGCAGCATCGTCACGCTAGAGAACAGGGGACTGATGGACGGTAGCCAATACTGATCCGCTGCGTTTAAGGCTCCAAAGCCAATCCCAATCAGCCCTGCTAACATTGCCATCGGTGCCATAATGCGAAACTGCTGCTCCGCGATCGCTCTCGTCTGCTGCAAGGTTTCAAAGGTGGCT
Source organism: Stenomitos sp. (assembly GCA_041744955.1). Classification (GTDB taxonomy): domain Bacteria; phylum Cyanobacteriota; class Cyanobacteriia; order Leptolyngbyales; family Leptolyngbyaceae; genus Stenomitos. The sequence goes on along the minus strand of JBGTJW010000190.1, from coordinate 1,487 downwards.
GCGTCAATGCCTTGTGCGGTTGCCTGGTCGGCGGTGACATATAAGCCTGGAGCCACCAGATGCATTAAAGGATTGGCAAACACGACAAGCCCGATCGTGACGAGCAGCAAGATGCCCACCACCAGCGTTGTGATGCTTTCCATAATGGGAGCAACTTCGGCTTGTTTGCGCTTTGCCAGTACGCTCACGATCGCACTATGAAAAGGACCGTTGATACCCCCTAACAGAATCAGCAAAAAGCCTGGGATGACGTAGGCGAAGTTATAGGCACCGTAGGCAGGACCCACCCCAAAAGCAGCCGCGATCGCCTGCTGTCGCACTAGCCCAAAAAGCTTGCTGATGAGCGTGGCGATCGCCACAATCCCGGCAATGCCTGCGAGAGAGCGAGTCGGTTTCGATTCAGTCACGGGGGGTCTGCATAGTAGAACTTCACTATTTAACCTGAGTTCGGGGTACGCTGAAACCTTTATTATTCCAGCATTGCTGCTTTCAGTACTTCAGTCGCTTGTACTCAAGTCACTGCTTTAGCTGCTTCTTGATTGATTGCGCCGCATCAAAAAATGCCCATGAGCAGCTTACTCACTATGTCAGCCATTAGCACTAAAAACTATTTCGTCTTTCGTTTCGACTTGGGTGGCGTGCGGTGTGCCCCAAAGTATTTTTCACTGCGGTAGCGCAGCCACACCCGTAACTGCTGTGGAATTTGGTCTTTTTGTTCCTTGGTTAGGGTGTTGTAGAGAGCTAAAGCGCGATCGCGTTCACCCCGACAGGCAGCATTGTTGTGAGCCTCCCAATAGCTGCGGGCAACCCGAATCCGCCGACAGACTTCTTTGACCAGTGCTGCTCCCGTAAGGGGCTGTTCCTGCTTTGCCATACTGCAATCAAACTATCTTCTTCCATCCTAATCTAGAGGATTGCAGGCTTATGTCTACGATCGTGCCAGCCCAACATAGCCTTGCTAAAGCCTTGCGCGTTTGCATCGAGCAATAATCCTAGCGGCTCCACGCGGTCAAGCATCTAAGGACTTTCGGTCTATCCCTCTGTTCTCAAGCTACAAGGGTAAGGAAGTATCCTATGAGTCAGTCAAGACATAGAGTGCCGAATGTAGGATGACACCACCAATGGTTTCGGTAGCTCTAAATAGCTCTAAAGATCTTGAGGTATAAGCTGTGCCACTGCTGCGAGAGCCTGTCGATTCTTCACAGGCTCAGGCAGACGTAGACTACGCGTGCCTTGATCCGTCCAGATGATATGCAGATAGTCCCTGGGTTGACCTTGTTGAAACAGGTGATAGACCTTCATCCCAGTATCTTCGTCCAAATCAAGCGGCTGAAGGATATACCCCTGCTCGCGAAGCTGTTGCTCCAGTGTTTCAGAGATCTGTCGCCCATTTGTTTCAGCAGACGCATAGCAGTCCTTGTTGCCCTCGCAGGCGATCGCGCCCTCCACTTGAAAGACATCTGGGCTAGGGGTAGGGGTGGGCTGGG
>JBGTJW010000189.1:0-13103 GCA_041744955.1 Stenomitos sp. | reverse complement strand
GCTCTAGCAACAGTAAAACAACAAAGTAGTACTTTTGCCTTTCGCCCTGCTCATATACTTTTACCTTTTGCCTTCTACCTTTTGCCTTCTTCATGGATCTCCTTCGCTCTCTGCCCCTGGGGCTATACCTCGAACAACCGATTACCTGGCTGCATCGGCTCGATCCACGGCTGAAGCTGGCATGGTTGATGACCTTCCTGGCAGCACCGCTGCTGGCAAATGCCTTTTGGCGGGTGCTTTTGGCGACATTGCTCGTTGTCCTTACGGTCTTAGCTTTGATTCCACTGCGGGTATGGCGACAGCAAATGGGCTGGCTGTTGACGCTCAGTTTTATGGTGTTTGCTTTAACCACGGTACTACCCGATGGGCTAAAAACACGGCATCAGCCCCGCTTACCTGTAGATGAGCTTGCCTTTGCCCAGCAGTCAAACAAGCTGCCGCCCGCCGCTTCGCCGCTTCCCTGGTATAACCCGCTGGGTGTTGGCAAGCCGTCGACATCACCACCGGCGGGTACGTCGCCGACCGTCTTACCTCAGCCGACAGATTACCGCTATGTCGTCTTCAAGAGCCGCTGGTTTACCATCACCAAGCGATCGCTTGCTTTAGCCACTCGCTACAGCACACTCCTGTTTACGCTCATCTACAGCACCAATCTGTTTTTGCTGGTTACAGCGCCAGAAGAAATTACAGCCGCGATCGAAGATTGGATGTCTCCGTTACGCCGCTTCAATTTACCTGTAACCGAAGTTGCCCTCACGCTGACGCTCTCGCTTCGCTTTATCCCCCTTGTGCTCGAAGAAGTGCAGAATTTGATGCGATCGGTCAGCACCCGTGCGATCAACTGGCGTAAATTGGGCTGGCGGCAGGCACTGCAAGTTTGGTTGACGGTTGCCGAACGCTTGCTCGAAAACCTGCTGTTACGGGCAGAGCAAATTGCGAGTGCGATGAAAGTCCGAGGCTTCACTAGCCCCAATGAACATCAGGTGCAATGGCATCAGTTCCGCCTGAAAGGGGTCGATTGGCTGGCGATCGTCACGCTTGCAGGACTATGGGGTGCGCGTTTGGTCTGGGGTTGGGAACTTTAGGGAGACTGAAGGCTGATGGCTAAACGCTAAACGCTAACGGTCAAACGTTGGGTCAGTTGTTAGTAGTCAAAACCAACTCAAAACGCTCCCTTGCCTCCTCGGTCTTTTCCTTCCTCCTCTGTATCGTTCTTACTCGTCTGCCCCTTAGCCCCGATCGTTGCTATGTCTGCGATCGAGGTATCGTTATCACGTAAAGTGATGTCATATACCTGGATTAAGGTGTACTATTCTCTCCGTCGTCCGCCTAGACCTGAATGAGCAACGAAAACTACTTAAATCATCCGAATTTTGGCTTGCTTTTTAGAGTCTGTCTGATTGATACAGCGCGTGAGTTATTTACGACGCTTTATGCACAGCGCTTGTTTTTTTTAGTTGCCAATGGCGATGAAGGGTTAGAGTTTGAGTCGATTACCCGCACTGATGCCCGTATTCTGGTCGAAAACCGGATGCGAATGTTGCGTCGCCAGGGGCAGCAGCAGGATTACAATCAGCTTCAGGTGATGTATAAACAAACATTTCAATGACAGCCTTTTCTCAACTTGGCGGTACGATCGCAGAGCGCATTCACCAGGTTCGTCAAACGCTGCCAGATTCGGTGCGGCTGCTTGCAGTCACCAAGCACGTTTCGATCGAGTCCATGCGAGCTGCGTATGACGCTGGAGTAAGGGATTTTGCTGAAAATCGGGTGCAGGAAGCAGAGGTGAAACAGGCTCAACTGCATGACCTCACGGATATAACCTGGCATTTGATTGGGCATCTACAAAGCAACAAAGCGCAAAAGGCGTTGGAGTGCTTTCAATGGATTCACTCGATCGACGATTTAAAGCTGGCGCAACGACTGAATCGGCTAGCGGCACCGCTACCGCAAAAACCGCAGTCATTGTTACAGATAAAGCTGTTGCCAGATCCAACAAAATATGGTTGGTCAGAGGCAGAGCTACTGCACGATCTTTCAACCCTAAGCCAATGTGAAGACCTTCGGATTCAAGGATTGATGACAATTCTTCCCTATGGGTTAACATCGACAGAAGCAACGGCTGCCTTTCAACAGATGCAAACACTCGCTAATACCATTCGGCAGCAAAATTTATCCCATATGCAAATGGAAGTGCTGTCAATGGGAATGTCGAATGACTATCGTTTGGCAGTGCAGGCAGGGGCAACGATGGTTCGCTTGGGGCGCATTCTCTTTGGCGATCGTCCCGTATAACCGTTGTCAAAGAGAGCCAAAAAGCTGCTTTAGATCGGCTGGGATTAATCGCAACAAGTTTGAGAAAAAATGAAGCGATTTTCAAAAGATGGAGTATCTTAATGGCTAGGGTCTGATGGCTTGTTGAAGGAAGCGATCTAGATCGATCGTTTCCATCTCATGTCAATAATTTAAACATCCTGATCGAAAAAACTTTTGGTGGTATGTCTGGATTTCGGGATCTAGATGTATACTATTCATTCAATTCGGTTAAAGCAGGCAGAGCGTTTAAGCTATTTGTTTGTGGATATCAGCCTTCATCAAGGGGGCTTTTAGTAAGAGGTTCAAGAGGCGATTCCCTTTTTGATATCTCTAATATTACGGGCTAGGTTTAGCATGATCCCTGCTTTTCCGGTCGTTATGCGTTTCTCAATTAACTCTGATCGTGATGGAGCGTGAACAGTGAGCAACATCTTCACCAAGCTACGAGACTTTGTTGGATTTAACGAACCTATGGACTACGAATACGAGTACGACGAAATGGATGGAGACGAGTATCAGCATCTCTATCAGCAGGAGAACGCTCAACCCGCTCCTGCACCGCAAGAAGATGCACGCACCCGTCGCCCCAGTCGCTTGCGCGATCGTCCTCCACTCGGCACTGAAATTGGCACCATGAGCGCAGCACCAATGGGCAATGTGATTGGTATGCCCGGTGTCAATGGTGTTTCGGAAGTTGTGGTGATGGAACCACGCTCCTTTGAAGAAATGCCTCAAGCAATCCAGGCATTGCGCGAACGCAAGTCTGTGGTGCTGAACCTCACCATCATGGATCCCGATCAGGCGCAGCGTGCGGTTGACTTCGTGGCGGGTGGCACCTATGCGATCGATGGTCATCAAGAGCGCATTGGCGAAAGCATTTTCCTCTTCACTCCAAGCTGTGTTCAAGTCAGCACTCAAGGCGTTCCCGGTTACGAAGCGCCACAAACTCAGCAGCCTCAACCACGCGCTCCGCGTCAGGCAGCACCTGCACCAGCCTGGGCAAATGAGCCAATGAGAATGGCACAGTAGAGTTATTAGTTATTAGTTGTTAGTTGCTAGACAGAGCATCGATTTGCTCTTCTCTAAAAACCAACAGCCAAAAACTAAAAACTTCTTGGAGACGGTCAAATTGTCTATTAAACTTGGTCTGATTGGCGGCGGGGTAATGGGGGAAGCTCTATTATCCCGTCTTGTCGATCGTGGTGTTTACGCACCACAGGCTATTTTGGTGAGTGAACCACAGGCAGAACGACGAGCCTTTCTGGCGCACACGTACGGCGTTCAGGTGACAACCGAGAATCAAGCTGCTGCTGAAGACGATGTGCTGTTATTGGCGATTAAACCTCAGCTTTTTGGTGCAGTGGTGTCACCGCTAGCAGAGAAAATCGGGACGCGATCGCTGTTGGTCTTGTCGATTTTAGCGGGAACACCACTGAGTAAGCTGGAAGCCGCATTTCCGAATCAGCCTGTCATACGGGCGATGCCGAATACACCCGCTACAGTGGGCGCAGGTATGACGGCGATCGCTCCTGGTATGCACACGCAACCGCATCACCTGGCACAGGCACGACAAATTTTTGAGGCAGTGGGTGAGGTGGTAGAAGTCCCCGAAACCGCTATGGATGCCGTTACAGGACTATCTGGCTCCGGACCAGGCTATGTCGCACTGATGGTAGAAGCCCTTGCGGATGGTGGTGTTGCAGCAGGCTTGCCACGGACGATCGCGCTGCAACTAGCGCTCCAAACGGTTAAAGGCACCGCACAATTGCTACAAGAATCGGGGCAGCATCCAGGCGCTCTGAAAGACCAGGTGACAAGTCCCGGTGGCACGACGATCGCAGGCATTGCGGCACTGGAACGCGCTGGCTTTCGTTCGGCGATCATTGAAGCTGTTTTAGCTGCCGATCGACGATCGCAAGAATTAGGACGCTAAACGAAATGGGTTTATTGTAACCACGTTTATGTTTATACAGTGGGGACACTAGCACCGCTGAGGTTGTATGGGTATCCTGAACACGGGAGACTGCTTGACCTTTTAATTCATGCCTCATGCGAACCAGCGAAAAGACGGTTCTAACGCAACCCTACCTGGAGTTAACGAACCAGGGTACGACGGTGCAACGCTTTCTGACGCAGGAACAGCACTTTCTAGGACGAGATGCCCAGCGCGCCGATCTGGTTCTTCCGGGCGACTGGCAGATGATTTCTGGCTGTCATGCGTTGCTGCGGCGATCGGGCGAAGATTACTGCCTTTATGATGGCGATGGTCAAAAACCGAGTACAAACGGCATTTTTCTAAACCGGACTCGGATTACGCCCTCAAAAGGTTATTTACTCAAGCATGGGGCAGAACTGCGGATTGGGCAGAATCCTCACAATCAGGTGACGCTGATTTACCGCAATCCTCTAGGTGCCGAAGTAGCGGAACTGCCAGAGACGCGATCGCTCTCGCTGAAAAACCGTTCCGTCTCTCTAGGGCGTGATCCCCAGGCAACATTGGAACTGGATGCGCCGATCGTCTCTCGCCGTCACGCCACGATCGAACCCGACGGGCAGCGCTACATTCTGCGGGATCACAGTGCCAATGGTGTGTTCGTTAATGGCACGCGGGTCAACGGTAGTCTTGTGTTGCCTGCGGACTGCACGATCCAAATTGGTCCCTTTACCCTGGTTTATAGCGATGACGTGCTGAAAGTGGTCGATCGCGGCAACCAGATCCGTTTAGATGCGTGGGCACTGGTGCGGGAGGTGCCAGGCACGCGCAAGGAAACCCGTCGCCTGTTGGATGACGTGTCGCTGGCGATCGAGCCGGGACAATTTGTGGCGCTGGTGGGCGGCAGTGGTGCGGGCAAATCGACCTTGATGCGAACGCTATTGGGGATCGATCCGACTGACAAAGGGGTTGTTTATCTGAATGGCACCAACCTGCGTCGCAACTTTGGGATGTATCGTGCCCAAATCGGCTACGTTCCCCAGGATGATATCGTGCATCGCGAATTGACCGTTGAGGAAGTGCTAACCTATGCCGCCAAGCTGCGCCTGCCTGCTGATACCGACATCGCAGCCGTGGTTGAAAAAACGCTTGATCAGATTGAAATGAGCGATCGCGCTGATGTGTTGGTGAGCAAACTCAGCGGCGGTCAACGGAAACGGGTCAGCATTGGTGTGGAGCTGCTTGCCGATCCCAGACTGTTTTTTCTGGATGAACCGACCTCAGGGCTTGATCCCGGACTGGACAAAAAAATGATGCAGCTTTTGCGGAAGCTGGCAGATGAGGGTCGTACCGTGATTCTGGTGACTCATGCGACGGCAAACATTAAGCTGTGCGATCGCCTTGTTTTTGTCGGACGGGGCGGACGGCTTTGCTACTTTGGTCCACCGCTCAAGGCGCTAGCGTTCTTTGAGATCGAATCGGATGACTTTGCCGATATCTACAACGAACTGGAAAAAGGCGAGACGATCGTGCGCCAATGGTCAGAACGCTTCCGCCACTCTGATGATTATTGGCAGTACGTTACCGGACACCTTACCCCTGGTAATGGCAACAAGCCGCGCTCGATCCCACCACCTAGCAAAGGTACGTCCTTTCTGGCTCAACTCTGGCTGCTGACGCAGCGCTACTTTCAGCTTGTCCGTCGCGATCCCGTGAACCTGTTGCTGTCGTTGCTTACAGCACCGATCGGCATTAGCCTGATCATGCTGGCAGTCGGAGACAAAAATCCTCTCATCCTTGCAGAAACGCCTGATCCTACACTGGCTCCACTGGCACTGCGCGTTCTCTTTGTGTTTACCTGTGCGGCTCTCTGGGTGGGGCTTTCTAGTTCCCTTCAAGAGATTATCAAAGAGTCAGCCATCTACCTGCGGGAGCGGCTGGTCAATCTTGGTTTGTTTGCGTATCTAGGGTCAAAAGCCCTCATTCTCGCCAGCCTTGCGCTGCTGCAAACGCTGCTGATTATGTGGGTTATTTTGATCGGTTTTGCTGATCCCGCTCCTACCATCCTTTCCTGGGAACTCGGTGTTGGTGTGACGACCTTTCTCACCCTGCTTGCCTGCATGAGCATGGGGCTGATGGTTTCGGCGATCGTCCGTAATGCTAGTCAGGCAAATAGTGCCCTTCCCCTGCTGCTGCTGCCTCAAATCATCTTCTCTGGTGTCCTCTTCCGCATGGAGAGCTTGACCAGCAAACTATCCTGGTTCATGTTAAGCCGTTGGTCAGTGGGTGCTTACGGGACGGTGATAGATATCAACGCGATGGTGCCAGAACCAACCAAACTCCCCGATGGCAGTACGATTCCGCTCCCGTTTGAGCAAACAGCCGTTTATGATCCCTCCTGGCATAACTTGATGCTGAATTGGGGGATGCTTTGCCTCCACGCGGTGGTGTATCTGGTCATCACATTCTGGGTGCAGAAGCGGAAGGATATTTTTAAGTAGTCATGCTGATCCCCGATCCATGCCAATCTATGACTTCTTTAAGCTATTGGGACTCTAACTCGCTTCTATAATAAGATGCTGTGTCCAATGTCCAATTAAGTGAGGCGTTGCACAATTGACCGAGAGTCGCTTTGATGTTGCCTCCATTATCCAGGGGTATGCCCAGGGCTACTTCCTCATGGCGGATGATAGGGGGGATTCGCTGGGCTGGTATTCCAGTCGCGAACGGACGTTGATTCCCCTGGATGAGCGGTTTCGCTATCCCCGATCGCTCCAGCGAGTCCTGAATCAAGAGCGCTTTACCGTCGCAGTGAACCGAGATTTTGAGGCGGTGATTGATGGCTGCGCCGATCGTGAAACGACCTGGATTTCGGCAGAACTGAAAGACATTTACCGATCGCTGCACGCAGCAGGATGGGCACACAGTTTTGAAACCTGGCAAGGCGATGAACTGGCAGGCGGCATTTTGGGATTAGCGATCGGCGGTGCTTTCATTGGTGAGTCGATGTTTTTTCGCATTCCCGATGGCTCAAAGGTCGCCATGGTGAAGCTAGTAGAACGACTGCGCGATCGACAGTTCGTTCTCTTTGATGCCCAAATGATGAACCCCCATCTGGAGCGCTTTGGTGCCCATATCATCGGCAGCAGGCAATACAACACGCTGCTGAAGCAGGCACTTAAGCGGCAATGTTCGCTAGAGTGATTAACCCTGATTCCCTTAAACACGCTCCGCAAACGCCAGAGTGTTTGAATTTTCTTTTGCCTTTTGCCTTTTACCTTTTGCCTTTTGCCTTTTACCTTTTGCCTTTTGCCTTTTACCTTTTGCCTTTTGCCTTTTGCCTTTTGCCTTTTGCCTTTTGCCTTTTGCCTTTTACCTTTTGCCTTCTGCCCTCTGCCCTCTGCCCTCTCCCTTCTCCTACGCCAAATACGGTGTCCAGCGCTCCAACAAGTCCGGTGAGCCATACCAAACACGGTTGCCTCTAGGCGAATGCATCGCGCCGTCAAGAATCAAATTTTCCGCACCTTTAAGATGGGCAGCCTCGATCGGTGTGATGCCATCGCCCCAGGTGTTGCCCTGTCCACACGTTAGCTTGTAGCTGCTAAACGCCAACCAGCTTCGCCAGCGATCGCCATAGATCGCTTTGCCTGCAACGCAGACGTAGCGTACATCTGAGTAAAACGCGCCAGGGTAGCTCAGGTTGACAAAATCGAGATTTTTGCGCGTCCAACGTTCCAGACTGGTGTGCGGTGTACCCAGTGTAATGAGTGTTGCGACCCGATCGCGGGCTGACCAGGCACAATCATCCACATCCTTGGGGTGAACACAGTATGGTTTTTCGCCTAGATAAATGCGCGACAGCCATCCACCGGCTGAATGCCCCACCAGCGTCACTTGAGGCACGTCATACTGCTGAAGCACCTGCTTCACCGTGGTATCCAGCACCCGCAAAATGGGTGAGACCGATCGACCGCCGATCGTGGGCACCCAGTCTTGCCAGCGCAACGGCACTGTAACCGTTGGAAAGCCCAACGTTCGGAGCGTCTCTTCTAAAACACGGTATTCCAACGCACCCGCAAGATAACCGGGCAAAATAACGATCGGTAGAGGCATGGGCAAGAAGAGTAAAAATTGACGGCTTTCCTAAAATTTAAAGCGTTTTTGCTGACAATAGGGATGAGCAACGAGGGCGATCGCTTTTTCCAGATCCGCACCGTACGGCTTGTAAAGTTAGGATGGCGGGTATTGGGTGTACTTCTTTCCAGACAAAAACTGCCATAACGCCTTACGCCTTACTGCCTTATACAGTTTCCAAACTGGCAACAAACCGCGATCAGTCCAGCCGCGAGCGCTAAGATTTGAAGCAGGGCGTTCTTTCTCGATCGCGTGCTTCCATTGCCCCATGACCGAGCCTATCTGCTATGTCTAATTCCTTGACACCCAAACGGCTACCCCAGATGAACCAGGAAACCCTGGAGCGGGTGCTAGAGAAATTGCGCCAACCCTCTTCGATCGCGGTCTTAACCTCTCTTGTGGCACATGGTGTGGTAGGGGCAGCGCTACCCAGCCTGTTGGCTAGCCAGCCAGAGGATCTAGATACGCAGCGAAGAGTGCAGGTTGTGGAACTGTCTCCTGCCGAGCAAAGGCAACTGCCGTCGCTTGATGCTGCTACGCCACTCCCCCCATCACTCCTGTCTACTAAACCCTTGCAGCTAAACCAGCCAGCACCCAAGCTGCCTGATCCCCAGGTGTATAACAACGATCCATCGCTTTACACCTTCCCGCTTTATCCGCCACCAACCTTTACTTTTCCAGTGCCGCCTTCTATTTTTGATGTTCCTGCGCCGTCAGCAAGGAAGCCGCCAAGCCCCCCGACTCCTAAGCCGCCTGCTTCCAGCCCGCCTGCTGACTTAGCGCCACCCCTAGCATCAAAGCCGCCTGCTGAATCAAAGCCACCGGATACAGATGCTAAAGATTCTGACACGCCGGCTGCCCCTTCAACTGCGCCTGTCCGGCGAGAGAAGCTCTCGCCAGAACAAATTGCTGCGCTTCAGAAAGATGCACAACGATCGCGGCAACTCCCGCCTTCCTACACCTTTAGTGGTCCAGAAACCTTAGAAAAGGCGACTGGGGTCTTTAACGACAATGCGACTGCCTTCATAGACGTGGCGGCGAAGGTAACGGGTGGCAATGTTGATGACAGCCGACTTAAAACGCCTGAGAGGGTGACTGATCTCTTTCCCAAGGATGCCTGTCCGTTTGTGGGAGGGGTGCGGAATGCTTCCTTTGGTGCCATTGTGAAACCTGATGGCACCCTCGCCGAACCGCCCTTTGTGCTACTGACATCAGGCTACAAAGGCTTAGATACGGCTGCGATCGAAGACATTACCAGCACGACGAAAAATAAAAAATTTAGTGATGGTGATAAGTTTCAGCTCATTCGTTTCGATTACACCTTTGACCCCAAAGCAGTCTGTCCGAAGCCTTCTGATCCGGCTTAAGCATCTGGTTCGCAGCAATTTGTACAAAACACATTTTTATCAGAGTTGCGTGTGTGATTACCCGAATGCGCTACTCTGACTGAGATAAAGTTGTTTGCGTACTCTTTGCGGACTTTTGGGTCACGTGCGATCGTCTATGGTTCTTGATGCGTCTTTTGCAGCCCAGCTTGCAGCGTCTGCTGAACGGCTGTTTGATTTGATCGATCGCTTTCAGGCGGCGAAGATTTTAGTTGTCGGCGATCTCACGCTGGACGAGTTTCTCACGGGGCAGGTGGAGCGACTGTCTCGCGAAGCGCCTGTGCTCATCATTCGCCATGAAACGACGCGACAGGTGCCGGGTGGTGGCGCAAATGCCGTCTATAACTTTGCGAAACTGGGCGCACACGTAAAAGCTGTGGGGCTGCTGGGGATTGATGACCAGGGGAAAGCACTACGCAGCATTTTTGAGGGCGCAGGGATTGATACGCAAGGCGTTTTGCTGGACAGCGATCGCCCGACTGTAACCAAAACCCGGATTTCGGGTCATGCCCGTCAGTCAGTGACGCAGCAAATTGTGCGGGTCGATCGTAAGTCGGATCATTTGCCCGACGAGGCGCTCCAGCTTCAGCTTGCCGACTATATTCAGCAGCACGTTGGCACCGTTGATGCGGTGGTCTGCTCCGATTATGGCGATGGCACCTTAACGCAACCTGTCATTCAAGCCGCGCTGACCCATTCGCTCAGTGTGGTTGACGCTCAAACCCGGCTCGATCGCTATGCAGGTGCAACGGTTTTCACGCCCAATCTGCCTGAAGCCGAGCAAGCCGTTGGTTATTCGCTCGTGAGTCCATCGGGCAACCCGGCTGATCTGACGCAGCTTCAGCAAGGTGGACACGCGCTCTTGCAGCTTACTCAGGCAAAGCAAATGCTGATTACCCGTGGCGAAGAAGGGATGAGCCTGTTCGATCGTGACGGCACTCAGCACCATATTCCTGCCTTCAATCGTACGGATGTTTTTGATGTGACAGGCGCAGGCGATACCGTCGTCGCTGCCTTCACACTGGGGCTGATTGCAGGAGCAACCGCATGGGAGGCAACCGTTTTGGGCAACCTGGCAGCCAGCATCGTCGTCCGGCAGTTTGGCACTACACCCACAACGCCAACCGAGATGAAAGCCTCGCTCCAGGCGCTTTTGGATGAGTTTCAGCATGAGTAAGGAGTGACTGGCAAGGGGCGATCAGCGATCAGGCGTTGGCAGCTAGAAGCCAGAAGCGCTTAAAAGACTGCCTCTGATCCCCCTACGCCTCTGCTTTCCTCCCTCATCCAAATAAAAGATCAGAACGGTTGAAATTTAATAGTACAAATATACTGTTCTACGTGTAGAATACTCTCAGCAGAACGTTGAGGAACCCTCTATGCAACCAGCGCTCAAATTCTCGCTCGAAATGGTGGATGGCGAAAAACTGGGCAGGCTCGCTGTGCCCTATGTTCAAGTCGCTCGATGGCTAAACTTCTTGACTTCTCCCCACTACGGCGCACAAATAATTTTCGCCGAGCAGGGCAGAGAGGGAGTCACCATTTATTTCGATGCCTGTGAAGGGATGTACAGCTATTTGAGCGATCGTCTCAATCCCGATCGCACCGCACATCCGTCTGAACCAAGACCGCTTGCGCTGGCTGGCTAAGGTTCTGGCAAGCTTTTCTGACGGTTGGTATCTTTCAAAGCTATTGTTTTTTGTAGGAATGTGATTGCAACGTCCCTACCGCTCCTGTTCTACTGCTACCCAACCGTTAGCCCCTATGCCTGAACCAATCCAGCTCCGCGCGGCGACTGCTAGCGATGTGCCGACCATCTTTGCTTTAATTCAGGCATTGGCAGAGTATGAACAGCTCTCTCATGCGGTTACAGGCACGCCAGAAGCGTTAAACGAACACTTGTTTGGTTCACGTCCCTATGCTGAAGTGGTTTTGGCTGAAACCGCAGGTAACGTTGCCGGACTGGCGCTCTTTTTTTACAACTATTCAACGTTTCTAACGAAGCCAGGGCTTTATCTAGAGGATCTGTTCGTTTTGCCAGAGTATCGGCAGCGGGGCATCGGCAAAGCATTGCTAACGTATCTAGCGCGACGGGCGATCGCCGAAGGCTGTGGGCGACTGGAGTGGAGTGTGCTCGACTGGAATGCACCCGCGATCGCCTTTTACGAGCAGATGGGCGCTACTGTTTTACCCGATTGGCGTATCTGTCGCGTTACAGGAGACGCACTAACGCTGATGGCTAGTAAAACAGCATGAGACGATATAGCGATCCTATCTGGATTGTGAGAAAGGATTCCACTGGAATCCTTTCTCACAAAGCCTCTCCATCTCACAACTGATTTAAGACTGCTATGGCGGTGAAGCTTGTAGACTGAGAAAGAAGCGTAGTTGGGAACGGGGACGAAGAGTCGATCGACACTAATCGCTTTGTCTCCGCCTCTAACCAAAACTCTCTAAACACTTCAGGAGGTGCGATCGTGTCTATTTGGGTAAACGAACAGATTGATCCATCCGGTATCCTCTACTCGTGCATTGCGTGTTGCGATGAAGATCACGCGCAGGACTGCCACCAATCGTTTCAAAACAATTTGACCGCTGAACAAGTAGCAGCAGGCTGGATTGCTCGCCTCCGTACCGTTAATTCGTGGGACGAGGTGCCCGCCAATGCGTTGAAGCTGGACTAATCGAGCGATCGTCTTGTCGTCCAAGCAGCCAACCCTACTAAATCTCCTGCTGTCTCCAAATCGGGGGACGCTTCTCATGGCATGACGGTTTTGCGTGGATTCCAACAGTTGCACCGTTCTCTGTTGAGCTTTTGGATGCTTTTGTCAGTTTAAAGTGAAGAAAAGTTACTAATAGTTGCGATTACGTTAAAAAGCACGTTGCCAAAGTAATTGTGACCAGAGGTAGCACCTTTTCTTGGAGGCTTATTTCATCGTCATTGTGGCTTTGAGAGTCAATTGCTTGCTTCCGCGATCGCTTCGTAAAACTTAAAAATCAATCTTTGTAGACCTCGTTAAATAGCAACGCATCAAGCTCTAAAACCATTCTGTTAAAGGGTTTTGAGTGATAAAAAGAGATGGCGATCGGGTTGATAAATCTTCACAGGTAACGCTGGAATAATAAAAACGAATCTCAATACTATGGGAGTAGGTAAGGAATACCAGCCTTTGGTAAACATTACCAAACATTTATTTTTTGGCTACGGATTTCCTGTAGTTTCTAGCACTTATTACCACTATGACAACAACCATTCAAAGGCGCGAAACCGAAAGCGCATGGGATCGGTTTTGTAACTGGGTCACTAGCACTGACAACCGTCTGTATGTAGGCTGGTT
>JBGTJW010000188.1:0-10521 GCA_041744955.1 Stenomitos sp. | reverse complement strand
CTGGAGCCAGTTCAAAGATGATGCAAGCGGCGTTACCGATACCAGTAGCCATCATCGGAATGGCAATCTTGAAAGGAACAAAAGAAACACACTGAGGCAGACAAGTGATCAAGCTCGGTTTCGGTGATGATGCCTGAACCATAGCTCTCAAAGAGAAACTGCCACAAAACTACTAATGCTTGTTGTCGCTGCACAAACTGCACGCCCGACGCGATCGCCTCTGTTTCGGTGGGGTAGACAGCACTGGATTGATAAACGGGACAGGGAGCCGATGTCGTTGACGTTAGATCCACCACTGCCACCCGCCAGCCTGTGCTGACAGGCATGACCCTTACAAAGTGATGGCGATAGCTGATTTCAAACATCCGTCACAGTCCTTTCGGCAAACTTCGGCAGTAGGGAAGGGGAACGAGAGCATAGGGCGTTAGAGAGTGACAACGAACCGCTTCCCGCCTTCGCGTCTTGATGCCTTCACCCTAATCAATGGGATCAAGTCGGTTAACCAGCGTTACTAGAAGCATCATTGGTATGACTGGAACCAGGCAGATGAGCCATTGATTGAGGTTCAAGGCTGCCGTGCCAAATAATGTATTCATCACCCCCCATTGACTGAAGAAAATTTGTAAAACGCTGGCACTGAGAATGCCACTACTGATTGCCAACGCATCATCAAACATCGTTTTTTTGCCCCGCAATTTGGCAACGATCGCCGTGCCCAGATGACTGATGCTTAACAGATACACAATCCGTCCAGCGACGAGCGCCTGAATTGCCATCGTGCGCGCTACTGCTAGATCGCCGGTGGTTTGTCGCGCCCATTCAAACATCCCAAAGATCAAAATCCAGTTGAAGACCGAGACGGCAGCAATGCGCTGAAGCAATTTGCCTGATAGCAAGGGTTCTTTTGGATCGCGGGGTCGCTGCTCCATCGTACGATCGGACTTTGGCTCAAAGGCAAGCGGTACAGTCATGGCGATCGAATTCACCATGTTGAGCCAGAGCACTTGCAGCGACAGAATGGGCAAATCTCTGGCAAACAAGGCACTGATCAAAATCGTCATCGACTCACCACCGTTGACGGGCAAGATAAACGCGATCGCCTTGCGTAAGTTCTGGTAAACCGTGCGTCCTTCTTCCACAGCGGCTTCGATCGACGCAAAATTATCGTCTGTTAGCAGCACATCGGCGGCTTCTCTCGCCACATCGGTTCCGGCTTTCCCCATCGCGATGCCAATATCCGCTTGTTTTAGGGCAGGGGCATCATTGACCCCGTCTCCTGTCATGGCGACAATTTCACCCCTCGACTGCAATGCTTCCACCAGCCGCAGCTTTTGCGCGGGTGCAACTCTGGCAAACACTGAACCAGATTCAACCGCCTGCGACAGTTCAGAGTCACTCATTTCAGCTAATTGCTGCCCAGGAAAGCTAATAAGCTGACCGTCGCGCTTGAGACCTATGCGTTCGGCGATCGCGGTTGCCGTCGTCAAGTGGTCGCCCGTGATCATCTTGACCTGAATGCCAGCCGCTTGACAGGCTGCTACCGCGTCGATCGCTTCCTCACGAGGCGGATCAATCATGCCCTGCAAGCCTAGAAAGGTTAAACCAGCCTCCAGGTCAGTATGCTCCAGCGTCGTCTGTTGTGGCGGCACCACCTTTTCAGCAAATGCCAGTACCCGCAAGCCCTGCTCTGCTAGCCGCTCCGCCTCCATGCTTACGCGCTCTTGATCAATCGGAGCGGTGTGACCCGCGCGATCGCGCATCATCTGGCAACAGTTGAGAATAGCTTCCAGGGAGCCTTTGAGATAAATAATCTTGTCATCACCGCTCTGATGCAGCGTTGCCATGTATTGAAACTGCGACTCAAACGGAATGCTCTCCAAGCGAGGCAGCGAGGCGTTAATCTGCGTTTGATCCAGGGCTGCTTTTTGGGCAGCGACGATTAAGGCACCCTCGGTTGGATCGCCCACGATCGTCCACTGCTCGTCTTTCCATTGCAGACGGGTATCGTTGCACACCATCCCTGCAATCAGGCAGCTTTGCAAAGCAGGCAACGCTGGTAGCGCGATCGGGTCGCCTGACCCTGCCCGAATCTCGCCCTCAGCCGCATAGCCCAGACCGCTGACCTGATAATGCTCGTCACCCGCATAGAGCGCCTGCACCGTCATTTGATTTTCGGTCAACGTGCCCGTTTTATCGGAACAAATGACGGTTGCGCCACCCAGCGTTTCAACGGCAGGCAGTTTGCGGATAATGGCATGACGACGTGCCATGCGGTTTACCCCGATCGCCAGCGTCACTGTCACCACGGCTGGCAACCCTTCGGGAATCGCACTGACCGCCAGGGCAACCGCTGCTTCAAACATCTCTGCCCACGATCGTCCCTGCCCCAACCCCACAAAAAAGGTCAATGATGCCAGCGAAAGGATGATGTATAGCAACGTCTGGCTAAACTTAGCGAACTTGCGAGTGAGCGGCGTACTCAAGCTCTGGCTCTGATCCAGCGATTGAGAAATGCGCCCCACTTCAGTCGTGCTTCCAGTTGCCACTACGATGCCACGACCCTGCCCAAATGTGACGAAACTACCGGCATACGCCATGTTGGTGCATTCTGCCAGGGGAGTCTTGGCAGGGAGGGGCTGAGTCATTTTTTCTACGGGGACAGATTCTCCCGTGAGCGCAGACTCATCTACCTGTAACCCGCGCACGGTCAGCAAGCGCAGGTCTGCTGGCACTTTATCGCCAGAGGTGAGCAAAACCACATCCCCTGGAACCAACTCTTGAGAGGCGACCTGATGCTTTTCTCCCTCCCGAATCACGGAGGCTTCTGTCGTCACGGCTTTTGCCAATGCCGCGATCGCCCCCTCCGCTTTCGACTCTTGCACAAAGCCGATGATGGCATTGATGAGGGTGACTCCCCAGATCACTGCCGCATTAGTCCACGAACCTAAAAAGGCTTTGATAACACCAGCCAGCAACAGAATGTAGAGCAATGCCTGATTGAATTGCAGCAGAAACCGCAACCAGGCGGGCTTGGCAGGTTTGGCTTTCAACTCATTCAAACCGTATTGCTGCTGGCGTTGGGTGACTTCTTGAAGCGTTAAACCCTGCTCTGCATCACTTGCCAGTTGTCGGGTGGCAGCCGCACTGGAGCACTCGTGATAAGCAAAATTGCTTTGTTTTGTGGCGATCGCTGACATAGCCCGAACCTTACCCGTACAGCCTCTCGTCCGTCACTGTATCAACTTAAAGTCAGGATGACAGGAGGAAAACGGGGGGGAAACGGGGGGATGACGATGCTTCAAATGGTACGATGATTCAAATGGATTGTTTCAGCCGATACCCCATGCCATGCACGGTCTCAATCAAATCATCGGGTGCATTGACGATTCTCAACTTTTGCCGCAGGGTTCTAATATGCGTTTTCACCGCTTCTTCCGTTGGGGTTTCGTCCGGCAACCAGAGTTTTTCAATAATGATGGGGCGGCTCATCACGCGGCGACCACTAGCAATGAGCAGTTCTAGTAGGGCAAACTCTTTAGGGGTCAAACTTAGAGGCATTGTTTGATACGTTGCTTCATAGGTGCTAGGGTTGAGCCGCAGATCGCCCCATGCCAGCGTTGGATTGGCTGTAGAACTACCCCGACGCAATAAAGCACGGGTGCGCGCCATCAGTTCTTCAATATCAAACGGCTTGACCATGTAATCATCGGCTCCAGCATCCAGCCCGATAATTTTGTCGGCGATCGTGTCGCGGGCAGTCAGCATCATGACAGGAATCGCTGCGTTGCGTGCGGTTGCGCCCCTCGCTCGAATCCGCTGACAAAGCTTGATACCATCAATTTTAGGCAGTGTTAAATCCAGCACAAGCAGGTCATAATCCAGCGTATTGACACGTTCCCATGCTGATTCTCCATCTTCCATCACATCCACTTCGTGCTGACGATTGGTAAAGGCTTCTGTCAACAGGTTCGCAATCCGCACATCATCTTCGACAACCAGAACACGCATTGAGCTTTTAGATTTCAGCTTTTAGATTAGACGTAGACGGGGCAATAGCTGCGATCGCGCCTAAATTTACTCTAAGGCAGATTTTCATGGTCAGCACACAATGACTCTCAGTACCCTCAAATGGTCGCTCGAACGCAAGTGGGTGACAGTAGCCTTTTGTCTGGCGCTGCTGTTAATGCTTCTAGTCAATTTCTTTTCCTACCAAAACGCTACGCAGTTGATCGCGAGTGAGGTTCAGGTCAAGCAAACCAATGAAATGTTGACCAGGCTCACCAATGTCTCCGAAACGCTTACCGATATTGAGACCCGACGCTGGCGCTATTTTTTATTAGGTGAACCGACGGAACTGGAGCGCTACGACCAGGCAATGCAACAGTTGATCAGTAAATTAGAGCAATTGCGTCAACCACTGGCAGACACTCCGACGCAAGAACAGCGGTTGAATCTGCTGAAGTCGCTGATGCAGCAGCGTCGAGAACTGGTCGATCGCTCGGTTGAACTTTACCAAAAGCCGCGATCGCTCCTTGCCGCCGATCACCCGCTGGTGCTGCAAACCAATCAAAACCAAACACAGATTCACCAAGTCATTACTGAACTGCAAACTGAAGAAGAACAAATCTTGCAAGACCAGTTTGAACAGTCACAGGCAAATTCTCAAGTCAGAATGGCGATCGAAAACCTGGGCACCATTCTGACCTTTGCTGGGCTTCTAAGCGTTTATGGACTGCTCTATCGCCAAATGTTTAAGCGCCAGCAGCTCGAGCAAGCCCAACAGAAATTGGCACAAGAGAAAGAATTGGGTGAATTAAAGCTTCAATTCTTCTCAATGGTTTCCCATGAGTTTAGAACGCCTTTGAGTGTCATTGCTGGTTCTTCGCAACTCTTAAAAGAGCGACTCACCAGCCTGGTCGAGCCTGACAAATTAAAAAATCTGTTTCAAATTCAGGCATCTGCCAAATTAATGACCCAGCTATTGAATGACATCTTAACGCTTGCAAGAGCCGATGCTGGAAAGCTGGAGTGCAAGCCTGAGCTATTGGAAATGCAATTTTTTTGTCTTAACCTCATTGAAGATATCCAGCTCTTTACCGAACAGCCACGAGCCATTAAGTTTGATAAATATGGCACTCATACCTATGCGTATCTTGATGAAAAATTGCTTTACTCAATTCTGAGCAATCTTTTGTCTAATGCCATCAAATACTCCTCGCCACAAAGCACTGTCTACTTCATCCTCACCTGCGAACCGGATATGGTCAGCTTTCAAGTTAAAGATGAAGGCATTGGGATTCCTGAAGGAGAGCAGGGCAAAATCTTTGAGCCTTTTTGTCGCGGTCGCAACGCTGGCAACGTCACGGGCAGCGGTTTGGGTATGGCAGTGGTAAAAAAATGCCTCGATCTCCATCAGGGCGAACTAAACGTCGATAGCCAAATCGGTGTTGGCACCACGTTTACGATTAGAATATGCCAGCCGCAAAAAACTGGGCTGTTCAGTCATGGAGCAAGCTGATGGAGCAACTGATGCCCCCTTGCGCTAGGGTTTGCCGCTAGAGGCAGAAGGTAAAAGGTAAAAGGCAAAAGGTAAAAGGCAAAAGGCTAAAGGCTAAAGGCTAAAGGGTGAAGTAGAACCCTTACCAGAAACAGAACTGAGAACCCTAAGCTGTCCTAGCTCTCTCTTCAACTGCTAGGCACATTTGCGACAGGTAGTCCAGTCTCTTACAACTTAACCCATAAAGTGTTTCGATCCTCGACTTCTGGTTAAAACGTAGCCATCAATCCTACTCCATCGTAGAAGTCGGGGATCTTTGCGTAAGCCCTATCTCTAAAAACGGGTAGATTGCCATGTCTTGCGATCGCTGCTTTTTCGCACCCGAACGCTTGCCCTGGCCAATACACCTCCTTTAATTCCCTCTCAGTAGAGGGAAACCATTGGCAGGGCTAATTGTGACTTCGTATACAGAATTACCGTCGGTAGAATTGATGAAATGTATCCATCAGTTGTTCCTCAAGAATTTGCACTCCAGTCTCAGAGGAATATTCAAGGGGATTCAGCCCAGGTAGATTTTTTATACCTGGGTGGTGAAGCTCATGGGTCAGGATAAACCAGGGATCTATGAGTACTTGTACGGTTGGATTTTGCTTGAGCAATCTTCGCCGCTAATTGCTGTTTTCATTTAGTTCAATTGAGGAAGCTTAGAAGCATGTATAAACTTTTGCCGAAGCCGCGATCGAAGCAGAGAAGGC
This sequence comes from Stenomitos sp., assembly GCA_041744955.1. Classification (GTDB taxonomy): domain Bacteria; phylum Cyanobacteriota; class Cyanobacteriia; order Leptolyngbyales; family Leptolyngbyaceae; genus Stenomitos. The sequence continues at coordinate 4,269 of JBGTJW010000188.1, read as the reverse complement.
GTAGGTTGTCTTTCAATTTAAAAACCCTCCGACTCCATCGCGAATGGCTGTCGCCTGAGTGGTACAGCAAACGGCTTTCTCCAAGCTGGCAAGCCTGCATCCCTCTGGCATTGCTGATCGTCGTCGGCTGGAGTGTTGCTGCCTCTGCTCAAGCACCGACCGTTCCAGCGCCGACCGTAGAAAGTGTCGCTGAAAGCGTTGGTAGCCTAAAAGTTGGGCTGGACACCATGTGGGTTATGGTCGCTGCCATGCTGGTGTTTTTCATGAACGCTGGTTTCTGTATGTTGGAAACTGGTTTCTGCCGTCAGAAAAATGCAGTGAACGTGCTGGCAAAGAACCTCATTGTGTTTGCCTTCTCCAGCATTGCCTTCTGGGTTGTGGGTTGGGGCTTGATGTTTGGCAACGGCAATCCGTTCTTTGGTACGGAGGGGTTACTTTTTCTGTCGGGTGCTGACAACAGTCCCCTGACGGCTGATGCTTACCAGGGCGCTTACAAGTCGATTAGTTGGGCGGGTGTACCGCTCCTGGCTAAGTTTTTCTTTCAGCTTGTCTTCGCTGGCACGGCTGCCACGATCGTGTCTGGTGCAGTAGCAGAGCGGATCAAGTTTGTTGACTTTCTGATTTTCAGCGTGCTGCTGGTTGGTGTTGCTTACCCCATCACAGGACACATGGTTTGGGGCGGCGGCTTGTTAGCCGGAGCCGGATTCTGGGACTTTGCAGGTTCTACAGTGGTTCACTCTGTATGCGGTTGTGCTGCTTTGATGGGTGCGGCACTGCTGGGACCCCGGATTGGCAAATACAACAGCGATGGTTCGTCAAATGCGTTCCCCGGACACAATTTATCGATCGCCACTCTGGGCTGCTTGATTCTATGGCTCGGTTGGTTTGGGTTCAACCCTGGCTCGACCATGGGTGTCAATCCTTTGATTGCACATATTGCCATGACCACAAATCTGGGGGCAGCGTTTGGTGGCGCAGCAGCAACCTTTACAGCATGGATCATCCTGGGTAAGCCCGATTTATCCATGGTAATTAACGGTGTTCTGGCAGGTCTAGTTGCCGTTACGGCTGGTTGTGCTTTCATCCCAGTTTGGGCTTCGGCTGTCATCGGTGCGATCGGCGGTGTGATAGTTGTTTACGCTGTCTTACTTCTTGACAAGATCAAGATTGATGATCCAGTGGGGGCTATTGCTGTACACCTGGTCAACGGTGTTTGGGGTACGCTAGCCATTGGTCTTTTTGCCACTGGTCCTGGTGTTACTAAATTTGGCACCGAGTTGTATGCAGAAGGGCTAGGTCCTCAAGCGGGTCTATTCCTGGGCGGTGGCATTGCCCAGCTCTGGACTCAATTCATTGGTGCAGCTCTAGTTGGTCTCATTACAGTTGTCTTGTCAACTCTCTTCTGGGTCGCGCTGAAGTCAACGTTGGGCATCCGAGTTTCGCCTGAAGAAGAACTGCAAGGTTTGGATATTAGCGAACACGGCATGGAAGCCTATGCTGGCTTTGTCAAAGATATGACTGACGTTCATATTGGTGAATCTGCTACCGTACCGTCTACAAGGGGTGTTGCTGGTTCTCCTTACTAGTGTGTCTCAGCTAGTACAACAAGGCGGAAGTTCGGCAACCAACCGCGGAGCAGGCAAGATGTCTAGATTTACGCCGCAGTCTACTAGTACGTTACAGCCAATGTGTTTTGTCCGTGTTGTAAACGTATAAGGCTAAGGCTCGATGGTGGGTAACGAAGCCTCTGGGCACAGTCGCAAAACTTGTTAAAAACCGATGCCACTGCACTCTTAGAAGAAATTTTAAGGATGCGGTGGCATCAGTTTTTGGGCTTTTTAAAGGCATTCATGGCAACTTGACTTCTCAAAGTTCTGGGTGAACTAGTATAGCTATTGCCACAGACCTTAGGACATTGGGATCAAAGGGGGTGTGGGGGCTTCGCCCCCAGCCAGGGGTTCTATCCCTGCACCCCGTCCCAACCAGTATGGCTACAGCTATAACAACAGTGCTGGAAGCTAATTCTTCCCCTGATGCGCTTTTTGCGAACGGTACAAATTCTAGGAGGGCTGAGTTTTCTGGTGAACAGGAATTTCAACGATAAAGGCTGCACCTTGTCCTGGAGCTGACTCACATCGGAGATAACCACTATGCTTATTAGTCACAATCTGATAGCTAATAGACAGCCCCATCCCTGTACCAGCGCCGACAGGCTTTGTGGTGAAAAACGGGTCAAATAACTTGCTGCGCACGTCTTCACTCATTCCAGGTCCATTGTCAATAATGCGGATTCTTACCCAATCGTTACTTCGTGTTTCAGTACAAATGCGGATAACACCCAGAACAGGTTGAGGTCGATCGGTCTGCTGTAATGATTTATGGGTCTGCTGCTGGTTGTAGGATTCTAGTACATCGATCGCATTACTGAGAATATTCATGAGCACTTGATTGAGTTGTCCGACGTAGCACTCCACGAGGGGCAAGTTACCGTACTCTTTCACAATATTCAATGCTAGAGCTTCCTTTCCGTTGTAGTCGGTGCTGCAGTAAAAGTAAGGTGCTTTCAATCCCCTCATGAATATTGACTGACTTCATGTCAGACTCATCCAAACGCGAGAAGTTTCGGAGTGATAAGACAATTTGACGAATACGATCGGCTCCAACATGCATCGAATTCAGAATCTTGGGGAGATCTTGAATCAGAAACTCTAAATCCATCTCCTCTTCCAATTCTTGAAGTTCAGGAGTCACAGTAGGATAGTGTTGCCGATAACGCTGAATCAGGTTTAGTAAATCATGCGTATAACGACTCGCATGATCTAAATTGCCATGAATAAAGTTAACTGGATTATTAATTTCATGAGCAACACCCGCTACTAACTGACCCAGGCTCGACATCTTTTCTGTTTGAATCAACTGAATCTGTGTCTGCTTCAACTCATCTAATGTCGATTCAAGCTGCCCATTTTTTCTTGCAATTCCACTGTCCGTTGCTCTACTTTTTGCTCTAGCGTACGGCTGTGGTCTGCTAGCTGCACATTGGCTTGCTGCAAATCTTGCGTCACCACTTCTAAATTGCTATACAGTAGTGCATTCTCTAAGGAGATTGCGGCTTGCGAGGAAAGCAATTTCAAAATTTCTAACCGCTCAGGTGTAAAGGCTCCTGTAGTCAGGTTGTTTTCGAGGTAAAGCAGACCAATCAGCTTGCCTTTATTAACAATAGGGGTACAGAGAATTGACTTCGATCGGGTTTTGGCAATGTAGGGATCGCGCGCGAATCTTTCTTCTTGTGTGGCATCGTTAAGCACCAGCGTTTCTTGAGTTCTTGCCACATAATTAATGACTGTTATGGGTAGCTGCTGGTTAGTGGAAACAAGCTGCGGCTGCCACAGTGTAATGCCATCTTTTTCCACATTTCCAGTTGCCTCCACCACGAGCCGACCCGCTCGTTCCAGGATCAGGCAACTTGCCTGAGCACCCGCATTTTCCATCACAATTGTTAGCAATTTATCCAGCAGTTTGCTGAGCACGATTTCGCCTGCGATCGCTTGCGATACTTTGACAATCGTCGTTAAATCTAAAGCGCTCAAGCCACCTGTAATGACAGTCGAAGCGGTTTTAGAAGTAGTCAACCTGAGCGTTTGTGAATCAAGGGTAGGTCGAGTTGCCAGGTTAGAATAGGTTGCCTCCAGGTCTTTCACTTTAGCGATCGCGCCCCAACGAGCATAGCTGTGATACGCCTTTGTAAGGTAGAGATGAGCAATTTCCTCTCTTCCCTGCGAACGATAAAAGTTCTCTGCCGCCTCGTTTGCAATTGCCTCTTCGTGAAGATAGCCCTGTTCTTTTGCCGCTTTGATGGCGCAATCGTAGCTATTCATCGCCTCTAGCGTCTGACCCAAAACTCTCGCTTTCTCTGCTTCTACCAAATCATACTTGTGCTGATAGTTTGCCGGAGCATGAAACGCCCATTGTTTAAGTTGAATCTGGTTGCTGTTAACCTTTTCTAGATACTGGACTTTTTCCTCAGTGCTTGCATGGTCATAAACCGCTAGAAGTGATAACGAGTAGTAGAAGTTATATTCAACAAACTGCATAAAACCCACCATGTTGCCGTGGTAGGGTGCTGCTTTCTGAGCATAGGCAAGTGCCTGGGCATAATCTTTGAGAATATAAAGCAGAATCGTTTTGGCAAGATAGGTGAGAAACAGGAGTGTACCCATTTTCGTTTCGATAAAAATGGGCACCATTTCTAGCTCATTAAAACTTTTG
>JBGTJW010000187.1:0-9726 GCA_041744955.1 Stenomitos sp. | reverse complement strand
CTGGCTGATGTGGGTGCAACGCTCATTGGTGCGATCGTCATCGGGTTTAACATTTCGCCCACCGACGAGATTCCGATGGTGGCTGCGGCTGTTTCAGCACCGTGGCTGCTAAGCATCATTGTGGCATCGCTGCTGATCTCTTATGGCATTGTGTTTGAAGCAGGCTTTTCCGATCAGCGTAAACGGCGGCAGCAGCAAGGTATTTTTCAACGTCCTTTAAGTGAAACTGTAATGTCTTACCTGGTGTCATTGGTTGCAGCCGTGATCATGCTGTGGTTTTTTGAACGCCTGACGTTGAGTGACCCCTGGACGATGTGGTTAGAGCAAACATTGCTGCTGGGTCTACCAACCACTATTGGCGGCGCTGCTGGCAGGCTAGCCTTATGAGTCAGCCTTCTCAAGCTTCTGACCCTAACCAGCCGCAACCAAACCAGCCGCAACAGCCCCCGCGATCGCGTGCCGAATGGATTACGTTTGGTATTGCGTCTTTCATTCTGGCAACTGTAGTAGGGCTAGTGGGCTATACCTGGCTGGATGAACAACAGCAACAGCCGCCGCTCCTCTCCGTCTTCAACACTGAACCAATCCGTGCTGCCAAAGGACAATTTTATGTGCCAATTACAGTGACCAATAGTGGCGGCGGTACGGCAGAAGCAGTACACGTACTGGCAGAGCTACGTATCGGTGGCACGATCGTGGAAACAGGCACGTTAGAAATCGACTTTCTATCCAGTCAAGAGGAAGCGGAAGGGGCGTTCATCTTCAGCCGTGATCCCAGGCAAGGGCAACTGTCGCTACGAGTCGCTAGCTATAAATTACCTTGAAGGCTGAAGGATGGGTCTGAAAGCAGAGCAGCGTTGAGGCATAAGTAGTGGTCTAACGCTGCGAACCCACTACTTCGCCTTTTGCACTAGAGCGCTGAAGTTTCGACACACTAGGAGAAAGCGCGATCGCATCGCTTCGTGGAGAAACCCGGTTTCTAGGGGCTGGGGCTATTGCTGCATCTTCGATCTCAACTGTTCAAGATTTTCGCGAGTATGAGCTGTCTTAGGATGGCTCAAGCCCAAGCAACTTTCACGAATATTTAACGCTTGTTGAAACATTGGTTCAGCCTTACTGTAGTCTCCCTGAGCTTCGTAGATCAATGCCAGATTGTCTAGGTCGCTTGCTACATCAGGATGATCTTCACCTAGCAGTATTTTATCTAGCTCTAAAGCTTGTAGAGCCAATGGCTCAGCTTCACTGTAGCGTCCTTGAGCGCGGTATAGCTTTGCCACGCTATACAAACCTGTTACAACCTTAGGATGCTCATTACCAAGTGAATGTTTGTGTATCTTTAGGGCTTGTTGAAAAAGCGGTTCAGCTTCGCTGTAACGCTCTTGAGCTTCGTAGAGTAATGCTAAATTGTTCAAAGTAGTTGCGACCTCAGACTCATTCTCGTCTGGGAGACGTTCACTTAATTCCAGCACTTGCTTGTAAAGTGATTCAGCTTCACTGTAAATACCCTGTTCGTAATAGCTTAGTGCCCAATTATTTAATGTTGTTGCAATCTCAGAATGATCGCTGCCCAGTAGGCGTTGATTCATCTCCAAAGCTTTCCGATACATCGGCTCAGCTTCGTCATAGCGACCTTGAGCGCGATAGGCTTCTGCTAGATTATTCAAACTATTTGCCAACTTAGGATGATTGTCTCCCAGCAAATGTTGTCTTAACTCCAATGCCTGTAAATAAAATGACTCTGCCTCAACATATTGTCCTTGTTTGTCATAAAGATTACCTAATTCATTAAGAACAGATGCTAACTCTAACTCCTGACCTAGCTCCTTTTGAAGGTCAGAAGCTTTGTGGAAATAATCGATTGCATCCGTTATCTCTTCTTGATAATTTTGTGCCTCCCCCAAGTACAGCCTTCTTGTATAAATTCGCCCCATCTGGTCGTACAGCGTCGCTAGCAGTGGATCTTTAGGTTGCCGTTCCTCGGTTTGGGCAATCAGTGCCTTCAGATCTTCCAGAGGCAGCAGGTGATCGTCGTCAGCCGATAGGTTGAGTTCGTCGAGGACGGGACGGATGGCTTCAATCTGGCTGCTTCGCACAGCACCCGATTTCCGTGAGGCGAAGCGAAACACTCCCTTGCGCCAGCTCCAGAAGTCAGGGGCATGGCGGACAAGTTGCGCGAGAAGTTGATGTGTCACCCAGAGAACAATGGGAAAGTGAAACTCGCGGAGGGCTTCCCGTGTCCATTGGAGGTAGCCGAAGAAGATTTCCTGCTCGGAGCGGTCTTCGCCCAGCCTGAGGAAGAAGAGTTGCTCGGAACCCGTGACGGTAACGACGGCTCTACCACCACTGCGGAGGTATTCGTCGTTCTGAACTTTCGTTCTAATCGTCTGGGTGAGGCTGGGTTCACCGCGACGAATGGGTAGCGGATAGTGGCGAATGTCGGGGGCAAGTTCGGCTTCGTAGCGGCTGATAATTTCGTCGCGCAGGCGGCTATCGTCGCAGACAGCAAGCAGCAGGCTCAAGGTGCCTTCGCTTGCCTCGATGCTGACGATCAATTCTTCGTAAGCGGTTTCGTTTTGCTCGTCGGGGTTTACCCGGTTCGCGTCAGTGGGCATTGAGGTCAAACCCCCGATCGCTCAACAGTTCAACGACGATCGGATGCACGTCATACCAGACTTTGCGGTTGCGGTACTCCAGCACATGTAGCCCATGCAACAAGTCCAAAAACTCTTTCTGGGTCGGATCGTCGGGCATCAATTCGGTGTAAATCTTTTGAAGAATGTCATAGTCCAACTTGCCTAACCGCAGCGCGAAATCATTCCGCAACTTGTTGACTGCATCGTCGAGAATCTGTTCATCAATCGTGATATTCTGACGACCTGGTTCGCGCCGAATTTGCAGGAGACAGCGCCGACACGATTCTGTGGCAATGCGAATCAGTTCCCGCAACACGCCACCACTGGAGAGAATGAGGGTTTCAGCAACGGTACGATCGAGCAAATGGTCGGGAATGCGCTTATGCAGAATGGCACACAACACATCTAAAACCTCTGGCTTGGGCTTGGCATGGGGCTTGTGTACGTCTTCTTTGGGCAGCAGCTTCAAGACTGGCATCCCCACAATGCGATTGTTCATCTCCGACTCCACCACCGGCAGAATCTCCTTGTCTCGCAGCGCCGCGATCGGAATCGTGTAGATGATATGAAACCCAGGCAGACACAGCGCTTTAATATTGTCCTTAAAGATGGGTTTGACGACTGCCAGATCGAGTTTATCCAGATCGTCAATGATGACCAGAATGGTCTCTTTCTTTGCCGCCGATCGGAGGACAGCCGCAATGACGTTGAGTTGCGCGACTAGCTCAGACGCATTGCGTTCAAACTTCTGCTTGATTTCTTTACGCGTACTGGCGTTGGTCAGTAGCTTGAGTTGAATGACTTCTAATAGATTGACGCTGAAAGATGCCTCTCCTTTGAGTTCTTTCACATCGGTTTGGGTTTGTTCTGCAAGCCAGCGATAGATCACCTCTTGCGTCGTCTTGGGAATCGGAATGCGTTTGGTTTCCGCAGTTAGCATGAGCTTCACGGCGATCGCAAACAGAATGTTTACATGATCGATGTCAGAGTTTTCGACTGTATCGGCGATGGAAAACATCACGACCACATAGCGATCGACTAGCGCTGGACTCCGGCTTAAGGCGGACAGCAAGGTTGATTTGCCACAGCCCCGGTGTCCCGAAAAGATGACCTTGCTATCACGGGTATCGCTGTCCTCGATGAGTTGCTCCAGTTCCGCAAGAATATCCTCGTTGTAGTCCACATGAAAGCGATCGAGATCCTTCTGGTCAAGCAGCGGTCCCAGTTCAAGATTGCGATAGGCGGTTTGAAACTCGGTCAGTAATGATTCAGCCATGATCAGGTAAGGTCAGACGGCTACTACCCTATCATCCTCCATGTTTCAGATGGTATTGCATTTTGCTCTAAAACAACTGTAGAGGCGCTCCAGTGGAACGTCTCTACGAAGGGGAGTCTTTCAATTAGGACTGTCTAAACACAGCCAACCAACTAGCTCCTAGACGACAGCCGCTGCTTCACGAGCCGCAGCCGCCTCATCGGGGTGAATGCCTAGACGAGTCAGGTTTACCCGTCCCCGGTTGTCAATTTCGCGTACCTTGACGATCACTTCATCGCCGAGATTTACTTCATCTTCCACCTTGCCGACGCGATAGTCTGCCAGTTGCGAGATGTGGATCATGCCCTCTTTGCCAGGGAGGAACTCGACAAAGGCACCGATCGGGATCACACGGGTCACTTTCCCGATATACACATCGCCCTGGTTGAGCTTGCGCGTCATGCCCTGGATGATGCTGCGTGCTTTCTTCGCTGACTCGCCATCGATCGACGAAATGGTGACAATGCCCGTGTCTTCAATGTCGATCTTGGCTCCCGTTTCCTCAGTAATACCTTTGATGGTTTTACCGCCGGGTCCGATGATCATGCCGATCATGTCGGGGTCAATCTTGATGGTTAGCAAGCGGGGTGCAAACAGCGACATCTCAGTGCGCGGCTGGTTAATCGCTTCTAGCATCTTCGACAGGATGTGCAGACGGGCTGGCTTCGCTTCATTGATGGCTTGCGCGATAATCGCTAGCGGTAGACCGTTGAGCTTCATATCAAGCTGAAGCGCCGTGATGCCTGTATCCGTACCTGCTACTTTGAAGTCCATGTCGCCGAGGAAGTCTTCAATCCCCTGAATGTCGGTCAGGATACGGATTTCGTCGCCTTCTTTGATCAAACCCATTGCCGCACCACTGACCGGTTTGGTAATCGGAACGCCTGCATCCATCAGCGCCAACGTGGAGCCAGACACCGACCCCATTGACGTAGAACCGTTGGAAGACAGCACTTCAGAGACGACCCGCAGGACGTAAGGGAAGTCTTCTTTTTTAGGCAAGACGGGAATCAGTGCACGTTCTGCCAGGGCACCATGACCCACTTCACGACGACCAGGGGTACGCATGGGTCGCGTTTCACCAACCGAATAGGGCGGGAAGTTGTAGTGGTGCAGGTAGCGCTTTTTCTCATCAGGATGGAGGTCATCCATTTCCTGCGCGTCGCCGGGAGTACCCAGTGTGACAACAGATAACACCTGCGTCAGCCCCCGATTGAACAAGCCACTGCCATGTACACGCGGCGGTAGCACACCAACCCGGCAGGAAATGGGACGCACTTCATCCAGTTTGCGACCATCCACCCGAACGCTGTCTTCAATTACCTGACGACGCATGAGGGTTTTGGTCACGTCTTTGAAGGTGTTGCTCAACGCTTTGGGCGCTTTGGCAGACGCGACTTTCACTGGATCTTCGTCAGGCAGTTCAGCGATCGCGGCGACTACAGTTGCCTTAATTTCATCTAGCGCCGCATCGCGCACGGGCTTATCTTTTTCAAAGCGACCGAGTACCTCTTTCACAGGTTGGGTGACGCGCTCTTTAATGAAATTTTCTAGCGTCAAATCGACTTCAGGCGGCGCTTCTTTGACCTGCTCAATGCCCAGCTCTTTCAGCAAATCTAACTGTGCCTGAATCAAATCGCGCACGGCTTCATAGCCAAAGTCGATCGCTTCAATGATGTCTTGCTCAGGTAACTGGTTTGCGCCTGCTTCCACCATGATCACGCCTTCTGGTGTGCCTGCGACCACTAGATCCAGATCACCCGACTCGATTTCGCTGAAGGTGGGGTTAATGACAAAATCATCGCCGACTAAGCCAACGCGCACGGCAGCCATTGGACCATTGAAGGGTAGCTTTGCCAGCAGGACGGCGATCGAGGCTCCGGTCACAGCCAGCACATCGGGCGGTACGCGATCGTCCATCGACATGGTGGTTGCAACGACCTGAATATCATCCCGTAGCCAACTGGGGAACAGAGGACGCAACGGACGGTCAATCAAACGGCTTGTCAGTGTTGCACGCTCAGGCGGACGACCCTCACGCCGCAAGAAGCCACCAGGAATCCGCCCAGCCGCATACAAACGTTCTTCGTAATCGACTAGCAGCGGGAGGAAGTCAATACCTTCTCGTCCGGCAGCACGGGTTGCAGTCACCAAAACGGCAGTGTCTTCTGATTCAATGAGGACGGTTCCTCCTGCCTGTGGAGCGAGTAAACCAACCTTTAGTCGAATATCCCTACCATCAAAGGATATCGACTTTTCAAACTCTTTCATGCCTTGTGCTATCCTTCTTTGTCGCTCTTTTTGTTTTCTTTCGCAATCGTAGCATTGATATTCAGATACGGACTTGAATACAAGCGATCGCCAAAAGTGAGCGCTTCAAAATGTTAAAAAAGTTTGAAAAAGCGCTTCAGCAGCAATGCAGAAATACAAGTGGAAAACCAGAAGCAGTGAGCGCTTCAGCATCGACATCTGTATGAGAGGCGCTGCACGGAAACAAGACAACCTGACGCACGATGAGGACTCTGACCTTTGGTTTCAGGTTGTACAATGTGTGGATGATGCAGAGGCGATCGCGGCGGTTAAACCTGGAGTTGCAAACTTTCAGGAGCTTGTTTACCGTTGAGGTTTTCGTGCTGTGACTCTCTACACTGGACTGGTCGTGTAATGAAATGTGTAGCAAAGAGGTGTTTAAACGATCGCATGGGGCATTACTTCTGGAGTCGAAAGACGCTGCGAGTGAAGAATGTACTCTTCATCAGAAACTGTTAGTCAGCGTGCTTCTCTTTGCTTTGACGGCAGTGCTTACAGCAGTGATGCTACCCCCATTCTGCTCGTTCGCTTCGGTCAAGTCGTAAGACTGTCTACATGATGAGGCATGACGTTTAAAACCAGCAAGATACCGCCTCGGCACAGTAGCACACCCGCTTTTTTTCTCAGAGTTCTTATCGTCTTTTTCGATCGCTGTAGCATCATCACCCTTACTTTTTCAACGCTTTCTAACGCTCCACTCTTTTCAGCGCAGACTGAATTTCTCTAACGCGCATGGCAATTTTACACGGTAGCTGGTTCGTTCATTCTCATGCAGAAACCCTGACGCAAACAGGGGATGGTGTAGGGCAGTCTCCCGTCGATCGCGCCGCGTTGTCTCATGGTTACCTGTTTCTTTGGGGCGAAGTTTGGCGTAGACTTACGCCTGAGATGCCCTATGCCCCTGGTTTGTCTGCATTAGAGGCGACGATCCAACCCCACCCTTTTGCGATGGCTCCTGCTGAACTGCTGGCGCTGCTGCGATCGCGGCAACAAACCAATCACCTGCGTCTCCCCGCCTCACTGTTGGAGTCAGCAGTGCCAGAGATGACGGTTGCCAAGGCGAAGCGATCGCGCTCTAGTCCAAGCACGACCACGCTAGTAGCTAACCCCATTGCTACCCTGCCCGGAGTGTGGCACAGCCATACGCTGGCGTTGCCATCGTGGATTGCGGATGATGCCCTGGAGTTACCAGCAGGCGCGATCGTGCCGCAGCACTCTGCTGTGATTGAGAGTGACCCGACCCACGATTGCTTTCTCTATCCCTGGTGCGTTGAAGGGCTTTGCCTTGATCCGATCGCAGCCTTCGCTTTCCTCAATGCCTTGCCACTGGGCACTGTTGATGCAGATGATTCCTTCATCGGCGGTGATCTACGTTTTTGGTCTCATGCTGCCCGCTGGAGTTTGGACTTGCTGGCACGATCGAAATTTTTGCCGGGACTGGAGACGAGGGAGGAGAACGGCGAGAGGAGTCTTGCCTGGGCACAGTGGCAACCCTTGTTAGATAGTGCAGTGGATCAGGTGCGATGGAAGCAATTTGTCGATCGAATGCCCGGCGCCTGTCGGCTGTATGAGCAAGAAGCAAAAAATGGGGGAGTAGGGGCGCAGAGGGAACAAGAGGGAACCATGCAATCGTCTCGCTCCCCACTCGTCCTCCCACTCCCTACGCTACCCCAGAGCCTCATCCATGCCTTTCTCAGCAGCACTCTGGATGCCCAGATTCGGCTTTTGGCGCAACGTCACCCGTTACCGACTTCGACAGAGAAAGTGCTGTCTGGATCAGTGCGATCGTGGCTACAGGCACTAGGGGAAGAAGCGGCGATCGTGCGTGTCGCTGAGAATGCGGCTGGATTAGATTCCCTGGAAACGGCATTGGCAACCTGGACAGATCCCTTGCAGCTTCAGGGCGTGCAGCAAAATCTGTTTCGTGCCTGTCTCTACTTGCACCCACCCCAATCTGGGCAGGATCAGTGGCGGTTGGAATATTTTTTACAGGCGGCAGACGACGAGACGTTGCTGGTGACAGCCCCCACTATTTGGGGGAATCCAGTAGAGCAGTTGCACTATCGGGGACGTGCGATCGACCGACCCCAAGAAACGCTACTGATGGGTTTGGGGCTTGCGTCTCGCTTATATCCACCGATCGAACCCAGCTTGCAAGAACCGCGCCCTCAGTTCTGTTCCCTGACGGCACTCCAGGCATACGAATTTATCAAGGCAACCGCATGGCGCTTACAAGATAGCGGTCTGGGCGTTGTGCTGCCGCCAAGTTTGGTCAACCAGGGTGGCTGGGCAAGTCGTCTAGGTCTTAAGATTCAGGCACAGTCGGCAAAGCTCAACAAAGGACAGGTGCGGCTGGGGTTGCAAAGCCTGCTCAACTTTCGGTGGGAGTTATCCATTGGTGGACAAAGCTTATCAAAAACGGAGTTCGATCGCCTGGTTGCCCTCAATGCACCGCTAGTCGAGATTAATGGTGAATGGGTGGAACTGCGTCCCCAGGACATTCGCGCTGCCCAAACCTTTTTTGCCAGCCGCAAAGATCAGACTGCGCTTTCACTTGAAGATGCGCTACGGATCAGCACGGGCGATACTCAGACGATCGAAAAACTGCCAGTCGTCAGCTTCGAGGCATCGGGTCCCTTGCAAGAACTCATCACCACCCTCAGCGGCAATCGGCAAATTGAAGCACTGCCCACACCGAAAAACTTTCGCGGTGCCCTGCGTCCCTACCAATCGCGGGGCGTTGGCTGGCTCGCCTTTCTAGAGCAGTGGGGCTTGGGTGCTTGCCTTGCCGACGATATGGGCTTGGGCAAAACCATTCAGCTCATTGCCTTTTTGCTACACCTCAAAGAGCAGAAAACGCTGGAGCATCCCACCTTACTGGTTTGCCCAACGTCCGTGCTGGGCAACTGGGAGCGTGAGGTGAAGAAGTTTGGTCCTACGTTGACAGCCTTCTTGTACCACGGCGATAAGCGACCACAAGGTAAGGCACTTGCCAAAGCCGTGCAGGGTAACGATCTCGTCATCACCAGCTATGCCTTAGTTTCGCGCGACATCAAAGATTTGCAACCGATCGCATGGCAGGGCATCGTGCTGGACGAAGCGCAAAATATCAAAAACCCCGAGGCAAAACAATCGCAGGCAGTGCGGCAGCTTGACGCTCAGTTTCGCATTGCGCTGACAGGCACCCCAGTCGAAAATCGCCTGTCTGAACTGTGGTCAATCCTGGATTTCCTCAATCCCGGCTACCTGGGACCCAAAAATTTCTTCCAGCGTCGCTTTGCCACCCCGATCGAGCGCTACGGCGATACGGCTTCGCTGCAAACTCTGCGATCGCTCGTGCAACCCTTTCTCCTCCGTCGTCTTAAGACCGATCGCGACATCATTCAAGACCTACCCGATAAGCAGGAAATGACCGTTTTCTGTGGGCTTTCGTCAGAGCAAGCCTCGCTCTACCAGCACACCGTCGAT
>JBGTJW010000186.1:0-12550 GCA_041744955.1 Stenomitos sp. | reverse complement strand
GAGTGATGTTCAGTCTTTTCTTTTGCCTTCTGCCTTTTGCCTTTTGCCTTTTGCCTTTTGCCTTTTGCCTTCTGCCTTCTGCCTTTTGCCTTTTGCCTTTTGCCTTTTGCCTTTTGCCTTTTGCCTTTTGCCTTTTGCCTTTTGCCTTTTGCCTTTTGCCTTTTGCTTCTGCTTCGGGAACTTTCGATAAATCTCAAGCGTGGTGTATCAAAAGGCGAGGAAGGCGTACACTATAAGATCGCATGGTCTGGATGGTGCAATGACGCTTTAAAGCGCGATCGCACTCTTCCCAAAACCTTGTCTGTTGTTTGGTTGTTCGCTTTGACGATCCTGATTTCGCTAAGATATGGCTGGATATTAAGCCAGACAAGTAAAAGTCAGGTCGTGCATGAGTGCTAGAACCAGCGTTGCTGCGCTGAGCCAGTGCCAGCGTTGGCGGCTAGTTCACTACCTAAGCCTGTTGGAATGGATGTTTCCGTGAGTGTAATGCAGTTAAATAGTCCGCCCGCACCACCTTTGATTCTTGAGAGCCTGCCAACCCCAGCGCTCGCGGATGAAGCCTGCCCCAGACGTGCAAGGCTAGAGATTGATTTGCTGCTGCTGGCGATCGAAGCGCTAGACTTGAGCGGGTCAGAAGCGATTCTGATCGTGGCAAATGAGTTAGAGCTGCAAAGTATTATCAAAAACCGAGTGTCGCTCTGGCGGTTACGTAGTACCAACCCGCTGCGGCGCTATAGCCAGCGTCGTCCTCTTACCCTGACGGAAGCAAAAGCCTTAGTCATGGTCGGCTGCTCTCTGGCACGGCGGCTGACGGTGCTGATTCGGCAGCTCTTGCTGGCATACCAACAACTCAGCGATAAGCAGCTCTCTATGGAACACCACTTTCGGCTTAGTGAGTATCTGGAGCGGTTTCGTGCCCATTTTCGTTCGCGCATGAACCCCAAACGGGCGATCGTGGCTGCCTATAACTCCGATGAAAAGTTGGATGAACTGGCACTCAATCTGCTGACTCAACTGCTCTTTTGCACAGGCACACATGGGATGCAGCGCTTTTGGGCAAGCTTGTTTGATGGAGAAGTGGCATGAGTATTCAGCGTCAATATAGTTTGCCTAATTGCACTCTGGTGCTGGAAGGGTGGGGCGATATGGTTGTCGCCAACCAAACCGAAGCACGTCCCCTGATGTCGAAGCTGACAAACGCCGAGTTTCATCTGGTAGGCGAAGAAAAACCATTGTCTGGCGGACGCGAGTTTTTTGAAAGTTTAACTGCCGCTGTCAGCCTCTATGCTCAAGAGCTATTAAGCGGCATTCGTACGTTCAAGTCACCTCAGACTCCATCGCAGCTTGTACAGTTACAGCGTCTGGATGACAACCATCATCGGTTAAGCGTCTTACCACCTGATGCCGATCCGGGTTCTGGCATTGCCACGCATCTTACCCGCCAGGTTGACCTGACCACCGTGCAGTTGTTTGACTTAGTGGAAGCGGTCGATCAGTTCTTTGCAGACACCCAGACCTTACCGGATTTGACTTTCCAGGTTGCGCCCCTTGCCAAGCGCGATGTCCGCCGCAGTGAACCGGTTGCTAAACAAGCTGTGCCAGCAGCGATCGGTGCCTCTGGTTTAGCCCTGGCAGCGATCGCCTTCTTTTTCATTCCTATACCCCAGGTGCGCCAACCAGAGGATCTGGTGCCGAGCGCCAATACAACCTCCAGCACAACAGGGTCACCAGCACCCGCCGCCCCACCACCATCGCCGACTGCCAGTGGTTCGCCTAGCCCGACCACCAGTCCTGATGCCGCTACGACTCCTAACCCGACAACGGCTGCCCAGCCTGATTTGACGAAGCTAGAAGCCGCACTGACGGCTGCGCCGGAAATCACTGATCCAGCCCAGGTCAAAGCCTTGCAGGCACAGTTGTCTACGCAGCTTGACCAGGCATGGAAAGATCGTCCAGCCGTGACGCAAGACCTGGAGTATCGCGTTGGCGTTGCTAAAGATGGTGCCGTTGTTGGCTACAAGCCGGTCAACTCTGCCGCAGAGACCAGCACCCAGCAAACACCGTTGCTGAATCTGCTCTATATTCCGGCGGCTGGTTCGCAGTCAGCGTCAGAACCGATCGCCCAATACAAGGTAGTTTTCACCTCTAAGGGCGTGGTTGACGTATCTCCGTGGCAAAACGCTCTGGCAAGCCCTATTACAGGCATTACAGAAATTACGGACTCTGAGCAGATTAAAGAGTTGCAACCCAAGCTCTACGACCAGATCGACCAAAACTGGAAAGACAAGCCCGACTTTGACAAAGATCTTGTTTTTCGCGTACGGGTGAAACAAGACGGCACGATCGCTGACTACAAGCCTGATAGCGACATTGCTGCTGAGTTTGCCAAGGAAATTCCCTTGCCAACCTTAGGAAAACTCGCTGAAGACGATGGTGCTGGAGCCAGTCAAGATCCTCTCGCCCTGTTCAAAGTAGTGTTCAAGCCAGATGGTAAGCTCGAAGTTAGCCCCTGGCGCGGTCAGAGGAATTAGCAGAACGGACAGACAGTAGAAGCCGTGGCAGGCAGGAGTGTCACTGAACCCTGACGCAATACCTGCTTCGCTTTGCTGTTCTTCGCTCTCATAGCGGCAACGATATGAACATCATCTTCTTCGGCACGCCTGATTTTGCCGTTCCCAGTTTGGAACGCTTGCTGTCTCATCCGGCGTTTAACGTGCTGGCAGTTGTCACTCAGCCGGATAAACGACGAGGGCGAGGCAGTCAACTGATCCCATCGCCAGTCAAGGCGATCGCCCAGTCACACAATCTGCCGCTGTATCAGCCCAAAAGCGTCAAAAAAGATGAGGCGACCTTAGATTATCTGAAAAACGCCCAGGCAGATGCGTTTATCGTTGTTGCCTACGGGCAGATTCTCTCTCAGGCGATTCTCGACCTGCCGCGTCTTGGCTGTGTCAATGCTCACGGCTCCATACTGCCACAGTATCGCGGGGCGGCTCCTATTCAATGGAGTTTGTACCACGGTGAAGCAGAGACCGGGATTACAACCATGCTGATGGACGCTGGCATGGATACGGGACCAATGCTGCTAGAAGCCCGTACACCGATCGCCCTGCTAGACAACTTCGAGGATCTGGCAGCGCGGTTGGCATACATTGGTGCCGATCTGCTTCCAGAAACCCTGCTTCAGCTCGATCAGCAAGCGATTCAGCCCATGCCCCAGGAGGAGTCTCAGGCAACCTACGCACCGCTGATCAAAAAAGATCACTACTGGCTGGACTGGTCACGCAGCGCGATCGCCCTCCATAACCAAATTCGAGGCTTTTTCCCTTCCTGTAGCGCCACCTTTCGCGACGAAGCCATCAAGATCGTAGCCACCGCGCCCCTTAGTGAAGCCTTTTGGACACAACTGCCCTCACAATTAAGCGCGATCGCCCAAGCCTGGTCAAACCCTTCAGCTACCGCGCAACCAGGCGAAGTAGTCGGCATCCTTAAAGGAGAAGGCGCGATCGTCCAAACAGGTGAGGGTGTCTTGCTGCTGCGAACCGTGCAGCTACCTGGCAAGCGCCCTCAGTCAGGCTGGGACTTTGCCAACGGTACTCGGCTAGCCGTTGGAGAGGTGTTTGGGAAGGGGGGATGAAGGATGAAGGCAAAAGGCAGAAGGCAAAAGGCAGAAGGCAAAAGGCAGAAGGCAGAAGGCAGAAGGCAGAAGGCAGAAGGCAGAAGGCTGAGGGCTGAAGGCTGAGGGCTGTTTAGAAAAGGTTGGAGAGACGGGCAGAAGGGCTTGTTTCGGCTGCCAGGTCTGTTCGACTTTCAGCCACTGCATGGAAATTAAGCTACAGCTACGAAGGCTGCTCTGGCTGCTAACCACATAAACAATGATGAAAGCAGTAGAGGGATCATCGGTTATTTGCTGAAGGCGGGAGCAGGCATACTAAACGACGGGTATGATATAAATGTTGAGGTTTGTTACTAAATCATTCTGTCGCTAGATGCAGACTGTGATCACCCCCTTCTACTTCTTGTGCTGTCCGCTGCCACATCTGTAACGACACGTTGCCTGCTTACTGCTGGTCTGTAGCAGGTTTTTTCATGCCTTTTTGCCCAATCACTTACATCTGAAAAAAAGAAGCTATTCATGACTGTATCGATCGTACGCCCCAAAAGCCTTACAGCCGTCACCTTGAGTCCAGAGCTACGCCTGAAGGACATTCTCAAGACGTTGCCGAAAGAATGCTTCCAGAAAGATATGAAGAAAGCCTGGACGGCTGTAATTGTTAATGTGCTGATGGTTGGTTTAGGTTACGCAGGTATCGCGATCGCGCCCTGGTTTTTGCTGCCGCTTGCCTGGTTATTTACTGGCACAGCGCTAACGGGCTTCTTTGTGATTGCTCATGACTGCGGACATCGATCGTTTGCCAAGCGACGTTGGGTGAACGACCTGGTCGGACACATCTTCCTGCTACCGCTGATTTACCCGTTTCATAGCTGGCGCATTTTGCATAACCTACACCACAACTACACAAACAAGATGGATGTGGATAATGCATGGCAGCCGTTCCGCCCCGAACTGTATGACGGGATGCCCAAGCTAATCCAGCAAGCCTATCAAGGAATGCGCGGACGACTTTGGTGGCTGGCTTCGATCGTTCACTGGGCGATCATGCACTTCGATCCGTCGAGAGTCGAAGCGAAAGATCGCCATAAAATCAAGCTTTCGGTTGCCGTTGTGGTTGGGTTTGCAGCGATCGCGTTTCCGCTGCTAATCGCTACGCTTGGCTTTGTCGGTCTGATCAAATTTTGGTTAATGCCCTGGCTGGTCTACCATTTCTGGATGAGCACCTTTACACTGGTGCACCACACTGCACCTGACATTGATTTTCAGGAACCAGAACAGTGGCACGCTGCCAGAGCACAGTTGGCTGGCACCGTTCACTGCGACTACCCCTTAGGAGTCGAATGGTTGTGCCATCAAATCAATGTCCATATTCCCCATCATCTTTCTACCGCGATTCCGTCGTACAACCTTCGCATGGCACACGAAAGCCTGCGAGAAAACTGGGGCGCTTATCTTTACGAATCTCGGTTTTCCTGGTCGTTGATGAAGACGATCACCGATCAGTGTCACTTGTATCATGCTGAGGAGTGCTACCAGTCGTTTGAGGCACACCAGCAGTCGAAAGGCTAAAGGCTGAAGGCTGAAAGCTAAAGGAGTTTTGAGTCAATTCTGGCTCTTGACTCCTTTTTTGTGACTTCTTCAAGATTTTTCTTCAAACGAGATGAATCATTCTTGCTGAGTGGCGTTATCCTGATTCTAGTCTCAGCAAGAGGAAGAATCAGGAATGCGCACACGATCGCTAATCAGTTTGGGTTCTGTGCTGCTGCTAGCGGCTTGCTCTAGTGCTCCTAAAAGCGAGCAAGCGACACCACCGTCACCAGTTGATGGCGTGGTATCGCTGTCTGCGACCAAATCACAAAATTTTCCGAAACCTGTGGTCAGCCCGATGGCGGTGATTTCAGTGCCGTCGGTGCCGGGCTTAATTACGCCGACCAACGCCCGTATGCGCGTACCAACGATCGTGACAGGACGGACGGATCCGTTTGCGTCGATCGCCACTGCGCCGATCAAACTTATCTCTACCAGCAAGCCAGCGGTCGTGTTGCCTAGCCCCTTACCCGCACCGACTCAAAATAGGTTGCCAACGTTCAAGACACCACCGATCGCAACAGTGCCTCTTAACGAAACCGCATTACCACCGACATTGCTACCTTCGGTACCATCGGTACCTGTCTCTCCTACGGCGCTTGCAGATACCATTGAGATCAGCGGTGTCGTTAAAGTTGGCAGCAAATGGAGCGTGATTGTTAAAGAATCACAGGCTCAAACCAGTCGCTATGTACATCCAGGCAGCTATCTAGCAAACGGACAGGTGTTGGTGAAACGGATTGTAGCGAGTGCTGGCTCTGATCCGATCGTGATTTTGCAACACAATGGCGTGGAGATTACGCGCACGATCGGTAGCGGCAGCGATCGTCTTGCCAGCAAGTAATGGGCTGGTGATCTAAACTCAAGTGAAGGGGAACAGGTCAATGCCCCGAACATGGAGCGTTCTGATGCCGGGACTGAGTAACCAACGCGATGCAGCCGATGGTGGCAAATTAGCAGCGTCCTCTAACCGAAAACGGCAACGGGCACTCGATCGACGCAGCCTGAATGATCAGGAAACCTACATTTGCCCCGTTTGTCGTCATGGGCAGATTACAGCGTTGACTTTAATGGATGCCTTTGCGTGCAATTTCTGCCGCCATATTTTTACCGCTAATTTGTCAGAGCAGTCGATTCATGTCGAAGACAGCTCCCAGCCCATGACGTGGCGCTGGAATGGGCATCACTGGAAAGCGGCGAATCAACTAGATACGGATTTCACCATAGTTATCTGGCTGGTTGGTGTGGCGCTTGTGTTCCTACCACCTGCCCTTATTTGGCTACCTTCTCACACCTTTCCACCGCTGCAAGGTAGCGCCTGGGCATGGTTTCCCTCCGTCTGGATTGGTCTGACCTTTGGCGCTCACTTGACGTTTGTAGCCTGGTTGTTCGCTGAACATTATCAGGTGCCTTTTTACATCGCCTATAAAGTCAGGTTGCGCGAAGCCTTGGGTAGACGGTGATGGAAAGGATGAAGGCTGAAAGCTGAAAGCTGAAAGCTATTTTTAGCCCTTAGCCTTCATCCTTAAGACTTTTACTCAAAGCGTTGACGTTTAGCTGACCAGCGTAACAGGCTGTAGTTGCTGTTTCCGCTAGCGACGATCGCGCTATCGCCACTACTGCCTAGACCAGCGATCGCCAGATAGGTCAGGTCTGCTTCGGTAGAGCATTCGCTATACAACAATTTGCCTGTAGCTGAGAAAATGAGGGTTCGGTGTCTCACTCGTTGCTTAGGCGCTTTAGGTTCGGTTGAGCCAGTGAGGGCTTCAGCGTCAACGGTCAGTATAATGTCGGGCAGTTTGCCACCAGTCAGCGTTGCTAGCTGCACTGAGAGCGTGCCGAAACCTAGTGGCTCTAACACGTCCCAGGTCGATGCGGTTCCAGAGGCTAGCAGCCCTGTGCGTTTTAGTTCGCGTGCCAGAATAGGCATCATGTCAACCGCCCATTCTGGCTGTTGCAGCACCAGATCAGCCAGTGGCATTGTCTCGGGGGTTTGCCATTGCAGCGCTGCCTCTGTGAATGCCAGCGGTCGATGTGTATTGCCTGCTTTGCCGATCGCTGGTGCAGGATCTCCAGCCGCTAACAGCTCTAGCTTGCCATCATGCACTCGAACGGCTTTGATGCTGGCAGACGCTACTTGCTGCTCACCATCGGGCAACCAAACGACGATCGATAAAAGCGGATCAGCCGCAAGACCCAGCATTTTCCAGAGGCGATCAATCGGCGTATTGGCTGGCAGTTCTAAACTAGCACCCGCTAAACGCCAGCGCTTACCATCTTGAAAGCCTGCTACTTGCACCCGATACCACACTTGCTCTTCACCCAGCTTGAGTGCTGCTGCTTGCTTCGGCTTCAACCAGGTAGCAGCATTGATCTTGGTCAGCGGTTCTGCCACACCCACAATCTGCCCTGGTGAGGAGGTTATCGCTGCCGTGTCTTCAGCCGCTGATGGCTCCAGACGCTGGATGAGCGCTGTGATGCGGCTTCTCTCCTGGCTGGTCGTTCCAGGCTGTTTTTTTAACCAGGCGATCGCGGCATTACGACCCTGTCGTGCTGCAATGAGCAATGCGCCCCAACTTTTTGCCTCTGCTTGCGTTGGGCTGACGCGCAGTGCCGCATCGACTCGATTTTGCAACCGCCCAGAATCGGCTTTGAGCAGTGCGGCAGTTTCCACGCTGTTTTCAGCATTGGCAGTAAAAACCGTTAACGCTCGCTGCCAACGCCCATCAACCAGGTTCGCTAGCACTTGCTGACCGGGACTTGCCCAGGATTTATTCGCTTGCGTCTGCGTTGCCTGGGCATGCAGTTGGATTAGCTTTTGTTGCGCCTGTGCAGCGGTTGACCATCGACTTTTTTTGCTGCGTACCGATTCTAACCACTGTAAGCCAGTTGACCACAGCCCACTACGAGCCAAGACCACGCCCTGTTTGTAAACATGATCGTCGATCGCAGGCTCTAGTAACGAAAGTGACTCTAGCTGAAGCGGGCTAGGTAAAAAGTTGCGCGGTTTAACCTGATAGATCTGAAACTGAGGCTCCATACCCACCGTTTGATCGAGCACCAACTCCGGCGAACCGCCACCAAACATTTCCTGCCAAACGGGTTCCTGCCCTACAGGACTGCTCCATTCCAGCATTTGATGCAGATGAAACCGACTGGGATTGTAGTGCAGCACCTGTCCATAAGCGATCGTGCCATCGCCCCGCAGCCAGCGTCCGCTCAAATTCAACCAAATGCCCTGAGTCGGCACCTTACCCTCAAACCGCTTCAACGTCATCAGCGGCAATGAGCGCGTCGAACCCTGATTCCCATCACCCGCGTTAATCAACGGTGCCAACACAAATGTCTCATCAGGTCCCACGATCGTCTGCTGATCTAACAACTGCAAGGTTGGCTCCCGCTGTGCCCCAGGTATGGTCTGGTAGACCCGCAGTTGCACAATTTGTTCGCAGTTACTCTGACAGTGCGATCGCCGTACCAGTACAGGCAGTAGCACATCCGAAACAGTCGTTTTGTGGTCGAGAAAGCTAATGTTCTTCCCCAACTGGATCGGTTCGCCCAGCATCAGTCCTGCCTGGGTAAGCTCTTGCTGAATTGCCTCCATTGTCTGAGGCGGCTTTAACCCCGTTACGGGAATCGGAATCCAATCTGGTAAAAAGCGATTGACCCACAAAAGCGTCTGTGGATCGACAATGAGCTGCCCCCCTAACCAACCCGCACTTGCAAGCCCACCCGCAGCCAGCACAATGATCACGATCGCCGACCAGGCAGACACCCCAGGCAACGCAGGTCTCAAGCGCTTCTGTTTTGAGGGTGGCAGAAGCTGCGGCACCACGGGAGACACTGGCTTAAAGCGTTTACCTGTTTTGGGGTGCTTAAGGGCGCGATCGCGTGGATTCATAGTCATGCCAAAACAGCCTCTGCCAAAACAGCCTGAAACAATGCTGGTAGATGACGTACATCACTGTAACCGGGATTACCAGTAGCGTCACGTAATCTTTGAGAGAAGGCAAGGGGCACAGGAAGAGGAGTAGGGAGTAGGGAAGGGAGTAGGGAATGGGTTAAAGGCAGAAGGCAGGGGCAGGAGGCAGAAGAGGGGGAGTGAGGGGTGAGTTAAAGGCTGATGGCTAATAGCTGATAGCTGACCGCTGAAGGCTAAAGGCTAGATTCTTATTGCACTTGCAGATTCTCTTGCAAATAGTGCCCCCACTTTGCGGCTAGCGGTGGTTCGGTAAAGGGAATGCGAACGGGCTGGGGGCGATCGGCACACGCCAGTTCCAAAACCGCTCGTCCTTTTGTCGGTGCAGCATCTAACGCCACAGCTTTCTCGTTCACCAGTAAGCGAATCGACTGTACACCATCCAGCGAAACCGTTTCCAAATTCACTGGTCCCTTGCGAGTCGGCAAGCCCCAGGTCAGTTCACGTCCCGTTTGCCCCACCACAGCGTAAATGTCGTACTTCGATCGCTCAAATGGTTCTGCCCAGGTTTTGTACGCCTCTAGCTTTTGGTACTCATTCCAACCTGCCCAGGCAAGCCAGAAGAAGAGTGCAAGTAGGGGGAGCCAGAAAAGACCGCGTTCCATATGGAGAAGGATGAAGGATAAGAGATAGAGGCTAGGGGATAAAGTTTGCAACTGTTTCCACACCCCCAACTTTATATTTAAGTTAATTCTGTTGACTCTTCATTTAATAGGACTTACACCAAGATCCCCGACTTCTGCAATGAACTGGGCCGTCACCGCTGAGTTTTAGTTAGAAGTCGGGGATCTGCATACCTTCTGCACAAGCCCTGTTTAAGTTAATTCTGTTGACTCTTTATGTATATTCTTGCTGCTGAAGGGAGAGACTTCTGACTACTAACTCCTTGCAAATCAATTTGCCCTTTGCCTTTTACCTTCTGCCTTTTACCTTCTGCCTTTTACCTTCCGCCTTCTGCCTTTTACCTTTTGCCCTCTGCCTTCTGCCTTCTGCCCTCTGCCTTCTGCCCTCTGCCCTCTGCCCTCTGCCCTCTGCCTTCTGCCTTTTACCTTTTGCCTTTCTTAATCATCCATAACATTTAGCACTCTACATTCAACCTGAGCTTAAGCTATGGTGGTAGTCAAATCTTGACCGTTACGGGACGTTATGAGAAAACTTTTGCTGCTGGGGTTGTTCCTGATTGGGCTGGGCTGGGCGCTTTCTAACTTTAGCGGACTGGCGGCGCAAGGCACTTATGATTCGCTGATTCTAGATTTTCGTGAAGATATTGGTGCAGCACAGATCGAGAGTCAGGTACAGACGATCGCTCAAGAGTATAACGTTACACCCCGGTTAAATAGTGCCTTCTCTTTGGAAGATCACATTTTTATTGTGAAGGGCGATCGCACCTTACTGAAAGCACTGAGAAAATCTGAGCTTAAGAAGTATACAGAATTTATTGAGCCTGACTACGTTTACAGCACGTTCACGCCGCCGAACGACCCTGACTACGGCAAACAGTGGAATATGCGGAGTATCAATGTTGAAGCTGCCTGGGACGATACCCAGGGCGAGGGCATGACAGTCGCAGTAATTGACACAGGCATCAGCCAGGTTCCCGACCTAAACGAAACCAAGTTTGTCAAAGGCTACGACTTTGTGAACGATCAGGTAGATGCCAACGATGACAATGGTCACGGCACTCACGTTGCAGGCACGATCGCCCAATCGACCAACAATGAGTTTGGCGTAGCGGGCATTGCCTATAAAGCAAACCTCATGCCACTTAAAGTGCTGTCGGAAGGCGGTGGCGGCACGGTGGCAGACATTGCAGAATCCATTCGCTTTGCAGCCGACAATGGCGCAGATGTCATTAACATGAGCCTGGGCGGTGCTGGCGAGAGCCAGTTAATGCAAGAGGCGATCGACTATGCCCACGAAAAAGGAGTGGTCATCGTTGCAGCAGCAGGTAACGCTGGCGATAATTCAGCGTCGTACCCGGCTCGGTATCCTCATGTCATTGGTGTCTCTGCACTGGGTCCAACCGGGACAAAAGCGCCCTACTCCAACTTTGGTGCAGGTGTTGATCTGTCGGCTCCTGGTGGTGCGAAGGAAGGCGAAGACCCTACTGGCGGCATTTTGCAAAACACGATCGACCCTGCGACTGGCGAGTCGATATTTGAATCTTATCAAGGCACCAGTATGGCAGCGCCTCACGTTGCAGGTGTAGCAGCCCTGGTCAAAGCAGCAGGTGTCAAAGAGCCCGATGCGATTGAAGATGTGCTCAAGCAATCAGCCTTGCAGGTCAAGGATGACGATCTGAACCATTACGGCGCAGGCAAGCTGGATGCAGCGGCAGCAGTGAAGTTAGCAGCCCGTGGGCAAATTACCTTCCGCGATTTCTTCCGTTGGCTGCGCGATAACGGTTATCTCAATCCGCGCTTCTGGATTGATGGTGGCGTGATTGCCTTGTGGCCCAAACTGGCAATGGTGCTTGGCTCCTACCTCCTGGCGTGGTTCTTGCGGAATTACTTCCCCTTTGCCTGGGGGTGGTCACTCTCCACGGGATTGGTCGCAGGCAGTTCTGGTCTGTTCTTCCTGAAAGGCTTTTACCTGTTTGATGCGCCTCAGTTCCCCTTCCGACTTCTGGGTAGCTCGATTCCAGAATGGGGCGGTGCGGTGCAGGGAACCAGTGCGCTGAACCCGATTTTTGCCAGTGTGCTGATTCCGCTGGCGTTGATTGCGCTGCTCTTAGGGCACACGCAGTGGAAGTGGTTTGCCATTGGCACCACGATCGGCGTTGCAGCTTGCCTTGGCGTGAGTGCGGTGATGTCTCCCTCTATGATGTGGTTAGGCGATGGCACGATCGCGCGTGGCTTTCTGCTCGTCAACGCCTTGCTCTGTTTAGCATTGGCGCGTCTTGTCCTTAAACCAGGAGTGCAATCAACATGAGCGACAGCATTAAAGTCGAAGGGAAAATTGAGCGCAAAGGTCTGGGTCCTGGCACCTGGGCACTGGTCAGTACCAGTGGTGAGACCTACGAACTACACAAAGCGCCGAAAGAGCTACAAAAAGCAGGGCTAACCGTCAAAATCGAAGGTCAAATTCGCAAAGATGTGATGACGATCGCGATGATTGGTCCTGTTCTCGAAGTCAAACACTTTGAGATCGTTGATTAAGTAACTGAATTGTTGCAAGCGATGAGTCAGATTAGGACTTGGTTCAAAAAATATAGCCTTGTCCTGGTCTGGCTCTTCTTTTTAGCGATTATCTTGAAAGTCAAGCGGGAAGGGTAACTATTTCAGGCTTAGCGTCTGCGGCGGGAAGTACCCAAGCCTTTCCCTGCTTGACGATTGCATTCAAAATGGTGAGCAGCTTGTGCATACAAG
>JBGTJW010000185.1:0-17221 GCA_041744955.1 Stenomitos sp. | reverse complement strand
TGATGGAAGCTGGTCGTGCTCGGGCATTGCTGCTTCTCTGTCACCGACAGCAATCGGGTTTATCCTCTATTGATCTCAGACGAAGACCATATTGTTAGTAAGACCTACATGATTCGGGTGGAAGGAGAAACCACTCGCTTAAGACATTATCTGGCTTGGCTGCATCGCAAGACCTTGTGCTATTCCCAGTCAGTGAAAATGCTTGGGTACTCAGTTCGGTTGCTACTCCACTACCTTAAATTTGGGGATGTCCCGGTTCCTGCCTGATTCATACTTGAATTCAACAACGCCCAGAAGGTAGACCTTTCGAGACGTGGCGAACAGCGCGTCTCAATTCATGTCTCAAATCGTCTTTCTCACAAAGTCTTAGACAAGATTTGTTTTCTAGGCGATTTAAATCACAGCGACGGCTAGGCAGCACACCAAAACGTGGCTGGAGTTCTTTGCCGACTGAGCCAAGACGCGGTACGACGAGCGATCGCTTTAACAACAGGGCTTAGCTCGTTGCAAACTTTTGTAACTATTGCTGCGACTTCTCCACCTCGACCTGATAAATACTTGCGCCCTGCTTTAGCTGCCATCGCCAATGAATGAACGGGATCACCAACTTAACCAGTTAGTTTGCAAGGCTTGTGCGTGTGCTGCGAGTAGCCCAGAGCGTCAGCGTTGTTTAGATCAACTGATTCGGCAACTGACAGAATCGGGGCGACTCTGGTACGGATCGGGCATTCCAGACGCTGACTTTCAGGACATTCTTCAAAAAAGCTGGATCTATCTCTGCCGTAATCTCTGCGAAGCGACAACTGCCGCTGTCCCATACGATCCAACACGATCGAGTGTTCTAACCTGGATCAATGCCTACATCAAAATGCGTGTGTTGGACTATCGTCTGGAAAACGAACGCATGAAGCAGCAGCAAGTAACGGCACGAGTGATGGAAGATGGCAACGTGATTCATCCGATCGACCTGCTTCCAGCGCCCAATGCTGCACCGCCGATTCTACAAGAAATACTAGCTTGGGTCGAGCGAGACAGTGTGACCTTGTGCCGTGTGTATGTGCGCGATCGTCCAGATATCCACTGCAAGGCGCTCATCCTACGTCGCCTACCGCCTGACGAAACGTCCTGGCAACAGTTGGCGCAAGAGTTTAAGCTCTCCGAGAACACTCTGCGAAGCTTCTACCGACAAAAATGCTTACCCCCTCTGAAAGAAGCTGGTAGACAGCTTGGCTATCTTTAACGATCCAGTGCCATCAGCCACATATTATCCGATGCAAACTCTCAACTCTTCGCGATCATGACAATGCCTACTGATCCATCAACGACTGTTGTGTCGATCGCTGTCGGCGATCGACAGACAGCACTCAGGTTTGCCCAGCAACAACCCACAGATGAAAGAGCTACTCAGGTCTATCGGAATACGCTGGCAGTGTTAGTGGTCAGACACTGTTTGGAACGGTTGGACATTCCGACCGATGTGGCAGCGAGCGACTGCTGGAATCCCTTTAGTCGGCTGGCAACGGATGTCGCTGATCTGTGCGTACCGGGTTTGGGTCGTTTAGAATGTTGCCCCATGAGCCAGAAGGAACCGTCTTGCTACGTGTCCCCAGAAAGCTTAGAAGACCGGATTGGCTACCTGGTTATACAACTGGATCAGCCTTATCAAGAAGCGACCATTTTGGGCTTCTCGCCTACTGTGAACAGCGAACCCGTTAACCAGGCTGCAACTCGCTTTCGCCGTCTTTTCAGCGGTTCCCCCACCGTAGGCAGTGAACGGTTGCCATTGCAACAACTGCAACCTCTAGAAGCATTGCTGATTCACCTCGAATGGCTCCAACACGCTTCCCGCTCACAACAGAAAACTCATCTGAGCCAATGGCTGCATGATCTTACAAAGACAGATGGCAGCAAGTGGCAAACGATCGAAGCGTTGATGGAACAGTTACACAACCCTACGTTTGCCTTCCGCAGTCAGGGCATTGCTCCTGATACGCCTGACCTTCAACGTCTAGTCGAGCAACTTTACACGAGCCAGCGGTTTGGCTATCCACGATCGGACATCCCGTCTGACCCCAACACGAAAGCGGCGCTAGTGCAGCTCATTCAAACCACACCGGACGAGGAAACCCGTTGGAAAGCGGCAGAAATGCTCTGGACGATCGATCCAGGGCATCCGGCTACAGGTGTAAGGCGTGTGCTAGATCTGGGTTTGCTGCTAGCAGGACAGCGGCTCGTGCTCATGGTCGCGGTCTTACAGTCCGACAGTGCTGCCACTCTGGCACCGCCTTGCCTCTCGATTCTGGCGCGTGTGTATCCGCTAGCAGAGCAGGGCTACTTGCCAGCCGGATTGCAGTTGGCAGTGCTAGAGCCGGATGGCAGTCTGGGACTGGAGACTGAGGCAAGAGAACGGGATAACTATATGCAACTCAAGCTGCGGGGAGCCTTTGGCGAACAATTTAGCATTCGGCTCTGCTTAGGGGATGATGTGATTACGGAGTCTTTTGTGATTTGACGCAGGCGTGACTTGAAGCTGGGCAGCAAAAACCGATGGCTGACGTTAGCAATAAGCTGATCATATTGAGTATTGGCGATGGCGATTTCGATCGCGGCTTTCCTGTGGAGCTTCGCATTGGTCACGCTGGCAAGCCACACAATGTGGAATTTCGAGGACGCTTGCCATCTGCGCCAGAGCTGCCGCAACTGTATGCTCGTTGGCAAACGGCTTACTATAGCTGGGGCGCAAACCATCGCTGGTGGCGCATACTCCGCGTCGAGTTTCCACCGCAAACCACAAATGTTTCTCACTGGGATGAGTGCAACCACTCGGCTCAGGCACTACAGAAGCAGTTAAAGCAATGGTTTGATCAACCAGAAATGCGGGATTTGCGTGAGCAGATTCTCATTGAAGTGCGTCGGCAAGATTTGGCGCGCTTGATTGTGCAAACGCACGATCGCTGGCTGCGTCGTCTGCCCTGGCATCTCTGGTCGTTGCTGGAGCGTCTACCACGACTAGAAATTGGCATTAGCGCTCAACACGCCGAAACGTCAAAGCGGCTCAGCAGCCCGGTCAAAATTCTGGCTGTGCTGGGAAACGGTGAGGGCATTGATCTGCACGTTGATCGCACCCTACTAGAACGATTGCCGAATGCCAAAGTGACCCGTCTGGTAGAACCCACCCGACAGGACTTGAGCGATCGCCTGTTTGAGCAACACTGGGATATTCTCTTTTTCGCGGGACATAGTCGCAGCGAAATCAATGGTGAAACGGGTTGCATCTGGATCAATGCCACCGATCCCCTCACTCCTGGCGAACTCAAATTTGCGCTTAGTCGTGCGGTCAAAAATGGCTTGCAGTTGGCGATTCTCAATTCCTGTGATGGGTTAGGGCTGGCGCGAGAGTTGGCAGATTTGCAGATTCCCTACCTGATCGTGATGCGTGAACCCGTACCCGATCGCATCGCTCAAGCCTTTCTGCAATATTTCCTCAAAGCCTTTGCTCAGGGAGAACCCTTTTACCTGGCAGTACGGCAGGCAAGAGAGCAATTACACAGCATGGAGGCAACGTATCCCTGTGCGTCCTGGTTGCCAGTCATTTGTCAGAGTCCTGCTGCACCAGCACTCAAGTACCCACGCCATAACCCACGCCAACTTTTCCTGGTTGCAACGGCTGGGTCGATCGCCCTTGCAGGTATCATCCTGCTGTTTCAGCAATGGTGGCAGGAAACCCAGATCAGCGCCCGCATGAGTCTGGGGGAAACCCTTTTAGTGACGTCAGTCGTCAATGTGGACAAAGTAGCAGGTGTAGCCGCTTTTAGGCGCGGTGATTTCAGTAAGGCTGTTAGGCAGTTTGAACGCTCGCTACAACAGCAGCGCAACGATCCAGAAACGCTGATCTATCTCAACAATGCTCGTATTGCTAATCGCCAAGCCCTCAAGCTTGCAGTGAGTGTGCCGATCGGCAGCAATGACGCAGTTGCTCAGGAAATTTTGCGGGGTGTTGCCCAGGCTCAGGATCAGGTGAATCGACAGGGCGGCGTTAGTGGACACGCGTTAAAGGTATTGATTGCCAACGATGACAATGATCCGACCCTGACCAGAGCGATCGCCACTCGCCTGGTGAAAGACTCTCAAGTGTTAGCTGTGGTTGGGCACAACGCCAGCGATGCGTCCGTCGTGGCGGCTCCAATTTACATCCAGGGTGGGCTAGTCATGATTACGCCCACCAGCTTTTCGGACAAGCTTTCATCGATCGGTCCCTACATTTTCCGTATGGTGCCCAGCATTCGCTTTCTGGCAGATAAATTAGCGACCCACTATATCAAGTTCCGTCCCAACGCCAGAATTGCGATTTGTTCTGATGGCTCTGCTGTAGACAATGAATCCTACCGTAATCAGTTTGCTAATGGAGTGTTAGCCCAGATAGGCGCACATTCTAGAGCGGCGTTGGTGCAATTTCCCTGTGATTTCTCAGCCAAAAATTTTGACCCCAACGTCGCCATTACAAACCTGATCAAACGGGGAGCCAATACCTTACTGCTGGCACCCCACGTTGATCGCATTAGCCAAGCCACTGACACTGCCAGAGCCAATCGCGGACGCTTAAAACTGCTGGGAAGCCCAACGCTTTACACTGCCAAAACCCTGGAGTTGGGACAAGGAGCAGTGAACGATCTGCTGCTGGCAGCACCCTGGCATCCTGGTGTGTTGCCCAATCACACCTTTGCTCGTGAAGCAGCAGCCCTTTGGGGTGGATCAGTGAATTGGCGCACAGCCATGTCATACGATGCCACTCAGTCGATCGCCGTTGGCTTGCAGCAGGCGATCGTGACAGGCGGCAACAGCGCTCCGACTCGTGAGGGACTGAAAGATGTTCTTCGCAGTGCAGACTTCTCTGCCAACGGTGCGAGTGGCACCATTCGGTTTATTCAATCGGGTGAACGTCAAATTGTCTCTAGCTTTGGCGTGCTTGTTCAGGTGCGACCGACACCTAAAGCCCGGTTTGGCTATACTTTTGTGCCGCTAACGGCAAAGAATGCAAACGCACAATGAAGATTTGTAAACATTGCCATCGTTGATCGGTAACTTGCCGATAACCCAATAGCACTGGATCTACAGCACTCATTGTGTCGGTGCTGATGCGTGCTAGGAGAGGCAATGCGATCGCGCTAACCCACCCTAGAGCATTAGCTCATCAAGTACGGTCGGCAAAAGGCAAAAGGCAGAAGCAAAGAGAACGGTGTTCCTTCTGCCTCCCGTCGGCTGGCGCTCTGGGAAGCCTGCTCTCTGCCTTAAACCTCAAAACTTGCATTTCAATGAGAACCGCTAGATGGATTCATCGCTACGGTTACGACTGGTTACAGCAAATTGATTGTCATGCCTCACTGGTTGCAATGCTATACGAGGAGATTGAGACAAATGAAATTGATGCAGGCTATGTCTACAGCATTGGTAAAACCACTACAAATTATTGTTTTGACGCTGAGTTTCAATCTGATTGCAACGACTGTCCGAGCCTTTACGTTTTCCACGATCGGCACCTGGAACAATGCGATCGGTGGCAATGTAACCTATACATCTGGTGCAGAGAACCGAGTGAGTTGGGGGCAATTTGTGCCTCAAAGCGGACTTGGCTTCACTGGCAGAAGTGGGACTGGAACCTTTGGCAGCCTCCTATCATTAGGGCAGCTAAAACACTTCAATAATTCGGTTGGTTTCATTGCATTAACCGTTCCTCAAACGGTTGATTTGACGGTTGCACTCAATCTGCTCATTAACGACGAACCTATTGTTCGCAATTTTACCTACAGCTTGAGAGTGGATGAAACGCCAGACAACGTTTTACCCTGCCCTTACCAAAGCGCCGCCCCTTGCGCCGATGCGGTGTTCTGGGAAAACACAAGCTCCAGCAACAGCTTTGCCATTGGCGGCGTAGACTACACTCTAGAACTGCTCGGCTTTAGCAATACGCCTGCACTCTTCCCCGTTAATCAGTTCATCTCTGAAGAGCGTGGCACTAATGAAACCGCCCTCTTTGGTCGTGTTGTGCCAGCGGCAGGTGTGCCTGAACCAACGACAACAACAGGTTTATTGCTTGCAGGTTTAGGGCTTGCCTATGCTCGTCGCCGCTTCAAGAAACGTGCTTGAGTACGCTATTAGGAGCCATTATGTTTGGGTTGTAGTGGCTCAAGCGCCGGAAAACGCAAGCGGGCGATCGCGCCTTCTGATCCAATCACGGTCGCATTCATCAAAGGATATGACTGCTTTCTCAGGCATTTTTCAACGATTGAGCTAATTAACATTACCGGGAGAATTGACTATGCGATTCATCACCATTGTCTCAACCTCACTGCTGGCTGTGTTTGTAGGATTCGCTCCGGTTTATGCCCAGCAGTTGAGTGAAGAAGATCGCTACAAACTGTGTACCGACTCTCCCTCAAACCCTCAGTGCAAAGGTTATGAGGCTCCGGTTGCCCTGGATGATCGACCAGGGGAAGCGGGAGCCTGCGTCATGGTTGCAAACAAGGTTGAAAGCAAGACCGTATGTAAGCTAGTCGTCAGTGAGAAAACAGTCATCGCCTACTACGAAGTTGGCGAAAAATTGGGCTTTTTCAATCAGCGCAAGGTAACCCGCGCCATCCAGCTTAACCCCACCGATATCAAAGCCATCCAGTACCAGGAAGGTTCAAAGGACAACAGCACCGGTCGTGTGATCAATACACTTCTCTTTGGTCTCGGTGGGCTTTTCACAGCAAACAAGGCAGTGTCTGAAGTTGCGATCGATTACATCATCTCAGCACCCGTCGAATTCACAGCGAGAACCGCAGAAACTGACTCCAAACTGCCCAACACCTCAGCTAAAACGCCAAACATTCCAACCATAGCAAACGCCGTCGCAAACTTAGACCGGATCAAAGTTGTTGTGCGACGTAAGACGGGCAAAGAACTGCGACTTCAGCTTGAGCAATTGACTGGCATTAAAGCTGAGGTGCCAGCACCACCCGCAAAAGAGCCAGAGCCAGAGCCATCAGAAGTGGATTCGTAGCGGTTCGCTCAACCAATGAAGTGCTGAGCGTCAGGTTGTCGTCCATTGTTAGAGGACTTTCCCCATGCAGCTTCGGTTGAAATCGCTTGGTCTAGCATTAGTTGTTTTGCTGACTCCAGTACTACCCGTCTATGGTCTGGACGTGCACACGCTCAAGTCATTCACGGACTCAACAACGAGCTTCAAACACTCAATGACGAAGCTTAGACATTCAACAGCGAGTCCCGAACACTCAATGGCAAGTCCCAAAGATTCAACGGTAAGCCTCCAACACTCAACAGTGAGCCTCCAACACTCAACGGTGAGCCTCCAACACTCAACGACGAAGCTTAGAGATTTAATTGCGAAGCTTGAACATTTAACTACAGAGAGGTTCATCCTATGGTCAAGGTTAACAGGAGCGCTGATGAGCAATTAGTGAATCAAATTTTGCACGATCGCTATCACATTCAATGGCTGCTTGGACGCAAACCAGGGCGACGAACTTTTATGGCGATCGACGTAGAGGATCAACTGCCTGTTGTGATCAAATTCATGTTGTTCAGCCCTGATTTCACCTGGGACGACCTGAAATTGTTTGAACGCGAGGCAGAAACTCTGAAATCTCTTAACCATCCAGCGATTCCCAAATACCTTGACTTCTTTGAGGTGGAAACTGCGTTGGGCAAAGGTTTTGCACTGGTGCAGAGTTACATTGAGGCACGATCGCTTCAGGAATGGGTGCAAGCAGGATGCACCTTTAGCGAAGATGAACTGAAGGCGATTGCCAAGGAATTATTAAATATTTTGGAGTACCTTCACAATCGTCAACCGTCTGTCATCCATCGAGACATTAAACCAAGCAACGTGCTGCTCAAAAATCGTACTGGCAACAGCCCTGGTCAAGTTTATCTGGTTGATTTTGGCTCCGTCCAAACAGTCGCGCACGGTGGCACAGTGACAGTGGTTGGTACGTATGGTTATATGCCGCCAGAGCAGTTTGGCGGGCGATCGCTACCCGCGTCAGATCTCTATGGTCTTGGTACAACTCTCATTTACTTAGCAACAGGTCAGCATCCTGCTGATTTACCACAGAAAGATTTACACATTGAGTTTAAGCAATTAACAACCCTCAGCCAGTCTTTTATTGATTGGATCGAATGGCTGACCGACCCAAGCCTGGTCAAAAGACCCGCATCAACACAAGACGCGCTTCAACATTTGCTCAAGCCTCGTCCAGAGAGAAAAGCCCCGTTGACAGCACACAGCATTCTCCTGGGTACACGTCCGTTGTATTCGTATATTTCATTAAAGGCAACTCAAACAACCCTTGAACTGAAGGTGCCATCGAATCAGATTCAATATGTTTTTCCAGGAATGTATAGCCACTTTACCTGGGGTTGCCTGATACCAATATTGATGACATTCGCTCTGATGGCTGTCATACAACTTTGGGTCATACTGGCTGTCGTCCTATATTTTATTGGGTATGGCATCTATTTTTCAGGTTTGAGTCGAAGTACAAAACCTGGTCATATTTTTTCAACTGCTATTAGCTCAAACAATGCCAACGGTAACAGACTCCGTTGTGCTGATGTCACGTTTCATCGAGAAAGTGGCTCCGTTATTTCTACTCTTAGTCTGATACAAAATTCTCGGTCTGTTGACATTTTTCAAGGAAAACTAAAAGGCATTTCAGCAGGATTGGAGACAGTGCCTCAATATCGGTTGAATCTCAGCTTTCAAGACGCTAGCGATATGATCGCAGTCACAGGAAAGCGTCAAGAAATTCAATGGCTCTGTGATGAGTTAAGTGAATGGACAGGTTTTCATATTCAACATTGGGAGCTGCCTTCTGCTTGATTGTTGTAGTGCTAAACCACGATCGGGTGAGCACGTCAAAGTGCAAATTTTAATGATGCATAGGAGATGCAAACAATGTTTCAATTCAACGTTCTGCGGCAGCTTTTGCCCCTCACGTTCGCTCTGCTAGCCACAATGCTGACAACCAGCGCCACGATCGCCACGGCGCAGCTTTCCACCAACAGCCCAGCGTCTTCTGAACAACCAACTCCACCGGCTCAACAGACAGCGTTACAGCGTGTGCAAACTCCCATCTCTGGATTACCTGTGTGGGTTTATGTGCTGGGGAGTGTCGTGCTGATTCTGTTCTTTCTGCCAAAAGTGGGCTGGGTTGTGGGATTGATTGTGGTTGAAGAACGGGAAGTTGGCATTATCACAAAAAAATTCTCAGCGAAAAATCTGCCAGAGGGACAACAGATTGCACTCAATGGAGAGGCGGGCTTGCAGGCAGACACCCTCTCTCCGGGTTGGCACTTTGGCTACTTCCCCTGGCAGTACAACGTGCAAAAAGAACCTGTAGTGAGAATTCCACAGGATGAGATTGGATTAATTATTGCTAATGATGGAGCCGCCATTCCAGCCAATCGCATTCTTGGTAAAGTGGTCGAGAGTGAGAATTTTCAAAATGCTCGTCAATTTCTAACTAATGGCGGTGAAAAGGGGAGGCAATTAGCTATCCTGACTACTGGCACCTATCGCCTCAATACGGCTCTGTTTACGGTGATTACATCCAGCAATGCGACGACTCATGGCGTTGCCGCGGCACGGCTCAAGGTTTATGCAATCCAATCCGATCGCGTTGGTATTGTCACAACATTAGATGGAATGCCGATCGAAGAAGGAGAAATTGCTGGATCAATTGTGGCGGGTCACGACAATTTTCAGAGCGCTCAAACCTTTATGGATCGAAGTGGTCGAAGGGGCTTGCAAGAACAGGTGATGCTCTCTGGCGCGTGGAACCTGAATCCCTGGTTTGTGCAGGTGGAACAAGTGCCAATGACAGAAGTGCCGATCGGGTATGTGGGCGTTGTAATTTCTTATGTGGGGCAAGCCCATGAAGATGTTAGCGGTGCCGCCTTTACCCATGGCAATTTGGTGAGTCGGGGTGATAAAGGGGTGTGGATTGAGTCTTTGCACACAGGGAAACATCCCCTGAATACCAAAATTATGAAAGTGGAATTAGTGCCCACAACCAACATTGTGATCAACTTTACGCAGCGCTTCAAAGGCGAACACGGCTATGATTCTTCGCTCTCAGCGCTCAAATTACTCTCGTTTGATGGGTTCACGTTTGATCTAGAAGTCTTCCAGGTGATCCATGTGGGCGCGATGGATGCACCCAAAGTGATTTCGCGGTTGGGTTCAATGCAAAATTTGGTGGATCAAGTGCTGCGTCCGATCGTGGGGAACTACTTCCGCAATTCAGCCCAGGAGTATACTATTCTCGATTTCCTTACAGCGCGGAGTGAGCGGCAGTCCGAAGCAGCCGAATATATCCGTCAGGCATTACGTGCCTATGACGTGCAGGCAGTGGATACGCTCATTGGCTTAATTTCACCGCCGCCAGAATTGATGCAAACGCTGACCGATCGCAAACTGGCTGAAGAGCAGGAGAAGACCTATGTGACGCAACGTACTGCTCAAACGCAGCGGCAAGAACTGGTGCGAGAAACGGCTTTGGCTGATATTCAGCAACAAATCGTGACAGCGGAGCAAGGGGTGACCATTGCCGAACTGCAAGCGACAGCAAAAATCAGTCAGGCAAATGGCGAAGCAGAGTCAATTCGCGTCACGGGACAGGCACAAGCGGACACGTATCAAGCCGGTGTGAACGCGGTAGGTGCTCAGTTCTACACCGCAATGCAATTGATGCAAGTGATTGGCGATCGCAACGTCCGAATTATTCCCGACATTGTGGTGGGTGGCAACCAGAGTAATGCTGGGGCACTTGATGCCATGATGGGCATTTTGCTGTGGAACCAAGCGCAGGGAATGCAGAGCAATAATAATCATAGTCAGACAGTCGTGCATCCCCCTCTCACCGATCAAGCGAAAACGCCTTGATTGAAGTTGATCTTAAAAGGTCAGGGTGCGATCGCTCCCATCATCCTCAAACTGTTGTTCGCCAACGCCGACTAGCTCCACAATGACGGTTCGTGCGGGTGGAGTCCAGTTGCCGTGTCGTGCCTGAATGTGAAGGGTTGTATGTTCGCCTTCCGCCGTGACGCGATACACAGTAGTTGCCCAGGCACCATCGCGGTACTCAAAGCTACGCCCATCATCTTCGTACAGGGTAAACTCACCGTCACCTGACCAGACGCGAAGGCGCAGCTCGTCGATCGGGCGTTCGTCTACGTACTGCATCACGGGCTGCATGGGAATGACCGCTCCGGCTTTGACGTAAAGGGGCATTCGTTCTAGCGGTGCATCAGCCAGGATGTGGGTAGCACCCTCATAGCGCGTACCCGTCCACCAGTCATACCAAACGCCCTCTGGCAGGTAGACTGCGCGACACTGGACACCGGGACGATAGACGGGAGCCGCCATCAGTGAAGCACCCAGCAACACCTGATCGTGCAGGGCATAGGTTTTAGGATCGTTGGGATAGTGATAGACCAGGGGACGCAGAATCGGTGCGCCTGTTGTCGCAGCTTCCCAAAAAGCAGTGTAAAGGTAGGGCAAGAGACGGTAGCGCAACTCGATGTATTCACGGCAGATGCGTTCGGTTTGTTCGCCAAAGACCCAGGGTTCGTGCTGTTCCGTCTTCATGGAGGAGTGTGCCCGCATCAAGGGATAGAGCAACCCCACCTGCATCCAGCGGGCAAACAGTTCTGCCGTTGCGTTGCCAGCAAAACCACCGATGTCAGCACCGACAAACGCCACACCCGACAAGCCCATATTGCAGAGCATGGGAATGGAAAGCTCCAAATGTTCCCACCAGGACTGGTTATCGCCCATCCACACGGATGACCAGCGCTGTACTCCGGCATAGCCCGATCGCGTTAGCACAAACGATCGCTCGGTGGGACGTAGCCGCTCCAGCCCTTCGGCACAGGCTTGGGACATACCCGACCCATAGAGGTTGTGAGCTTCAGCATGAGTGGTTTGCTCATCGGCTGGACCCTGCGGCGCATCGAGCGGAAACCAGATGTGATCGCCTTCATCGCCAAAGGGACGATCGACGATGGCAGGTTCATTCATGTCGTTCCAGATGCCTGCCACACCGACATCCGTCAGAGCTTTGTGAGCATCGCCCCACCAGTGACGCACCTCTGGCTTCAAGAAATCGGGAAACACTGCTTTATCGGGCCACACATAGCCGTGGAAGATTTCGCCGTTTGCCTTGCGTACAAAGTAATCCGCCTCTAACCCATCGTCAAAAATGGTGTAATCTGCTTCTGGTTCGTACTTCACCCCCGGATCGACGATCGTCACGACCTGAAAACCCGTTTCCTTGAGATCGCGAATCAGTTTGGCTGGTGCCGCAAAGCGTTTGGGACTCCAGGTAAACACACGGTAGCCGTTCATGTAGTCGATGTCGAGATGAATCACATCACAGGGAATGCGACGATCGCGAAACTCCCGCGCCAGCTTTCGCACAATGCTTTCCGATTCATAGCTCCAGCGACACTGATGATAGCCGATCGACCACTTAGGCGGCAGCGGCATCCGTCCCGTTAGGTGCGTGTAGGTTGAGAGAATTTTGGCAGGGGTAGGACCGTAGACGATGTAGTAATCCAACTCGCCGCTGTGGGTTTCCATCTGCCACACGTCAGGTTTGCTGGCTCCCATGTCAAACTGGCTCCAGAAGGTGGTGTTGAAGAAGATGCCATACCCAACATCAGGACGCAGCGCCATGAAGAACGGAATCGCCTGATACATCTCATCCGCTACTGTCGTATAGTCCAGCGCATCAAGTGTCCAGTTTGTTTTGCGCTCCGATCGCTTATCCAGCAACCCAGTGCGTTCACCAAAACCGTAGAAGTGCTCATCCGCCTCCATCTTTTTCCAGCCAGCCACCGTGTTCTCTGACCAGCCAATGCCCGTTTCAGCATCCTCTGCAAAGGGTCTGCCTGCTTGATCAAGGCAAACAAGCCGACAGGGATTGCGCTCAATGCGAACCAGTACTTTAGCGGTTTTGATCTCGATCGCCGCCTCGGTTTCCTGCACATCCATCCACACAAGCGACCACTCTGAATCATCTTTGGCAACTGCCCAGGAGCGCCGAGGCAGTAGTGTTCCCGTCGGTGCCAGCCGTACCCGTATTAATGATGGGGTCAGCACGGTCACAGATAGAAGCGCATCACCACACTGACAATAAACGCCGCGATCGTCCTGCTCAACCGAACTCACAGCGCCCAACGTAGACCAGGAGCGGGCATGGATGGGACGTTTGCCAAAAACTTGGGGCATGGGGAGGAGTGAGGAGCGAGGAGTGAGAGGAAAGCGGTGAAGCTCGAACAGTCGTTCAGGAATTACTAGGACTCAGGAACGAGGTTCAAAGACTCAGGAACGAGTGTTACAAGGCTAGTTGACGAGTATGAAACCTCATTGACGAGTATTTAAGACTTAACGACGAAACTCAAACACTGAATAGAGACGATCTAAAGACTCAACGACGAGGTTCAAACATTCGTAAATGAGGATCAAAGACTCAACGATGAGGATCTAAAGTCTTAACAGCGACTTACCCCTTCAGCAGCGACTCGGTGCCATCAATCCAAATCTCGGTGCCGCTGATGTGGCTGGAGGCATCAGAAGCCAGGAAGAGTACCAGTTGGGCGACTTGTTCAGAGGTGCCGGGTTTACCGCCTGATAGAGGAATGTTGCCCTTAGGAAACTCAATGGGCATACGAATTTGCTCCAGATCTCGCGGTTTGGTGCTTTCGTGGATGCCCGTTTCGATCGCGCCTGGGCAAATCACATTCACTCGTACATGGTACGGTGCTAGCTCTAATGCCACCATTTTAGTAAACGCGACTTGTGCCGCTTTAGATGTGGCATAAGCAGTGGCACCTGTATTGCTGAAGATCCGAGTGCCGTTGACAGACGCAGTGATTACAACGGAGCCACCCTGTTGCTTTAAGTGAGGAACGGCATACTTCGTGGTTAGAAAGGTGCCTTTAAGATTCACGTCCAAAGTTCTATCCCATTCCTCTGGAGTGAGGTCTTCGATCGGTGCCCAAACGCCGTTGATACCTGCATTCGCAAACACAATGTCAATGTGTCCGCATTGGTCAATAATCTGCTGAAAGGACTGCTCTACCTGATCGGGCTGGGAAACGTCGGCGATCGTCATCAGTCCTTTACCGCCACTTTTCTCTACTTGGTCGATCGTTTGTTGGCTGGTTTCGGGCGTGTGGTCGATTGTGGCGATCGTGGCACCCGCCTGGGACAGCATGAGTGCAGTGGCTCGACCAATACCAGAACCTGCACCTGTAATGACGGCAACTCTGCCTTCCAGCGTTCGTTCTTTCATGGCTCGCTCCTGCTGCGCGTCAGTTCACCTGTAAAGGTTATCCATGCAGACGGGCTTTGCCTCTGTCTTTGGTAGAGTTCTAAGGCTCTGTCTGCGGGGGATGTAAGCGCGATCGCCGCCTCGTTACATTGCAGGCAGCAATATGAGGTTTTTATGACATACACCACGTCTAACACTGCCAGCGCACAATTGGGTGTCTTTCAAAGCCTGGATGTCGATCAGCAACTGGCACTGTTCTGGTTTATTTACACCGAGATGGGCGAATCCATTACACCCGCTGCACCAGGAGCCAGCACCGTTTCTCCAACTATTGCTGAAGGGCTGTTTAATCAGGTCAAAGACCTCCCGCACGATGAGCAATTGCAGCTACAGCGCGATTTGATTAGTCATAAAAATACGCTGATTGCACGAGAATATGGCGCGATCGGTGACACGACGAAACTATTGTTCTGGTATATGCTGGCTCAAGGGATGGAAAATGGCACCGTCAGCCCCATGCCGTCTGACTACAAACTTTCCAAAGAAGCGGACGCTCTGTTTACCCAGATTAAAGGGTTGCAGTTCAGCGAACAGATTACGCTGTTCCGTAACATCGTTGCGCCAATGGGTGTAGACCCCAATAACGTGGAACACGATCGCGAGACAGGTCTGTAACCGAGCGATCGCTCGTTTTGCTTGTCGCTGTTCTCTGCTTTTCGCTGAAGCACTGTTGCGGTGAGCTTCAGCAAGAGTATGACAGGCTGCTTGCAAAAGGCTTTTTCAAAACTTACTGTTGGTAGGGGCATAGCGTTGCTGTGCCCCTGTTTTGCGTCGTTAGTTGTGTTGGAAGATGAGCGATCGTCCTCCCAAAGCTCTACTCGAATCTTTTCAACTCAAATCTTTTTCAACTAAGATCTAAGACTGACCCTTCAACCGACCTTTCATGACCGCTGTCTCTCGCCGCTACCACATCACCACCTTCGGCTGCCAGATGAACAAAGCCGACTCTGAACGTATGGCGGGCATTTTAGAAACAATGGGCTTTGAGTGGGCAGAGCAGCCTGACGATGCCGATCTCATTCTCTACAACACCTGCACCATTCGTGACAATGCCGAACAAAAGGTGTATTCCTATCTAGGCAAGCAGGCAGCGCGGAAGCAAATACAACCCGACTTAACGTTAATCGTGGCGGGTTGCGTGGCACAGCAAGAAGGCGAACAACTGCTCCGTCGCGTGCCAGAACTCGATCTGGTGATGGGTCCGCAACACGCCAACCGTCTGCAAGATCTGCTGGAGGATGTGTTTAGCGGCAATCAGGTTGTGGCAACCGAACCGCTCCACATTATGGAAGACATCACCAAGCCCCGACGGGATAGCACCGTTACGGCTTGGGTCAATGTCATCTACGGCTGCAACGAACGCTGTACCTATTGCGTGGTGCCAAACGTGCGTGGTGTAGAACAATCTCGCACGCCAGAAGCGATTCGCGCTGAGATCGAGATGCTGGCGCAGCAGGGCTTTAAGGAAATTACGCTGCTGGGGCAAAATATTGATGCCTACGGGCGTGATCTCCCCGGCTCAACGCCGGAAGGTCGTCATCAGCATACTCTGACCGACTTGCTTTACTACATCCATGATGTACCGGGCATTGAGCGCATCCGCTTTGCGACCAGTCATCCGCGCTATTTTACCGATCGCCTGATTCGTGCCTGCGCTGAGTTGCCCAAAGTCTGCGAACACTTTCACATTCCCTTCCAGTCGGGCAGCAACGAAATTCTGAAAGCAATGGCGCGGGGCTATACGCAGGAGAAATATCGCCGCATTATTGACACCATTCGCCAAGTGATGCCCGATGCCTCGATTAGCGCCGATGCGATCGTGGGTTTTCCGGGCGAAACGGAGGAGCAGTTTGAGGAAACACTGCAACTCATTGACGACCTTAGCTTTGATCTGGTCAACACGGCGGCATATTCACCCCGCCCCAACACGCCCGCTGCCCTGTGGCAAAATCAGCTTAGTGAAGCCGTGAAGAGCGATCGCCTCCAGCGGATCAATCGGCTTGGCTCAACTAAAGCGATGGAACGATCGGAACGGTATCGCGATCGCACCGAAGAAATTCTCGTCGAAGCGCAAAACACCAAAGACCCGACTCAAGTGATGGGGCGCACCCGCAGCAACCGCCTCACGTTCTTTGCTGGCGATATTGCCACCACTAAAGGCAAACTAATCGATGTGAAAATTACCGATGTCCGGGCGTTTAGCCTCACAGGTTCCATGACTTAACTACGTCACTCCTGTTCTGTCGTCGTGATACAGTCCGAAGTAGACTCCTGCTGAGACTCTTTTGCGGTTTTCTGAAGTAACTCAACCTCTTGTTCCAGATACTCTGCTAAAGCGCGGCAGATTAAAGCATAGGACTGTTCTAGTTCAAGGTAACGATACTTCCAACGCCAGTCAAAGCCACGTCTGGGATATTTTAACCAGTGCCTACAAACGTCTCTGAATGCACGATTTGCACAGCCTTCAGGCGTGTAGTGATTCCACATACGTTTAGGTTTACGAAGAAGACTCTGCCGTCGCTTTCGCCATTCTCCAAGAATGTTGCACAACCCATAATCTTTCCGAAAGGCACCGTTCTCAAACGTTTCAAGAAGCAGATTACCCGCAGCCGTGGCATAGTCTGATCGTTGCAGATACCTTTTCCCTATTATTTTGTAGCGCTCATTATAGTCAGTAGTACTGTAATTCAAAACTATCCCACTCTGTTTGCTCCAGTCGGTTTCAATCTTCTGGGCAAGAGCGCGGAGTTGGTTCGGAATACGATGCTGAGACACTCAAAAATAGTCTCTGAACCCAAGCTAACAATCTTTGGATTTAC
>JBGTJW010000184.1:0-5684 GCA_041744955.1 Stenomitos sp. | reverse complement strand
TCTGAAACAAGCCGGAGTTGCGGCACCCGACGCGGTTGCGAAGGAAGTAGTTCGCAAAACCGTGGATGAGCGAGTATCTCGGCGCGAATCTGGCGAGCCAAAGAGTCCCCATCGGAAAGGTGCTTGAGCAGATCGACCAATTGAGCGATTTCAGCTAAGCTTGGACGCAGCCCTCCGGACAAAATCGCTCTCTCGTTCTTTTCACCAAAAATGCTTAACTTAAAAGCCCTTAAACGTTTGGCAAAGTAGAGCAAATCTTCAGTGCCTGCACCGTCCGCAGCCATTGTTACTTCAGGCTGAGGCTCTGCGGGGGAACCCACTTCCGAGGTGTAGCTTTCGGGCTGGTAAGACTGAGTTGCGTCTAACTGATAGGGTTCCGGTGCATACGCAGACGACTGGTCAGGTTCTGACTGATCCGTATTAAAGCGAGCCGCTGGCAATGCCTCTGGTGCAACAGTCAGTGCTGGAGTTTGGGCGGTCGATAGCGGATAGTTAGTAATGTAAGCATCAAGACTTTCACCCATCCGCTCGACGCACGTTACTAAGGTTGTTTCTCCAGTATTGAAGTCGTGAAGAATGTCCTTGTAATCTTCTACAAGCATTGCGAAGTTAGTATCACTTGCCAAATCTTTGTTAGCTTTTTCGGCAAAGTCTCTAATTCTTCCTTTCTCAAAATTGCTCACAGGCGCTTCGATCGCGTCTGCATCAAGGTTCCCTATAATTCTCGTAGCAAACTTTTCCAGCCTGACTTCTATAAGCTTTTTCGACAGGATTGTCAGCCCCAATCTTTCCAGTAAAGAGGTTGAAAACGTTTCGGGAGCAATATAGGACGGTCCAGTTGATTGATTCGTGCCAAAAGCACCCTTTCTATTGCTAGGAATGAGCCAGCGAGTGACTCTGTGTGCGCCTCTAGCAATAACGCTTTTCGACTCTTGATTAATATTTTTAAGGAGCGGATCATCGTAGAGTTTATCAACGAGATCTCTTACTTTTTCTTCTTCGGCGGTAGCGCTGCCACCCGCCAGAAAGACTTCGATCGATTCTTTAAGGTGCTTTG
This sequence comes from Stenomitos sp., assembly GCA_041744955.1. GTDB lineage: Bacteria > Cyanobacteriota > Cyanobacteriia > Leptolyngbyales > Leptolyngbyaceae > Stenomitos. The sequence continues at coordinate 4,627 of JBGTJW010000184.1, read as the reverse complement.
CCCGCCACTGAAATAGAGTAGTTAGTAGCTCTTGAAGCTCTGATGCGAGTAAGCTAAGAATCAAATAAATGAAAATTAAGCCGATCGCAATATCTAGAACAAACGGTAAACCCATAAAAATTGTCCGCTAGTGAGATGCTTCATCCAAGACTACTGTAGATGAATGAGCAAGAACACTATATAGTTCTACGCTGAACGCACCGCTTTACTTAAACAAAATTTAGTGACTCAGCCCTCCTCTCCTGCTCCTTCGATCTCAGGCTCATAGCCTCAGTCGTTAACACCCTCTGGCGTGATGAGCCGCGATGAACAGTTTGATACAGGGGCAATCCGGCGATCGTCGGCAGGAAGCGAGGCGATCGATACACAAACGCCATCGGCTGTTTTACGCTAGAGAGAGCGTGCGAACCGCGATGAAAGAGGAAGCGATGAAAAAAATTGGGTTCATGATCACTGCCTTATTGCTGCTGGCTGCACCTGCCCATGCCGTTGAGTATCAGGGCAAGAATTTAGATGGCATTAAACTACCTGCCAAAGTAACGTCCTACAAAACGGGCGGTGAGTATGACGTGCAGGTGCAGTTTAAGCAAAACCTCGCTACCATCTACTTCTCCCATGGCGGACAAACGACCATTCGCCTCACGCAGCGCGTCATCACTGACCCGAACCAGATCGAAGGTATTGGTAGGCTGGGGCAGGTGCATCTTGGCAGCGTCTTCCGCGTGGGACTCAATTTCGATCGTTCCAGCAGTGACGTTGCTGCCCCGGTTGTACCCACGACAGACTACCTCTGGAGCATTCGTCTTGACCCAGATAGCCTCAACCAAGCCATTCAGACAACACCGCAGCAATCCAGCCAGTAGCCTAAAATCAAAGCATTGCCAGTTTCTTCACGCCTTATGCTGCCGATCATTTACTCTGACGCTTTTTTGCTGCACGAGACAGGTTCCTTTCATCCCGAAAAACCAGCCCGCTTGACAGCCATCAAAACAGCGTTGCAAGCCTCGCCCTGGGCAGATCAGCTTGATTGGCGATCGCCGACTCCCGTTGAAACTCGTCCCGTAATGCCGCACGTACAGCAAGTGCATTCTCAGCGCTATATCGAAGGGGTGCAACGGCTAGCAAAGCGGGGTGGTGGCTATATTGATGCGGATACACCTGTTTCAGCACAGACCTATGATGTAGCGCTGCTGGCAGTGAGTGCCTGGATGGATGGAGTCGATCGTGTATTGGCAACCGATCAGCCAGCGTTTGTGTTAGCGCGTCCACCCGGTCATCATGCTGTAAGCGATACGGGTATGGGCTTTTGCATTTTTTCCAATGCGGCGATCGCGGCTCATTATGCGCTGAAGCAAGCGGGTGTCGATCGCGTGGCTATTCTCGATTGGGATGTGCATCACGGCAACGGTACGCAGGCGATCGTTGATAAGCAGCCTCAGATTGCGTACTGTTCGCTGCACGAATCACCGCAGTATCCCGGTACAGGTGCCCCGCATGAACGCGGGCTGCATCACAATGTACTGAACGTGCCAATGTCGTCCGGTAGCACCATGGCAGACTACGAACCCGCCTTTGTCCAGCAAGTGATGCCGTTTTTGACTGCTTTTCAGCCTGACTTGCTGATCATTAGCGCCGGGTATGACGCAACTCATGCCGATCCGCTGGCTGGCATTTCCTTGAAACCAGAGGACTTTGGTGTGTTTACACGTTACTGTCTGGCTCTCACTCATCGCCTTCTTTTTGGGTTAGAAGGTGGCTATGATCTGGATGCGATCGGGCGATCGGTGGTCGCAACGATCGAGCCGTGTTTGTAAGGCAGCTTTCTTACTGCTGGTGTCAGGTCAGCCTGTAGTGTGAGTTCGGCTGTGAGGATTAGGGTGTTCATGTGCCAGGGAATTCGGTCATTGGGTCAAAACTTCTCAGTAAGCGCCTTTCTAAAAAAGTAACGGATCGATCTCGTCTTCAAGAAGATCAAGTCCAGTACGGTGTGATATTTTTAACTCGTCAAGCCTTTTGCAGACTGAGTTATAGCTATCGCCACAGAACTTAGGACATTGGGATCAAAGGGGGTGTGGGGGCTTCGCCCCCACACAGGGGTTTTACCCCAGCACCCCGTCCTCACCAGTATGGCTACAGCGATACATAAGAGCGCTGATTAAGACTGAATGGCAGCCGATTAAGATAAATCGCAATGGATGATCTGGATACGCGCGAATGGCTGCTAACGAATGGGTTGGGTAGTTTTGCCAGCGGCACGGTTTGTGATGCCCGTACACGCACTTATCACGGATGGCTCGTCGCAGCACTCGACCCGCCTGCCCAACGAATGCTGTTGTTTTCCCACCTGGAAGCCAGCCTGGAAGTGGGCGGACTTGTTTTTGCGCTTGGCACAAACTTCTGGCTCGCTGACCAGGTTGAGAAGGTTGAGCCGTTGGGTTACCGTCTGTTGCGTGAGTTTAGCGTCGATCCCGTACCAACCTGGGTTTGGAGTTTGGGTGATCAGTGGCAGTTGCACCGTCAGATTATGATGCCCTACGGCATGACGACAGAGGGGCGATTGCCCGGAGCCATGCCGCCCTTTGTCAATCGTGTGCTGGTGCAGTATCGCTATACGGGCAGTCAACCAGCGCTTTTGCGGTTGCGACCAATTATTGGCGATCGTGACTTCCATCTGCACCAGCAAGCAATACCCGCGCTTTCCTTCTCTCAGTTGATTAGTGCAAATCAAGTTTTTTTGCAGGCGCTACAGGCTGGCAAAACAGGGACACCCTGGAGTCTTTCCTGGAGTCAGGGGCAGTACCATCCCGAAGAAACCTGGTATTGGAGCTACTATTACCCTGTCGAGGCGCGTCGTGGCTTAGATTATTTGGAAGATTTATTTAGTCCTGGTTATTTAACGGTCTGGCTACAGCCGGGTGAAACAGTCACGCTAGAAGCAAGGGTAGGCTTGTCCTCTACGACTTCGCCAGACCAACTCCCAGCGATCGTTGATCGGACAAGGCAGGCAGAGCACCAGCGGCTAGAGCAAGCGTTCCTGCCCCTACACGCTGTCTCATCAACCTCTATGGCACCCGAACGAATGGTGCTGTGGGAACGGCTGCTACAAGCCAGCGATCGCTTCCTTGCTTGGCAACCGCTTCAGCAAACGCCGACGATCGTAGCGGGCTATCACTGGTTTGGCGATCGTAGCCGCGATACGTTGCTTGCCATCCCAGGATTGACCCTCACGACCGGACGGTTTTCGCTGGCACGCAAAATGCTCGATCGGCTGGGGCGCTTGTGCTGTCAGGGGTTAATCCCCAACTTGCTGCCTGTTTATGGCGGTGACGTTAGCTATCGCAACATTGATTGTGCGCTGTGGTGGATCGAAACACTGGGGCTTTATTTAGAAGCAACGCAGGATTGGGAGTTTTTGCTGGAGCAATACGAAGTCGTCAAGCAAATTTACAAAGCCTTTACGACTGGTACGTTACATAACATTCGCATTGATGCCTCCGACGGGCTGATCACCTGGGATGATACCAGTATGCCGCTGACCTGGATGGACACGATCGTCGCGGGTGAAGCCGTTACCTTACGCAATGGTAAACCCGTTGAGATCAATGCACTCTGGTACTCGGCGCTCTGCTGGGCAACCCAGTGGGCAACCTTACTGGCAGATCGCCCCGATGTCGAGAATGCCGATCGCCTCCTCAATCTGGCACGACGCTACGACCAGCAGGCAGATCAAGTAAAAGCCTCGATGCAAAAGTTCTGGAATGCCCAGCAACGCTATTTTTACGATCGCCTGGAGCCGAATGACCGACTAGATCCCACGATCCGCCCTAACGCTGTACTGGCTTTATCATTGCACCACTGCGCGTTTTCTAGCGAACAGTCGCGTCAGGTGCTTTACACGGCGCGCGATCGACTCCTCACGCCCTACGGACTCCGCACGTTAGACCCAGCCGATCCTGCCTATTGCGGTCTGTGCAACGGCACCCCTGACCAGCGCGATCGTGCCTACCATCAGGGCACTGTCTGGAGCTGGCTCCTGGGTCCCTTTAGCCGTGCCTGGAGCCGCTTTTGTACCGTAGAAGGAGAACCACTGCCGCTTGATTTACAGCCATTGTTAACGCACTTTCAGCACGAAGGCTGCTTTGATGCGATCGCCGAAATTTTTGACGGTGATGCCCCCCATCAGCCACGCGGCGCGATCGCCAGTGCCAGCGCGATCGCTGAACTGCTGCGTCAATGGGAAGAATTAGCATAGAAAAGAGAGGGCAGGCAGAAGGTTTAAATTCCGTAGAACTGTTCTGAGCCAAGCTTTACAAAGAGTAGTCCAGAGCGAAGTGTCTGGGTCGCTCTCGTGTTCTGAAAGGTCGGCAGTATCCCAAAGGTAGACAGTCGAAGAGAACGTGAGGACAGACAGAAACCTTGAAACGTCCTTTGAGCAGGGTCTTCGGTTCATCCCTTATCCTTTATCCTTCATCCTTTTGCTATAGCCGATCGTTTGGGATACTGCTGCTTCCATCGCTCCCAAAGCCTGCTTCTTCCTATGGCAAAAAGAACTGTAGAAGGGTGGCAAGCGCGCTGAGTAAGTTGATGCCAAAGCCATTGCCTTTTTTGGGTTTGGCTGGGGGCGTTT
>JBGTJW010000183.1:0-4600 GCA_041744955.1 Stenomitos sp. | reverse complement strand
TTTAGTTCTACGGAAAATGGGGTGTCTCCCCGTTTAACAGTGCCTAAAAGGTCTTCAAACTGATGTGCCAGGGTGCCAACCTCTTTGATTCCCAACATATTGGCATCACCCTTAAGGGAGTGAATTTCTCGCAGCAGATTTTCAAGCGTGGCGCTATCATCTGGATATTTTTCGAGATGCAGTAGATTGGCTTCCATCTGCTGCAAGTGCTCTTCACCAGTGACTTTAAAGACTTCCCGAAGTTCATCATCATCAATCAACATAGACTTAAAACTCCTTAAACGATCGCCTTCAGATTTAAAGCAGCCTCGTTCAGTTTTTGCGTACCGACCTTAGTTTGACTAATGCCTGACGCTGTTTGCACCGCGCTTTGATTGAGAGCGTTCATCGCGTCACCGACTTGTTGAATGGCGATCGCCTGTTGTTTGGCAGTCAACGAAATTTGCTGACTAGTCAAGGCAATATCATTCACCGCCGTGACGATTGTCTCGACCGTTTTGCTGCCCTCATCCGTCACCATGACGGTCGAGTTCGTGGCATTTTTAATGTCAACGACTAGCGCATTAATGCGTTCCGCCGATTTCTTGCTTTGGTCAGCCAGTTTGCGAATTTCAGCAGCAACGACTCCAAAGCCTTTCCCATGTTCGCCCGCTCTCACCGCTTCGACGGCAGCATTGAGTGCCAGCATATTGGTTTGATTTGCCAGATCGCTTACCAGCGTCGAAATGATGCCAATCTGGCTGGTTTGCTCACTCAAGTGCAGAATTTGCTCGGTGATCTGACCGACCTTCTCACGCAAGCTAGACCCATTGCTGCCGATGGAACCCGCTTGCAGATTGTGCCCATCAACCAGGGTCAGCACTTGTTTGGCACCATTTGCAGCGGTTTCTGCTTGCTCTGCTGATTGCCGCGAGGAAGCACTCAGTTCATCCATCGTCGTTGTCGTTTGGTTGACGGATACAGCCTGTTGGGACGCGATGCGCTCTTGTTGCTCAACCGTTACTGCAATCTCTGTAGACGAACTCACAATGGCATTGACGATCGACGCAATTTTGGCTCCCAGTGGTTTAGCAATGGTTCTGCTGAAGTAAATACCAAAGATGATCGCTGTCGTAGGACCAACAATCATGCCGAAGACAACCCAAAACGAAATGCGAGAGACATCCTGACCTGCTAAAGTCTGAGCGCTTGTGGCTATATCACTGTTGAGGTCCACAAGCTGACGCAACTTAGCCTCTGCCACATTAAAAGAAACACGCAACTCACTGTATGAGAAATTGTTGAGCGTGTTCAGTTCGCTGGTAGAAAGCCCACCAACTTGAGCTGTTTGGTACAGCCGCAGAAACTCTTTATGGTCTTGTTTCCATTCTTCCCAAGCCGATTGAAAGTCTTTATAAAGCTCAGACTCTTCTTGTGTCTGAGGAGTGGTTTCATATTCCTTAAAGCCTTCATCAATTCGTTGCCAAGCCCGACTGATTCGAGTCAGCTCACGGCTTTTATCATTCTGACTCACAATTGGATTTGCCACCGCCCGTTCCGCAGATTGAATTTGGGTGTGCCCTTCGTCTATTTTCGACAAGGCACGAATGCTCGGTACACTATCTTTGCCCAGTACCTGGATGTGCTGGCTCAATTGAGAACTACCGCTCCATCCCACAAGGGCTACACCTAACACAATGGAACCCATAAATATAAATGAGCCGATTAACCGATTTTGAAGGGTCATGTTCTTAAGCATAAGTTCTATCCCCTATTCCTAACTAAGCAATTAGTTCTATCCTTCCCAAATCCTTATGTGGCTTCCAAAACTAGAGCAAGGAAGTAGAAAACTTATTAATATCTCAGATGCAAGCTTTGAAGAAAGACACAAACCTTTTGGTTGTAATTTACTCGATTGAATTTGTAAGCCTGGATGGCAACGCGCAACGTCGGCAATGATCAACAAACGTAAACTGTAAAGATAGATTTTAAGCTGTAACACGGTAGCTTATGAGCCACCTTGAATGAATACTGAGGCGATGCCAAAATCATTACCTGAAAAGGAAAATACCTTAAACAATCGCCTTCAGATTTAGCGCAGCCTCGTTCAGTTTTTGCGTGCCAACTTTGGTTTGAGTAATGCCTGACGCTGTTTGGAGAGCGTTTTGATTAAGAGCATTCATAGCATCACCGACTTGCTGAATGGCGATCGCCTGCTGTTTAGCTGTCAACGAAATTTGCTGACTGGTCAACGCAATCTCATTCACTGCCGTGACGATCGTCTCAACCGTTTTACTGCCCTCATCTGTCACCATCACGGTCGAATTTGTAGCATTTTTAATATCAACAACGAGTGCGTTAATCCGCTCTGCCGATTGCTTGCTTTGGTCAGCTAGTTTGCGAATTTCAGCCGCCACCACACCAAAGCCTTTGCCCTGTTCGCCTGCTCTCACTGCTTCAACGGCGGCATTGAGTGCCAGCATATTGGTCTGATTCGCCAGATCACTCACTAGAGTTGAAATGATGCCAATCTGACTGGATTGCTCACTCAAGTGCAGAATTTGCTCGGTGATCTGTCCCACCTTCTCACGCAGGCTAGACCCATTGCTGCTCATAGAACCCGTTTGTAACGTGTGTCCATTAACGAGGTTTAGTACCTGCTTGGCACCATTGGCAGCGGTTTCTGCTTGTTCTGCCGATTGCCGCGAGGAAGCGCTCAGTTCATCCATCGTCGTCGTCGTCTGGTTTACAGCCGCGGCCTGTTGCGTGGTGGTTCGTTCGTGTTGCTCAACGGTAACCGCAATTTCAGTCGAAGAGGTGCTAATGGCATTCACTGCCTGCGTAATCGTACGAGCCACGCTGGAGGAAATCACGAGAGCAATGCAAGTTGCGAGAATCATTAAGAGTATCGAACCAATAATCAGAGCCGTTAATAAAGTATTCATTGCTGCTTTGGCTTGATCGGTTTCCTGAATCAGTAGCTTTTTTTCAGTCTTTTCCATTGCTTCAGTTACCTCATCCAGTTCTGCCACAATCTCGGCAAGCTTGCCGAGATTAAATATGGCGATCGCCTCTGCTTTTTTACCTTGATGAACCAACTGGAACACAGACTGAACCCCTTTAATCTCATCATTGCCCTGATCGAATAAGTTGGCCAGGATCATCACCTGTTTCAGACGTTCTTTTTGTGCTGGCAACCTGATCAGTGACTCCGCTGCTTTCGCATCTACTTGTAGGGCTTTCTGGTTATCCTTATACTGTTGTAAAAACAATGCCTTATCCGCAACCAGATAGCCGCGGAAACTACGCACCATCATATTCACCCTGTTGTCAACTTGATGAATATTCGCAATAACCGTTTGAACCCGCTCGACATCTTGAAACGTTTGTGAAACCTGGCTAGCAGTGGAATAAACCAGACCAGAAATGCCTAGAAAAATGGCTGTAGGGATGGCATACCCAATCAGCATTTTGCTTTTTAGTTTGAGATTAGAAAACATCAAGATACTCCTTTGTTCTATAAGCTTTGTTCTACGAACTTTGTTTTAGGCGTATTCATTCACGACTAGCTCTCCCTGAGTGAGCAGTCTCGGTAAATCCAAGAGAGTCATCATTTTATTAGCGTAGGGAGCCATGCCAGTTGCATAGGTTTGACCCTCAACTCGTGCAGCAGCAGGTAAGGGCTTGATGGTGGATGGATGAATGTAAATAACATCCAAAACTTCATCGATCGTAATGCCAGCAATAATGTCTTCAACCATGACAACGATCGTCTTCCTGGTATCTGCTTGAGCCGTGTTGAGAAGATGATGCAGCGATAGCAAGGTGATAATTTCACCGCGCAGATTCAGATTGCCAATAATGTGATCTGGGCAACAAGGAATGGGAGTGACGTTACTGACATTAGTAAACTCACGCATAACTGCTGTCTCAATCCCAAAATATTCTTCCCCGATTTTTAACACCGTAAATGACAGCAACCCCGCGAGTTCCTCAGTCTCCGATCGCTGCATCAAATTACGAGCACGATCGCGCAAGATCGCCTGGTCTTCTGATGAGGTATGCGAAGAAAATGTCGCTTGTGATCCAGTGCAGGGTACCTCTTCCTGAGCTAGCGCTGGCAGCACCACTGATTGAAACAAATTATCGACGCTGAGTAACGTCACTAAATCGCCATCAATTCTGGCAATTCCAGCAGTGGGAGAGATCCGCTGATTGCTGATTGCTTTATGGGTTAGCTCTGTATCAATACACGCAAAATCAATGAGCTTCACGTCATGTACTTGATTGACGATAATTCCCATCAACTTGTCTTGGTGTTCTAAAAAAATAATGCGATCGCTTAACTGGTAGACGCTGGGTTGATACCCAAAATGCAAATCCAGATCCATAATCGGCACAATTCTTGCACGCAGATCAATCACGCCGACAATGTCAGTTGGCGCTGAGACCATAGGCATAATTTCGGGCAAGAGAACAATCTCACGCACGCGCAAGGTTTCTACGCCATACAGTAAGCCATGCAAACTAAATAAGAGATAGAACTGGTTTTTCATTCCAATTTCGATTAGAGGCAATACTAGAAAGTTGCGTTCAGCAGTTGAGTCAAATGAAACGTTAG
>JBGTJW010000182.1:0-10374 GCA_041744955.1 Stenomitos sp. | reverse complement strand
ATAAAGAATTGATTGGCGACTACTCATCTGATAAATATGTGGTCATTTGTCCTAGTACCTTGAGCTTTAGAAGAAAAGCATTTCTAGAGCTTGATGGTTTTCGTTCATCATTATACCCAGGAGATGACTACGACCTTCTACTTAGGGTCGAGGAAAATTTTAAGATGGCAGTTATTAATAAGCCTCTTGTTAAGTATCGATCACATGTTGGATCAGCCACATTCAAAAAATTTCATGAATCGGAACTGAATAGTCGTTATATTCACGCTTTGGCATTAATGCGTAGAACTGGTCAACCTGAGATATCTCTAGAGGAGTTTTCCAAAATACATAGAGTGAACTTTCTGTATAGAATGAATCAGTACAGACATGCTTTAGGCAGATTAAAATTTAAAAAAGCGGAATGTTTTCTTTGTGATAAAAAGTATATTTCTGGATTTCTCAATCTTCTATATGCTTCTCTGCTAGAACCTTCCTCTGGCTTAGAAAGACTATCCTATCTACAAAAACACTTATTTAACCCAGTATGATGTTGATCATAATAGCCGACATTCCGCGGGCTGACAGGAGTTAATTTAGGAGATAGTAGCGGCAAGCCGAGAATCCCATGAGACGAATGATTTTGCTACGTTCTTCCGAGAGGTTACTGACCTGCTGATCTGTCCCCATGGAGACCAGGTGAATGGACTGAAACTTCTGCAAAATCCAGCGAAAGGTCGGATTGCCGGTCGGAACCTGCTTTTGGTCGAGTACGGTTTCATGGGCTTGGGCCAGTTGGGCTTTGAACTTGCGCTGGCCGAGACTGTAGACCAGCAGGGTCAAGGCCATCACGAGGACCAGGGCTTCAACCCGCTGATGCTTTTTGACAAAGACACTGCTAGGGAGTGTTTTAAAACTATAGCCACATCATGATAGAGGCTAGAGTCAGCATAGCGAGGTAGTTTTCATCTACTTCTGTCAGGCAGTAAGTCCAGCAAGTATGCCGGGATGCTTGGCAGTTGCTATCCACCCATGGGAGAAGCGCGGTGGTACCGTCAAGTGCGGTCATGGTCAGATGTTGTGCTCAAAAAACGTCACAGGGGATTAGAGTGCGCTGTTCCACGGAGTAACGTGCTGCTGGCATCTAGGGAGAATGTCCCTTGAATGCTCATGGGAAAAACTCAGCGATGCTTAAACGTACTGTTTCTTGATCCGTGCGTTAATCTTGCCGATTTTTTCTAAGCTTTGATGAAGTTTGGCTGCTAAAGCCATTAAACTGCTGAAAAAGTAAACCAGTCATTAAAATAGAAGGTGCCTTCAAGAGACTAAAATTGTATGCTGCGAAACTTGCCTGAAGGTCGTCCTACCAATTTTATGCAACTCATCGCGTGCTTCACAGTACCCGTAGTGTTGGTAATGGCTACACCACTCCCTTGTTTGTCTCAGCAAGGGATGCCTGCCGATAGAGGCTCAACGAAGGCAGGGGTAACGTCAACCCTAACAGAGGACGCATATATATTAGGTCCAGGCGATCGAGTGCGGATTGAGGTACTGAAATTGACCCAGTTTTCGGGCGAGTTTCAAGTTCTGGCCGATGGGTCTTTGAATCTTCCTCAGATTGCTAGTATCCCCGTCACAGGCATGACACTCAAAGAAGCAGCAAGTGCCATTTCCGCAGGGTATGCTCAGATTCTTAGATACCCGGTTGTAAGTGTGAATGTGCTGACTCCTCGCCCAGTACAAGCCAGTATTTTGGGCGAAGTTAATCGTCCTGGAGCCTATACTCTGGCAGAGACTGGGCAGATTCCCACTGTAGCACGAGCGCTCCGGCTGGCAGGCGGTATTACTCAAATGGCAGACCTGCGCAATGTGGAAGTTCGTCGCCCTCGGCAATCCGGTGAGCAGGTAATTAAGGTTAACCTTTGGGATTTTCTGCAAACCGGGGATTCTCGCCAAGACATTACCCTGCGTGCTGGCGATTCTATCTTCGTTCCCACCCTTGGTAAAACGAATCTAGCTGAGTCTATTCAACTCGCATCAACTAGCTTTAGTGCCGATAAAAGTCAGACCTTAAATGTCGCTGTTGTCGGTGAAGTGTACCGTCCTGGTCCACACACTGTTACAGCTTCTGCTCGTACAGGTGCGGCTGGAGAAACGGGGCAATCAGGTGGCTCTGGCGGTGTGGAAACGCCACCCACAATTACCAGCGCCATTCAGATTGCAGGTGGCATCAAGCCTCAAGCAGACATTCGTCAAATTCAGGTGCGACGGTTGACTAAAAGTGGTGCTGAGCAAACGATTACGATCGACCTTTGGAAATTATTAAAGGAAGGAGACGTTCGCCAGGATCTTTTTTTACAGGACAGAGACACTATTATTATTCCGACAGCGACAGCTATCGCCCCTGCTGAATCGATTCAGATTGCCACTGCCAGTTTCTCCCCGGACAGCATTCGAGTGAATATTGTGGGTGAAGTGAAACAGCCTGGAACAGTAAAGATTCCACCCAACACACCACTTAACCAGGCTGTTCTGGCAGCGGGAGGCTTTACACCGCGAGCGCGGACTAAATCTGTTGATCTCATTCGGCTAAACCCGAACGGTACCATCACTAAGCGCAATATCGCTATCAATTTTGACAACCAACTCAACGATCAAACTAACCCTGCGCTGTATAACGATGACATCATTATTGTCAATCGCTCTGCGTTAACCGCTTTGTCGGATAATCTAAGTGCCGCATTAAATCCGGTCAATAACTTCCTCTCGTTATTTAGCATTTATAGACTCATTACCGGTAACTAGGTCTCTCAAAATTTCACTAAGGAAGGTACATTTAGGCTATTCATCACCTATCATCGACGAACAACGGGTAAAGCATCAAGCTATAGATCAGGTAAAGCATCGCGTATTTCCTCGCTCCAATCGCTTAACGGGCTGCTATCAACATGGAGAATCATCACAATTCTCAGCCATTGCTACCAGAAAATCGTCTTGATCAACGCTTGCAATGGCTACCGTCAATCAATCGAACTCAAGCTAGTGAAGATGATGAAGGTGGTTTAAACCTTGGTCAGGTTTTGGGTGCGTTGAAGCGACGGTTACCCGTCATTGTTGGAGTCACTATCGTTGTGACCTCAGCCGCAATGCTCAAGTCCTTAAGCAGTAAACCCATTTATCAAGCTGGGTTTGAAATTCTGACCAAACCAGTAACCGTTGAAAGTCAGGTCATTTCCTCTGTTCCTCAAACGCTGGGTAACAAAGAAGGAGAAACGACGCTGGCAAAATCTGTGGATGCAACGAAGCTGAAGCTGCTGAAAAGCCCTAAAGTCCTTTCACCAATAGCAGACCAATTAAAAACTCAGTACCCAACGATTACGGAGGCGGAGTTGGCTGCCAATCTTTCGGTAATCCCCATTCCCAGTAGTGAAATTCTAGCCGTGGGCTTTCAGGATGCAAACCCTAAGAAAGTGAAAGCGGTGACGAAGCTTGTGGCAGATGCTTACCTCAATTACAGTTTGGAGGAGCGGTTAGCCGATGTACGGCAAGGGATTGACTTTGTGAATGCCCAAGTGCCGCAACTGCAGCAACGAGTCGATACGATTCAGGATCGGCTGCAAGCTTTTCGTCAACAATATGACCTGATTGATCCAGAGACGACAGGAAAACAACTAGCTGATCAGACGAATATAGTGGGTCAACAGCGGCTTGAGACTCAGATCAAACTGAATGAAGCGCGTGCGCTTTTTAACGATTTGCAGGCATTATTAAGCCGCTCAGACGATCCGGGATCAACAGCGTTGAGTAGCAATACTCGTTATCAGGCTTTGCTGAGTCAGATTTTGACAGTAGAGGGTGACATCGCCAAAGAGTCATCACTGTTTAAAGACAATACTCCCAACGTTCAAGTTCTTAAAGAGCAGCAGCAAAACCTGATCCCACTGCTACGCCGGGAAGGGCGGCGTGTTCAGGAAGAAGCTGCCAGTAATATTCGGGCACTGGAAAATCGCAATCGTATCTTGACGCAAGCGGCGGATCAACTCAGGCAACGTGTGAAGCAGTTATCTGTTGTGTCACGTCAGTACGCGGACATCCAGCAAGAACTAAAAATTGCAACGGATAACCTGAATCAGTTTCTCACTAAACGGGAAGCTTTACGCATTGATGCTGGGCAGCGAAAAACTCCCTGGCAAATTCTGACACCTCCTGGAGAACCGATTCCATCCTCTGCCAATGTTAAACGGACAACTATATTGGGTGTTATTTTGGGGGTTTTGATGGGGGTAGGCGTTGCCTTGTTGTTAGACAAGTTGAGCAGCGTTCTCCATGATCCCGACGATATCAAGGAAGCGAGCAAATTCCCCGTTTTGGGTGTGATTCCATTCAATCCTGATTTGGAAGTGATTGAGCAGCAGCGTGCTTTTGGAAAGCTCCTATCTTTAGCTGATATCGGTGGACTAGTGCAACAGATGGGGCATAAGATTGGTCTTAGTAACGGTGCTACGTCTCATTACTACGTAGCCTCTCCTTTTTTAGAAGCCTTTCGATCGTTGTATACCAATATCCGCCTGCTGGGTTCTGATACCCAGATTCGATCCCTTGTGATCAGTTCGTCTAGCCCAGGAGAAGGTAAATCGACAATCTCTGTATATTTTGCTCAAGCGGCTGCGGCGCTTGGGCAACGGGTTCTGTTAGTTGATGCTGATCTGCGGCGTCCAAAAGTGCATGAGCGTCTGGGATTGGTCAACATCTTTGGACTCAGTAACGTTATTTCATTAGACCTGGACGTTGAACGAGCCATTCAGCAATCTCCTACAGAAGGGAACCTCTTCGTCCTGACGGCTGGGCAGATTCCGCCCGACCCGACTAAGCTTCTGTCCTCTCAAAAGATGCAAAATTTGATGGAGCAGTTTAAGGATGCTTACGATTTGGTGATTTACGATACCCCACCCCTTATAGGTCTTGCTGATACTAAGCTAATTGCCTCCAAGACGGATGGCATGGTTATGGTTGTATATCTGGGCAAAACAAAGCGTTCCGTACTGTCTCAAGCTCTCGGAGGCATTCGGTTATTCTCGGTTCCGGTTCTGGGCATGATTGCAAATGGTTCTAGAGAACAAACTCCTTTAAACGCTCCCTATGAGCAGTATTACCCGGTAGGTCCAGAGGCACCATCGCGTGCAGGCAAACCTGTTGTAGAGAAATCTGTCCCATCCATAGTTAAACAGCCCGATCAATAATGTTCGTGTACAAGATGGTGCTTCTGTAGAGAGTGATGGATCGTTAATGCCTCTGACATGGAAGCTTTAATTCTACTGACACTGCTTGGGGTCTTTTGGCTGGTTAGTTCTCGTCGCTGGCAGCGACGAGTGATCAAACCCATGACCCTCGTTGTACTACTTGGCTTACTGGTGACATCTCCCTGGATGGCTCAACTGGCAACTTGGGGCTTAACTGTTCCATTACCAACTGATAGAGGGGAACGAACGGATGCCATCGTTGTTTTAGGGCGTGGCGTGGCATTACAGAGCCGTCGTGTTGAGCTGGTTTATCAACTCTGGCAGGACAAACGCGCTCCACGCGTGTTTACAAGTGGCATGATGGATGCCAAGCAGATGATTGAATTGTTTCAGCAAAAAGGGCTTTCAGGCTCTATTTTAAGTGGTGAGGAATGCTCACAAAGTACGGAGGAAAATGCTCTTTATACTGCTTCGATCCTTTACCCACAGGGCGTTCGGAAGATTCTTCTGGTAACTGACTCTCCCCACATATTGCGATCGTTCTTGTTGTTTCGTAGCTTTGGGTTTACCGTGCTGCCTCAGTTCAGTTCGCTACCCGATCGATGGACTGCTCTCCAGCAAATGACAGTCATTCTTCGAGAATACGTAGGGATAGTACACTATGCGCTGATGGGACGCTTTAAGCAACGATCCACGCTTGAGCTTGAGCATCCACCCTCTGCCATTCTTGAGAAATTCAATGAATGGAACTGCCGAGTACAGGGAACATAGCAGGATATTCATGAAGCCCACCCTGCAAAAATTTGTTTGCCTGAGCCGAAATTCCGCGTAAACTTTAAGCGTAGAATAACCGCCAATTTTCTCCTGCTTTCCGGTTCTCCCTATGAACGATTTTCCAGATTTCTCCCATTACCATTACCGCATCGAGAAAGAACTGGGTCACAACCGGGCAGGGGGGCGCGTCACCTATTTGGCAACCGATATGCGCAATCAGCAGCACGTGGTGCTTAAACAGTTCCAATTTGCCAAAACAGGTTCCAGTTGGCAGGGTTACGATACCTACGATCGCGAAGTGCAACTGCTTAAAGAACTCAGCCATCCAGGTATTCCTCGCTATTTAGATGCGTTCCAGACTGACGACGGGTTCTGTATGGTGCAGGAATACAAACAGGCTGTTTCCCTCGCCACATCGCGCAGTTTTAACCCAGATGAGATTAAGCAGATTGCGATCGCGGCTCTAGAAGTTTTGGTTTATCTGCAAAACCGAATTCCACCGATTATTCATCGGGATCTGAAGCCGGAAAATATTCTGGTTGATGAAGCGGGTAATGTTTATCTGATTGATTTTGGTTTTGCTCGCGTTGGAGAAGGCGAGGTCGGTGTTAGTAGCGTGGTGAAAGGAACGCTAGGCTTTATGCCACCTGAGCAGTTGTTTAACCGACAATTGACCGAAGCGTCAGACCTTTACGGTTTGGGAATGGCTCTTATTTGTTTACTAACTCATACAAAATCCGATAGCATTGGCGACCTGGTAGATATCAGCTACCGCGTTAGCTTTAAACACCTCGTTCCCAAGCTCAATATGCATTGGGTAAACTGGCTAGAAAAAATGGTGGAGTCTCGCCTGAAGGATCGGTTTCCCAATGCGATGGCCGCCCTGGCTGCCGTTCCAACATCACCTTTACGCCCACCAGAAGCCCAGTTTAGTCAGTCAACACTCGACTTTACTGCTGGTCAACTAGGGGAACTGCTAACTCAAACAGTGACAATTGTAAATCCTGTTCCCGAAACTATTTTAGAAGGGCATTGGGCATTGGTCGCTCATCCCCATGACCCTCCAGCAGAGCGGTATGCTTGGATTACGATTGAACCGAAAACCTTTAAAAGTAACCAGGTTCATTGCCGGGTTACGATTGACACGCGCAAGTTGATTGCTGGAAAGATCTATCGTCGTAGGCTATTGCTACGTGCCAATACGCTTGCAAAGGA
The DNA here is from genome assembly GCA_041744955.1 of Stenomitos sp. Taxonomy (GTDB): domain Bacteria; phylum Cyanobacteriota; class Cyanobacteriia; order Leptolyngbyales; family Leptolyngbyaceae; genus Stenomitos. The sequence continues at coordinate 3,166 of JBGTJW010000182.1, read as the reverse complement.
CTATTCTCTCAATGTACAAGTGCAAACAGCCCGGCTGCCCGTTCCAGATTACTTCCTGTCCTATGGCTTACTAGGGCTGTTAGGTCTATTTTTTACTGGATTAAGCTTGTTGACCAGTGGGTTTGTTTTAGTGGCGGGCACGGTGGCTAACTCACTCAGCTCAGCAAGTATGGGTACTCTAGTGGGCAGTGCTTTAGGACTGGAATGCGCTGCATGGCTGATGTACTCCTCAGGGTGGCGTTTTGGTGCGGCATCCACTACGATTCCTGCGGTGATCTTGGGAGGGATTGTCTTGACCCAGATTCTCTCCAATGCGATGGAAACCGTAGTGCCTCCAGCGCTTTTTCTGGGGACAGGCTTAGGGCTTGTTAGCGGCGGACTTGCTGGCATTGCCATTAGCATTGCTGTAGAGAAGCTGCTGTTGGGGGGTAGTCAAAAGCTATCAGCGCTTGCAATCCCAATGCTAATAGCCATAGTGGGAGCCAGTACTGGTTTAGGATTAACAATCGGCATAACCAATAGTCTGGTTCTACCCCCCCTGATTCTGGGTAGCCTTGCCCTAGTCATCTATATTGTTCATCTTCAGCTCAAACAGGCTCATTTCTCCCTCAAATATCGAAGGAATGAACGCTTTTTGATCAAACCGTAACCATCGGTCGAGAGCTTTAATGCTCGAATTATGCCGCATTCAACGTTAGAAAACACTTCACCGTGTTCTATGAACGGTACTGCCGTGAAGGCGGATGGGGTTTCTACCCCCAGTTAGCTCACCAAGCTGCTGACGGAGCTTTCAGTGTGAATGCGGAAAATGGCTTTACCTAACAAAGAAGCAACAGACAAAACTTTAAGTTGCGGAAAGCGTTTTTCCTCTGAAATTGGAATGGTGTTGGTCACAATTACTTCTTCCAAACCACTTATTGCTAGCCGTTCAATTGCCGGATGTGAAAAGAGTGCGTGGGTTGCGCAGGCATAAATCCGACTGGCTCCTTCCTGACGGAGAATCTTTGCTGCTTCACTGATGGTACTGGCGGTATCAATCATGTCATCGACTAAAATCGCCGTTTTGCCCCGCACATCTCCAATCACGTTCATGACTTCTGACTGGTTATGTGCCTGCCGCCGCTTGTCGACGATCGCCAGTGGAGCATCGTTGAGCCGCTTAGCAAAGGTACGGGCACGCGAAACCCCACCGATATCAGGGGACACTACAACGACATCTGACAGCCGTTTCTCCTGGATATAATCGGCCAGTATAGGAGCGCCCTGCAAATGATCAAGGGAAATGTCAAAAAAACCTTGTACCTGAGCCGAATGCAGATCTAGCGCAAGGACACGGTTAGCGCCAGCCTCAGTAATCAGGTTGGCAACTAACTTAGCAGTAATTGATTCCCGTCCCGCAGTCTTGCGATCAGCTCTAGCATAACCATAGTAAGGAATAACAGCCGTTATTTGGCGTGCTGATGCTCGACGACAGGCATCGATCAAGATCATTAGTTCCATTAAATAGTCATTCACGGGTCCACAGGTGGGCTGAATGAGAAAAATGTCACAGCCCCGAATAGACTCTTGAACTTGTACGTAAATCTCTCCATCGGCAAAGCGCTTGCAAAGGATGGGAGTCAGGTTAACGCGCAGAGAGGTAGCTACTTCCTGAGCCAGAGCTGCATTGGCGGTACCAGAGATGAGCCGGAGACGCGGGCTACTAAGCGCCTTTACGGGTTCGGCAGTTGATAAAATAGGCGCACAGGGAAGCATAGATAAAGCCTTCGGGGAATACTTTTACATTAGATGCTTACAGTGGATGCGTGTTTCTTAGTCTCTGCCAGCTCCTTTGTACTGCAAACATAGGCTCAAATATTACGGAATACGATCTTAAGACCGATTCTTGCAGAACACTCTTACTAAACAGGACGTTAAAGATGCACATGTTACATTCTTCAGAACGCTTGCTGGTGGAGTCTGGCTCAGACAGTGATGGTAAAGATGCACATGTTACATTCTTCAGAACGCTTGTTGGTGGAGTCTGGCTCAGACAGTGATGACCATAAAGCATTCTGCGTAATAGTCAAAAGAGAATGAGCTAACGTAAAGCGTCTCGTCCTGCTTCAAACTGTAAATGACTGTAGGTTCAGCGTTGCACCATCCTGACCTAATTTTAACGACCCCGCACAATTACTCTGAAACTGAATAGGGAGAAAAACAAGCAGATTTTTTATTCTTTGCACCAGCTTTATAGAATTTAGACTGGACTGATATTGGAATTATGTCGAACCTGATCAGGAGTAGAGAAAATGCCAGCCAAGCGTGAACCATCAGAAAGATGTTTTGTATAGCGCTAAGTGAGTGTGGATACAGACTGTTGTAGTTGGTAGAGCATTTGAGTAGGCAAACAATTATGCGAGAGCTACTTTGTTGACATGACCTGCATTCAAGCGATTGATCAGGTCTGACACGCCATATGTCTTTAGATCGGCAAGTCAAAATATGAAAAAACAGTAAAGATGACAGTTGAAGAGATGAATTGGTTTTTATTTTGTTATAAAAAAGTAGTGTTCTGCATAAACTGCTGGAGTCTATAGCAATCGTTTTTGCGGGTCTGTAGAGTTTGGCTACCAGTGCTTAATGTTCCTGTCCGTAGTTAGCCAAGGCAGCCTGCTTAGAGTAGAGAGCTTGCAGGCATGGATTCAAAGGATTCTATTATTGTAGGCGCTTAAAGAAGATCGATGATTATTGATGCCAGATCATTACCTCTAGACGATGTTCTTGCAACACACATTTGCATCGTTGGCGCGGGACCGGCAGGACTAACACTGGCGCGTGAGTTTGCCAATCAGGATGTTCGTGTTTGTCTACTCGAGAGCGGCGGCGTTGAACTTGATCCAGCCCTTCAATCCCTGTGTGATGGGACGGTTAGTGGTGATCCCTATCCAGAGATGCGAGAGACTCGACGACGACAGCTCGGCGGCACTTCCCACTGTTGGGAGGGGCAAAATGGTTACCAAGAATACGGGTTTCGCTGTCTGCCTTTAGACGCAATCGATTTTGAGCAGCGAGACTGGTTACCCTACAGCGGTTGGCCCTTTGACAAAGCTCATTTAGATCCATTCTATGAACGGGCACAGAAGGTTTGCCAGATTGGGCCTTATGCTTATGATGTAGAAGCCTG
>JBGTJW010000181.1:0-8331 GCA_041744955.1 Stenomitos sp. | reverse complement strand
TGAAAGACATGGAATTTGACGAAGAGGCGCAGGTTCAAGACGACTCTTCGGAAGATATTGTTACTCCAATTCGCTATGATATCGCTAGTTTTGGAGCAGATTACGATGTTGAAGGGTTAGTTAAAAGATTAAATCGAGGTGACATACTTATCCCTTCTTTTCAGAGAAATTATGTTTGGAATCAAGCAGAAGCTTCACGATTTATTGAGTCTTTGCTTTTAGGTTTACCCATACCATCTATCTTTTTAGCGCGAGAATCCGAGTCTAACAAGCTTCTTGTGATTGATGGACAACAAAGGTTAAAAACCCTTCAGTTCTTTTATAACGGCTTTTTTAATTCGCAAGACAATGAGGAAAGAAAGAAAGTATTTAAACTTCTGAAAGTACAACCTCATTTTGAGGGGTTGACCTATGAAAATTTGAATGAAAGAGATAAGATAAAGCTAAACGATTCGTTAATTCACGCAATCATCATTAAGCAAGAGCATCCTCAAAACGACGATACGAGCATTTATCAAATATTTGATCGGCTAAACAGCGAAGGGCGTACCTTGACTCCTCAAGAGATTAGGGCTGCGGTTGATCATGGCAAATTCATTGAACTAATTAAAGACCTAAATGAGTATGAACCTTGGAGACAAATATATGGCAAAAAGAATAGCAGGTTGAAAGATCAAGAGCTTATTCTTAGGTTTCTCGCATTTTACTTTGAAGGTGAAAACTATGAGAAACCTATGAAGGAGTTTCTCAATAAGTTTTCTCAGCGAAAACGTCATGCTGATGATAGATTTTTGAGCTTAGCCAAAAAGGTTTTCACATCAACAATCGATACAGTCGCCAAGAGTCTTGGTAAAGAGGCTTTTAGACCAGTTCGCGCAATTAACGCAGCAGTATTTGATTCTGTAATGGTTGCCCTCGCTCATAGACTGGAGGCAAAGACGATTTTAGATTTCAGTAGAGTTAAGGATGCATATGACGCGTTGCTCCAAGACTCCAAATATGGTGAACTCATTTCTCAGTCTACGTCTGATGAAACTAACGTTTCAGAAAGATTCCGTTTAGCTAGCGAGAAATTTGACAGTATCTAGATGCACAACCGTAAAATAGCAGCGCAAATACAACGGCTGCGAGATCTCATCCGTAAAACTAATGATGCTTGCGGAGAAAATATTGAGCTTCAATCACACTGGGCTAAATATGTTTGTATTGTTAGCGCTGGATTACTAGAAAATTCAGTGAAAGAGGTTTATATAGAATATGCATCAAATCAGGTAAGCGCTCCTGTTGCCAATTTTGTAGCATCAAAACTTTCTCAAATCCGTAATCCCAAAGCGGAACGTTTTCTTGAAATTTCATCTACTTTCAGTTCTACTTGGAGAAGTGAATTGGATGACTTTATGCAAGAAGAAGGACGCAGGGAGGCAATTGACTCCATCATTATGAACAGACATTTGATTGCTCATGGTAATGAGCAACAATCAGGAGTAACTGTTAGCCAGATGAACGAGTGGCTCAAAAAAGCAATAGAAGTTCTCGAATTTATTGAAGGACAATGTCGACAGTGATGGAACGTTGGTTTTTTCCTCGGACACCATCCGATCACTCGTCGCTAGTCTGACCGTGCTGCTTAGACTCCAGTTTTGCAGCCTTTATCAACATATTGAGCCTTGAGAGGCGATCTCTACCAGTGACGCTAGTCTTTGGAATCATTCTCTCAAGCAACTTGATCAAACAATGCTCGATCGTAGTTGAATTGATTAGGGTGATGCCACTTTGGTCATGCGATCGCTCAGATGTGCCAAAAAGGGTTCTTTACTTACGTTAGCAAGAGCAAAAGCGATCGCCCCTTCAACCGTCAAACCATAGTCTTCTTCTCAGCAATGGTTTTTATGCTTTGGTTTCATCTCACCCCTGCTTACAGCACCGTATGCCCTCTTCCCCTCAAGCCGACTCAAGCCGCCCCGATCGCGGTTGTGTCCCTGCGACGGCTATCATCTGGGGCTGCTCGACCGGTATGTTAGCCATCAATCTACTGCTCTCGAACAGTGCCCAGAGTGAGACGGCGATCGCGATCGCCATTGTGATTGCAGCAGCAATGAGTACGATGACGGTTTGGCTGTCCACGCGCAACGCTGTCGTCACGCAGGCTGAAGCTAAGGACGACGGCTAAGACTGCTGCTTAGCGCTAGTCTAAGTGTTCAGCCGCGATCGCCGCGTCGATTTCTTCAGTGTTCTGAGCATAGTAGGTGTGAACTGCTTTTAAGTCGTCGCGGGTCAACTGTGGATAGTCACTCAGTAAATTTGCGTCAGAGCAGCCCTGAGCGCGTAAGGCGACCAGTTGCCACACGGGAATTTGCGTCCGACCAATACAAGCGGCTCCATTACAGATGCCAGGTGTCTTTCTAATTTTTGCCGTTGCCATGTCTGCTTGTTGCTCAGAAACGTTTACTACAGAGACAGTTTGACCCAGTTTCAAAGGCGGGAAGCCTGATATTCTCATGGTCCTGCCGCTAGGGCAGGTGCGCCCTTTACCTATAAATGGCATATTGTCTCTACGATTGGCAGAGTTAAGGGTAAAGTTAAGCCTTCTGGGTGGGCTAGATAGTCATACACTAATTTTGCACCAATGAAAGGGGTTGCCCTGTGGAGACGATGAGCGGAAGCAAGATACCTGAGCTATTAGAAATCTATGAGACGGCTCTGTTGACTGAGTGGCTTCAGGAGTTAGCAGCGACCAACGCTCGAAGGAGTTTAATCAAAGACGCAGAGCTACAGGAAGAGTGTCGTGAATTTCTCCGGCTGCTTCGCACTGCTGTTCAGCAGGGTAATTTGACTAATCTTCAGGCACCCGAATGGCAAGAGGTGCGAGAACTGCTGACCAGCGTTTCGCGATCGCGATCGCACAAGGGCTTTACACCGTCTGAAACAGCTTCGTTTGTCTTTTCGTTCAAACAACCTCTGTTTAACCGCCTACGGCAGCAGTTAAACGATTCTGCTGAACTCAGCGACGCGATCTGGCAAGCCACCACCTTGCTCGATCGGCTGGGTCTGCTGACGGTAGAAGCGTATCAGAAGGCGCGGGAAGAGGTGATTCTGCGGCAGCAGGAAGAGTTAATGGAGTTGTCTACGCCAGTGGTTAAGCTGTGGGAAGGTATTCTGGCACTGCCGATTATCGGCACTCTGGATAGCGCCCGCACTCAGGTTGTGATGGAGTCGTTATTGCAGAAGATTGTTGAAACCGGGTCAGAAGTTGCCATTATTGACATTACTGGCGTGCCGACGGTCGATACCTTGACGGCTCAACATCTCCTCAAAACAGTGACAGCGGCTCGTTTAATGGGAGCAGACTGTATTATTAGCGGCATTCGACCGCAAATTGCCCAAACGATCGTGTATCTCGGTATCGATTTAACGGGCGTGATTACGAAAGCAACGTTAGCCGATGCCCTGTTGATGGCACTGAAGCGAGTGGGAGCAAGCATCACTCGTTCGCAACCCAAATAGGTGAGAGGAGAAACGGATGGAACGCATTCCCATACTGCAAATGGGGCATTTTCTGATTGTCACCATTCAGGTCGATATGCATGATCAGCTTGCCATGACCTTACAGGATGACCTGACGAATCGCATTACTCAAACCTACGCTCATGGTGTCTTGATTGATATTTCTGCGTTAGAAATCGTTGATTCTTTTATCGGTAGGATTTTGGGCAACATTGCCAAAATGGCGCGGGTGCTGGGTTCTGAGACGGTTGTCGTCGGTATGCAGCCTGCTGTAGCCCTGACGCTGGTCGAACTGGGGCTGTCGCTCACGGGCATTCGCACTGCCTTAAACGTGGAAAAGGGCATGGCACTATTGCGATCGTCGCTCGGTGACAACGTAACGCAGGTCAATGCTACTAAAGGTGGTGCAGAGGGCGATGGAGAAGCCTGAGACAATGAGCATCCAGTCGTCTGGAGACATCGTTTTAGTGCGGCAAGCCGTGCGCCATTTCGCTGTGGCGATCGGCTTTGGCTTAGTAGACCAAACTAAAATTGTGACAGCCGCTAGTGAGTTAGCCCGCAACACCCTGGATTATGGCGGTGGCGGCACAGTGATGCTGGAAATACTTCAGGTAGCGGGGCGGTGGGGTCTCAGGCTCACCTTTGAAGATCAAGGACCGGGCATTCCTGATCTGGAGATAGCGCTAAAGGACGGCTTTACGACGGGTAAAGGGTTGGGGATGGGGTTAAGCGGTGCCAAACGACTCGCTAGCGAATTTGAGATCGAGTCTGCTGTGGGAAAGGGCACGCGGATCACGATCGTCCGCTGGAAGTGAAAGCGAGCTGGTAATGCAGAGATGCAGCGACAGAGGGATGGAGCGATCAGGAGACTCGCTTTAAGATTGCAAGAGCAGTTTGAGCCACTGGGTTTTCTAAGGAATAAGTGATGACCACAGCATGACAGAATCGATCGCCATTCCCATTACCGAATCCAGTCAGGCAGGGGAAGCACGACGGGTCGCGCTGGCGTTGGCAGGTCGCCTCGGTTTTAACGAAGCCGAGCGAGGCAAGGTGGGTATTGTTGTCACCGAGCTTGCCAATAATCTGGTGCAGCATACCAGCGGCGGCGTGGTGATACTACGTGCGATCGATCAATATGCCACTCCCGGCATTGAGGTCTTAGCGCTGGATCAAGGACGAGGGATGCTTGAGGTCGATGATTGCCTGCAAGATGGCTTTTCCACGGGCAGCACCCCAGGCAATGGACTCGGTGCCATTCAGCGCCTCTCTAGCTTCTTTGAAATCTACTCCCCGCCTGCAAAGGGCACCGCAATCTTGGCGCAGCTTTGGTCAGACTCAAAATTCCGTCCACCTGAACACACTTTAGAAGTCGGTGGTGTGTGCTTACCAAAGTTGGGAGAAACGGTTTCGGGCGATACCTGGAGCTGTCAGGAAGCAACTCATCGTTGTGTGCTGCTAGTGGTCGATGGACTGGGGCATGGTCCCGCTGCTGCCAGCGCTGCCTCAGCAGCCTTGAGAGCCTTTCAAGAGCATCACCAGCGATCGCCGCACGCCATCATCGAAGCTACCCACGCTGCCCTACGAAGCACTCGTGGTGCTGCCCTGGCGATCGCCGAAATTGACTTTGAACAGCAGTTAGTTCGCTTTGCTGGCGTGGGCAATATCGCGGCTAGCCTAGACTCCGCCAGCGAACACCGCAATCTCATGTCGCACAACGGTACAGTTGGGCATGAGGTTCGCAAAATTCAAGAGTTTACCTATCCCTGGTCTACGAATGGACTTTTGATTATGCATTCTGACGGCTTAGGCACTCAGTGGAAGCTCGATCGCTACCCAGGCTTAAGCCACAAACACCCCAGTTTGATCGCAGGCGTGCTGTACCGAGACTTTCATCGCGATCGCGACGATGTGACGGTGTTAGTAGCGAAAGGAAACGGTGTATGACAACCCTCTTCAAGCTTGTAGTGAACGTCGAGCAGGATGTTGTGCAGGCACGGCAGCGAACCCGCGAACTCGCCGAGCAATTGGGGTTTGAGACTCAAGAGCAGGTACGCTTGGCAACCGCCGTGTCAGAGCTTGCCCGTAATGCGTTTCAGTATGCGAAGGGTGGAACGGTTGAATATTGTGTGGAGGGAGAGCCTCAGACGTTTCTGGTGCGGGTTCAAGATCAAGGCAAGGGCATTCCTCATCTAGCCGACGTGTTAGAAGGACGCTACACCTCATCAACGGGAATGGGGGTGGGTCTTGTTGGCACTCGCAGGCTGATGGATTTCTTTGAGATTGAATCGCTGCCAGAACAAGGAACCACGGTCGTAGTGGGTAAACCGTTGCCGAAACGGGCACTAACCTGGACTGATTCACAGTTGCAGCAGCTTCGGGAAGCGGTGATGGCACGATCGCCCCAAAATCCCTATGAAGAAGTCCAGCGGCAAAACCAGGAACTGCTGCAAGCAATGGCAGACCTGCGGAAGCGAGAGGACGAACTAACCCAGCTCAATCAAGAATTAGAAGACACCAATCGCGGTGTTGTTGCCCTTTATGCGGAACTGGATGAGAAAGCAAGCTCCTTGCAGCAGGCAAACGAACTCAAAACCCGCTTTCTCTCCAACATGAGCCACGAGTTTCGCACACCGCTCAACTCTATCCTGTCGCTCTCGCGTATGCTGCTGGCTCGGATGGATGGCGACCTAACGGCAGAGCAAGAAAAGCAAGTCACCTTCATGCAAAAAGCAGCCAGTGGCTTGTCCGAACTGGTCAATGATCTGCTGGATCTCGCGAAGGTAGAAGCTGGCAAAATTGAGGTGCGTCCGAGTGCGTTTGAGGTCGGCGACTTATTCGGCACTCTAAGAGGGATGCTGCGTCCCTTATTAGTGGAAGGTACGTCTGTGGCGCTCACCTTTGAGGAACCAGAGGGCTTGCCAACGCTCTACAGCGACGAGAGCAAAGTCGCGCAAATCCTCAGAAATTTTATCTCCAATGCGATCAAATTCACGGAGCAGGGCGAGGTGCGAGTGTCAGCCATGCACACAGAGCACACGATCGTCCTCTCGGTGTCTGACACAGGCATCGGCTTGACGATCGAAGATCAGGAACGCGCTTTTGAGGATTTTGTCCAGATTGAGTCCCCGTTGCAAAAGCAGGTAAAAGGGACTGGGCTAGGCTTGCCCTTAGCGCGTAAGCTGGCAGAGCTACTGGGTGGCAGTCTTTCAGTACACAGCCAGCCAGGGCAAGGCTCTACGTTTGCAGTCTCGCTGCCGATCGTCTACCCTTACGCTACCGAACTGCCGTCCCTGTTGCAACCGATCGCACCGTTGAAAGTCGATCGTTTGCCGATCCTTGCGGTGGAAGACCATAAGGAAACGCTCTTTATCTATGAAAAGCACCTGCAAGACTCACGGTATCAACTGATTGCAGCCCGCACGCTGCCGGACGCTCGAAAAGCCTTGCAGCAAATGCGACCCGCAGCGATCATGCTGGATATCCTGCTCGACGGGCAAAATGGCTGGACGTTTCTGCGAGAGCTTAAAAGCAACGAAGCGACCCGCAGCATTCCGATCGTAGTGATTACTGTCATTGATAACGAAAAACAAGCCCTGGCGCTCGGAGCGGATGCCTTCTTAATTAAGCCCGTAGACCGATTGCCGTTGCTCAGTAAACTGAATAACCTAGTTAGTCAGGGAAACGCTCAAACGCTCTTGCTGATTGACGATGACCCAGCGTATCGGTACGTGGTGAAGCAATTGTTAGCAGATACTCCATTACAAATCTTAGAAGCTGTGAATGGACAAGAGGGCTTTGCCCTGGCAGAGACCGCACAGCCAACCGCCATTCTGCTTGACCTGGAGATGCCAGAAATGAGCGGCTTTGATGTCCTCGATCGGCTCAAACACAATGCCACCACGCAAGCGATTCCGGTCATTATCTACTCATCGACACAACTGGATACAGAGGCGCAGAGTCGTTTGACTGCACAGAGCATTGCCATTCTCTCCAAAGAAACGACGGCTGAAGCCGCGACGATGGCTCAACTGCGAGATGCCTTTGTCAAAGCTGGGCTTGCCTTGGAGCCTTAAGGGACATTGCTATGGCTGAGCCACAGTTGACAATCCTACATATCGATGACAGTGAAGCCAATCGTTATGTGATCGCGCGGATTTTGCGAAACGGAGGCTTTACCGTTGTGGAAGCAGCAACCGGAGCCGCAGGACTAGCCGCGATCGCCGAGCATCAGCCTGCATTGGTGATTCTGGATGTGAAACTACCCGACATAAACGGGTTTGAAGTCTGTCGTCAGATCAAGTCCAACCCTGACTCTGCGTTTCTACCAGTGCTGCATCTCTCAGCGAGTTTTGTGCAAAGCCAGGATAAAGCTGAAGGCTTAAACAGTGGCGCTGATGCCTATTTGGTGCAGCCTGTTGAACCGATCGAACTGCTTGCTACGGTGCGATCGCTGCTACGCATTCGGCGGGCAGAGGAAACAGCGCTGTCTTCAGCACGAGATTGGCAAACAACCTTTGATGCCATCAACGATGGGGTTTGTCTGGTAGACCCAGACGGCAAAGTGATCCGCTGTAATCAGGCAATGAGCCAACTTTTTGGCAAACCCTTCAACGACATTTTGGGGTGTGTGCATCATGAGTTGATGCATGAGGTGTTAAGGATAGGGGACGGTGCCTGCTTTTACCGCGCTCAAGCAACGCACCAGCGTCAAGTTCTAGAACTTCAGTCTCAAGGACGGTGGTTTGCCAAAACGATGGATCCGGTGTTGGACGGACAGGGAACCTTTACGGGTGCCGTTTTGATCCTGACAGATATTACTGATCGCAA
>JBGTJW010000180.1:0-26597 GCA_041744955.1 Stenomitos sp. | reverse complement strand
ACTGGAGCTTTGAAGCATTACTGCGGGGAGCCGCGCAGATTTTAGCAACCGTCAGCGGCTACATCACGCTGATCACTACGCCGCAAACATACACCAGCCATCTGCGTCATGTACAGCTTGTGCCAGTTGATACGACTCGGGTGATGCTGATTTTTGTGACGGATTCTTACGAAACCCAATCAGCCCTCATTGAGTTGCCGCTATCGGTTGACACGGCTAACCTCGATGCCGATTTGCTGGAGCGCGAACTGCAAATCTTATCCAACTTTCTGAATAGCCAGTTGCGGGGTCGCGCGATCGCTGAACTGGCAACCATTGACTGGAGTGAACTCGATCGCGAATTTGAACGTTATGCCGATCTCCTGAGAACGATCCTGGTGGAGCTAACCCGCCGTTCCCAGCCGCCTGCTCCCACCCAAATTGTGATTAGTGGGCTAGCAGAAGTGCTGCGTCAGCCAGAATTTTCAGAACTCCAGCAGGTGCAAACCATTATTCATCTGCTAGAAGAAGAACAACACCAGCTTGTACCGCTGATTTTTGAGCGGTCAGACTTGCAGCAGCCCGGTAAGCGCGTCACCATTCGGATTGGTGCCGAAAACCCGTTAGAACCCATGCGAACCTGTACGCTGATTTCTTCGACCTATCACAAAGACTCTGTGCCTGTCGGTAGCGTGGGCGTTTTGGGACCGACACGCATGGTTTATGAAAACGCGATCGCTCTGGTAGAAGCGGCGGCTGACTATCTTTCCGATGCGTTAAGTTCGTAATTTCGTTTGCTAAGGTGGGATTGCAGGTTAGGAGCGATTGTTGTGATGAAGTCTGTCCAAAAAGTATTGACTCGCAAAGTGTTAACTCGCACAGTCTTGGCGCTGCCGCTGGCGATCGCTGCCCAGACAACAGCCGCCACCGCACAGACCGTACCTGCTCAGCCAGTGCCAGTTCAACCAGAACCCAAAACAGGCTGTCTTGCTGGCACTCCCAACGGGACGTATCAGGGCGATCGCCCTATCACCCGCTATGAATTCGCCGCCGGGATGAATGCGTGTCTGGATCAGGTCAATCAGCAGCTCCAGTTAAGCAAAACAAACTTTGCCACACGCACTGATTTCGATACATTAATTCAGCGTCAGCGAGAGCTGAATGAGCAATTAAGAGAGTTGAGCGATCGGGTAGGCAACCTTTCAGACGATGATGCTTCCGTAAGGTAGAAAGCTTACTGGCAAATGATTCCCGATTCTACAATCGGACATACTGCTGCATACTAACCTGCTGTTGCGATGTCTCAAACCACATTGCCTGTCGCTTCCGGCTAGCAGCACCAAATCGCTTCAGCAGCGCGTCAGGAATATCCTGCATGTACGTCACCTGGTAGCCTAGAGTGGCTAAAGCACAGCAAAGTGCATGGTTCTGCCACATTCTCTGATCGTGAGCAACGTCTACAGCAGAACGTGTTTACTTACCGTTCAGTTGATAGGGGCTTGGTTATTCGTTGTTAGAGTACATAGTGCGATCGTCGAACTAACACCAGACATAGAGCATGAAATTGGGTAGGTAATTCAATTGAGTATAAAGTGAGCTTCTCATGGGTGTTTCCGTCATTTATAGCGCTATTCCCCCTAGCAGCAAGTTGTATGCGCGTCTGCACCGCGAGAGGCCGCTAGCGATTCTTATGGTTTCCCTCTTCTCCTACGGCTGCGGCATTTTTCGCTTTTTTGAAATTGAACCTGAAGAGGCTCATGAAATTCTTGAAGAGATTATTGAAGAGCATCAAGATGCCTTTGGATCTGAGCTAGATGCTGATCAAGTAGTTGCTGAATTTCGGACAGAGTTAAGGCTAACTCGTAAGGCTTATCCGGGCATTGAAGATAGAACAGCCTCATTGGAAAAGACATCTAATAAGATTGAGAAACATTTGTCACAGGAACTATCGAGAAAACAGATTGAGAATGCAAATGAAATTGTTGAAAAACTCATATTTGGAGATCAGGTTCTTGCTCCAAACCTATTACCAGAAGCGGAATCGTTAGGGCTTATATCACGTGGATTAGTTAGCGAAGGAGCTAGAATTCTGCGACAGATTGATCCAGAAACACTATTTGCCTACGAAGGTAAGGATAGGTGGTGCATTGATCACTTTAGTCAATGGCGAGACTTATATCTTTCAGCAGACGAGAAAAATGAGGAAATATTAGTGGGAGTTTTTTGAATCGTCCGTCAGCCAAATAGAATCAACTACTGAGATGTGTTCAGCATAGCCCTAATGCCTCACCTCAAAAACTAACAACCAATAATTTTCCCAGGAGTCGCCGTGTTTTTCAGTGTGGTCATTCCGACCTACAACCGCAAACCGATTTTAGAAAAGTGCCTGAAAGCCTTAGAGCTTCAGCAATTTGATGCAGGCGCGATCGCAGGCTACGAGGTTGTCGTCGTGGATGATAGTTCTACTGATGGCACCGTCGATTGGCTTCAGGCAAACGCCAGCACGTTTCCCCACGTTCGACTGTTCCAGCAAGATCACCAGGGTCCCGCTGCTGCACGTAATCTGGGCGTTGAGAAAGCGTCTGGTGACACCATCATCTTCATTGACAGCGATCTGGTCGTCACCGAGGGTTTTCTCCAGGCACACGCTGAAGGCTTACAGCGTGGTCAGCGGTCAGCGGTCAGCGGTCAGCCTTTGGAACAAACTCAAAACTTCCCCACTCCCGTCTTCACCTACGGTCGCGTCATCAACACCGCTAACTTTGACGATCCCACCGCTGAACCTTACAAAATCACTGATTTCTCAGCCGCCTATTTTGCCACCGGAAATGTGGCGATCGCCCGTACCTGGTTGGAAAAAGCTGGGCTGTTTGACACCCGCTTTCAACTCTACGGCTGGGAAGACCTGGAGCTAGGTGTGCGTTTGAAGCAGCTTGGCTTAACGCTCATTAAATGTCCTGATGCTGTCGGCTATCACTGGCATCCACCTTTTGCCCTCAGCCAACTCCCGAACTTGATCGATAAAGAAATCGAGCGCGGCAAAATGGGCGTGCTGTTCTACCAAAAGCATCCGACCTGGAACGTGCGGCTGATGATCCAGATGACTTGGCTGCATCGCGTGTTGTGGGGCATTCTGTCGATCGGCGGACAGCTCAACGAACGCACAATGGCTCCCTTCCTGCAATGGCTGATCGATCGCGGCAAACCCCAACTTGCCCTCGAAGTTGCCCGCATTTTTCTTAACTGGTACAACGTCCAGGGCGTTTACGAAGCGTATGCAAAAATGCAGCAAAAGCCTTAAACTTCTCATCAAAATAGAGACGCTCAAGGCATCCGCTTAAGCTTGCATACTGGCAGACCAACTTCAGAAACGCCCGGAACTGTCCGTTGCAAGAGAAGAAAATTTCATCGACTCAACAGAAGTAATTTAAGAGTTTGATCGCAGTTCTTGCAGCATTGATCGCAAGCTTTGTCGCCAGTAGGGAGGATGCGTACCTAATAGCGTCGAGACTTTTTTGAGCGAGAGGACGGAGAAAGCAGGACGTTTAGCTGGGGTAGGATATTCGGGCGTAGTAATGGGGATAACGCGCTGGATTTTAAGGGGAAAGCCGAGTTGCTGTGCCTCTTCAAAAATGGCGATCGCAAAATCGTACCAGCTACACACGCCGCTGTTGGTGTAGTGATAGGTGCCTGCGGTATCAGCAGACAGTTGAGGTGCAAGTTGGGCGATCGCCGCTGCCAGATCCTTTGACCAAGTCGGTGCGCCAATTTGATCGGTCACGACGCGCAGTTCTTCCCGATCGGCTCCCAGCCGCAGCATCGTTTTGACGAAGTTGCCCTTACCTTTTGCACCATAGACCCAGGCAGTACGAATAATGAAGTGACGATCGCACTCAGCACGCACCGCTGCCTCACCTGCCAGTTTTGTCGCGCCATACACACCGAGGGGATTGGTTGCATCCGTTTCCAGGTAGGGCGAACTTTGTGTGCCATCAAACACGTAATCGGTGGAGATGTGGATCAGCCCTGCACCGATGCGACTGGCGGCTTTGGCAAGGATTCCAGGCGAAACAGCATTCACTAACTGGGCGAGGTCGGGTTCGCTTTCGGCTTTATCGACCGCAGTGTAGGCAGCCGCATTGACGACGATCGCGGGTTTTACAGTCTCCATCACCTGCTGTACAGCGTCTGGCTGCGAAAAATCCACTCGATCGCGCCCCACGCTAACGACCTCTCCTAGAGAAGCCAGGGTCTGCTGGAGTTCCTGACCAACCTGCCCAGTGATACCTGTCAGTAAAATTCGGGTCATAGGTAAAATTTTTGAATGCTGATTGAGCTACTTTACCTAAATACTCTCTCCACGTAGCCTTATAAGTATTTAAAAATGCTTCTTTAAACAAGAAAAATCTAGAGCAACGCTGCTCTAGATTTTTCTTCACGATGGGAACACCAAGCCGATCGCTGTTCAGCGACCAAACTCAAGAATTACTGAGCGACAAAGCTCAAATATTTCTGGAATAAGGCAATGTTTGTCAATAAGCCGTAGGCAAACACAGCACCACCAACCCCACCCAGGAAAAAGCCAGTAGCGTATTCGTTCCAGCCTTCAGACGTGCTCAACATTTGTGGTGGGCTGGGCACGGTAATCGTCGCGATCGGGCTTGGAGGACTGCTAGCGGCGTAGAGCGAAAGGCTCAATGTTGCAATCAAAAGGGTGCCAATCGTAGCCAGTAAGCCTGTGACAGAACCTACCTCTGTATCACGCAGCGGATTAAATGTAATAAAAGGACCGAGTAGCCAGTAGCCATGCGCCAAACCGACTTCAAGCCCTCTCCGTAAAGGAGACAGATTTTGGCGATAGGCAGGCAAATTGTTGATGTATGCGCGTACTAGACCAGATGCATTAATGGGAGTAGCAAGGTTGCCAATCTGAGGGTCATCCCAAGCCGCATAGACGACTTCACGATTTCTAGGATCATTGGGGTTTGTGTTAGACCGCTCAATCTTGTCTACAAAATTAGTCATATGCCGCAATTCCTCGTACGCATACAGGGCAGTGTGGCAATCATGGTAGAAGATTTTTTCTGGTAAGTCCTCTTTCTCAAGCTACAGAGTAAGTGAATGGGGATCGTCTTTTAGAAGACAGTTGGGCTAGCAGGTGATTGGAGGCATAGCTCGATCGCTGGATGTGCTAACGATCGCTTACTGGCTCTGCCAATGATGGGTGTAACGACTGGAACAGCTTGAATGGTGGAACAGCCTGAATGAAGCAAGAAGTAGCTTGTTTAGCTCTGCACCAACTGCTCAATTTCCTCTGCTTTTGTCGGCAAGGCGGCTGTCAGCACTTCTGCACCCGTTGCTGTCACCAGCACATCATCTTCAATGCGAATGCCACGTACGTCAGCAAACGGAGCCAGACGATCCCAATCCACAACTGCCTGATAGCGCGATCGGCGCTCTAGATCTTGCAAAATAGCGGGCACTTGATAAAAACCTGGCTCGATCGTCACGACCATACCTGCTTGCAACGGACGATCGAGCCGCAGATAATTCAACCCAAAGCGATCGCTCCTCTGTCTTCCAGCCTCATAGCCTGCCAGATCGCCCAAATCTTCCATGTCATGCACATCCAAGCCCAAAAGATGCCCTACTCCATGCGGAAAGAACAGTGCATGAGCATCCTGCTCGACCAGATCATCCACCTGTCCTCGCAAAATGCCTAAATCTACCAACCCCGCCGCGATCGTCTGTGCTGCTAGTAGGTGAAGCTCACGATACTCCACATCTGGACGCATAGCAGCGATACAGGCATCATGCGCCGCCAACACCACATCGTAAATTGCCCGTTGCGTTGGGGAAAATTTGCCTGATACCGCCCAGGTACGAGTAATATCCGATGCCCAGCCAGAGGCAGCTTCCGCACCCACATCTGCCAGCAGCAGATCTCCTGCCTGAATCGAATGATGATACTGATTGTTGTGCAGCACTTCGCCGTGTACCGTGACAATGCTGTTGTAAGCGCAAGTCAGATCATTGGCGATGATGACACCTTCCATCGCAGCTCGGATCTCCGCTTCAACGCTAGCGTTACGTGTCGCTGCCATTCCGGCTTTGTGAGCGGCAATGCTGACCACGATCGCTTTTCGCAGTTCTGCCAGTGCAAAGTCGTCGTGGATCATGCGCAAGGAGACGATCGCCCGTGCCAATTGCAAATCAATGCCTCTTGTACGATACAGATCGCTGCGTCGAAGCGTTATGCATTGTTCAGCTTCAGTTAGATCATCTAGACCAATGCTTGCTGCTCCTTTAGCCCACCGTGAAGAAGGCTCCATCAGCCATTCCCCATTCTCATCATTTTTCTCTGGGTCGAGTTCTGATAGCGGGTACGTTTCCTCTGCACCGATCGCAGCTGCAATATCTTCCCGCTTCGTTGCCTCTCCATGCCATAGGGCACCAGCCGGATCTGCCTCATCCATAAACAAAACCAGCTTGCCACCCTCCAACCAGATCACAGCGTCCTCCAAAGGCAGTCCAGCAAAGTAGAGAAAGTGACTGCTGGCGCGGAACGGAAATTTGTTTGCCCGAAAGTTGCGTGAATAGCTTTGCCCCGACCAGAGAAGCACAGGAAAATCTACCAATGCTGCTAGTTTGAGCCTTCGAGCTTTTAAGGCATCTATGAGAGAAGGAGTCCGATCGAGCGTTTGCATGACACTGAAATTGACTAGAGAATCATTTGCTTTATTGTGTCATCTTCTCGCTGCTGCCCGTTTAGGCTTTGGTGCCCTGGATTCCACCGTAAACTCAGGAATTTCCTGCAACTCAGCCGCACTCAAACTATATTGCTCACACACTAGACTCAAGCGGGTGCCGCTAACTCTCACGGGGTTTACAGCATGGGTCAGATCGCCCTGAAAGTGAAGCAGCGTATTAAACGTTGGCTTAATCTGCCCCACCTGCTGCCGATGATTGCGTAGTACCAGTTCCCCACCCTGTAGATCGGCTGGCACTTGCACATAAAGGACGCTGACGATCGCCGGTGGCTCCACCGTTTTGCAGTATGATCGCAGCGATCGATCAATGTGGGGATCGACCCGTGACCCTTCCTTTAGCAGCAGCGGATTGAGGTAAAAGGCATTGCAGTAAGGTTGCAAGGCGCGATCGAGATAGGGCACGAAAAAGGGAAATTGCTGCTTCACCGTCTCTAGCCCAGAGCGCTGAAACACAACCGAGAAGCCCTTCGTACCAACAAAATCGCGGTTCAGATTATTTACCGCAAAATAGGGACACGCCAAAATTTCTCCACGCAACGTATGGAGGTCGGCGATCGCAAAGGCATCCGATTCTTGACGGTAATAACTCAAAGCTGTAGTTTCGCTTCACGCAAATTGCAGGCTTTCTATCCTAACCCACTCCAGCTTTTTAGCCTTCATCCTTGAGCGTTTCAGCTTCCATGCTTGACCAGCACGCCATTCAAAAAGATGTCTGCCAGCCCTTCCGCCATCTCTTGCATCTCAGCAGGCGATGATCCTTCTCCCATAATCGTGTCCTGACTGAAGCCTGCCACCGCAAACATCCCCAGGAACACCCGCGCCACAATCTTCGGGTTCATGCGCCGATAAATGCCCTGATCCATTGCAGATTGAAAAAAGACTTCTGCAACATCCGTCATTTTGTCGATGACTTCAAGCTGGATGCGATCGCGCAACTCTGGGTGAAACTGCGCCTCCATAAAGCAGACCTTTAGCATATCGGCGTTCTTATGCAAGTTCAGCATCCGCCGCCGCATCACCTGCGCGACTGCCTTGTAGCTACCCATTTCGCTCAGCTCTGTTAGCAAATCCGTCAAGATTTCGACCCACCCCTGCGTCGCCACCTC
The DNA here is from genome assembly GCA_041744955.1 of Stenomitos sp. Lineage (GTDB taxonomy): Bacteria > Cyanobacteriota > Cyanobacteriia > Leptolyngbyales > Leptolyngbyaceae > Stenomitos. The sequence continues at coordinate 18,742 of JBGTJW010000180.1, read as the reverse complement.
AATTAAAATTGCCTTTTTGTTCGGAAAGTGGCGAAACAACGTACCCTCAGCGATCCCAGCCGATTCAGCCAGGTCACGAGTGGTCGTACCGTCGTAGCCCAATTTGGCAAACAGCTTCAGCGCAGACTTAAGAATACGGGTGCGCGTTTCGGTCTCAGGTGATGATGGCGGCTGGGAAAGACGCATAACGTTTCAGAAATAAGCGGGTTGAGCAAACACGTAGCGCTATTCTCTATCGCACCTTTATCAGGACGGCCGAAGTGTCATAGATCATTACAGATTTGCTTAGAGTGAGCAGTCAGAACGGTACTGCCGATCGAGCTTCCGTCATCCTAACCATTTCCTGAGTAAAGTCGCTGAAGGCTGAAACGGTGACGATCGATCTTTCAGTGATTCTGCCCATTAACATTTCTTTAAAGACTGGCAGCATAAGCGTATCAGAGTAAATGATTCACAGCTCCACAAAACGCTCATCCGATCGCTCTGTAGATCAGATCTGCCTTAACAGCAGACGACCACCAAAAAGCTTTCTCATATCTCATTCTTGAGAGGAAGAAATGAACCACTCCAACGCCACCATTGCCAGTGCTAAAGTCGAACAGTTTGTCTGGATTACCACAGAAACAGCTCTTGACCGCACAACAGCACCACAGCAAATCACACCACGGGTCAATCGGTTCGCTCCACTCCAGCCGATCCGCCAGTGGCTTGATAACATTGCTATTCATGATGCCGAAACAGCAAGAACCTTTTGCCAAATCATCCCCGGTCGCTGCCCCTTTGAGCGCACCATTAAGCTGTTCGATCGCACCCTTTTCTCGATCCCGCCTCTCTGCAAGCTCAACCCTTTCTATGAGCAGGTTGTAGCCTTGCGCTTTCGCTCTCTGTGTTACCTGGCTGATGAATGCGGCGAGGATGTGAGCCGTTACTGCTAACGCCCTTGCTTAGCTGGTAGAGAGCAAAACGAATGAGAGTCCGCATTGTAGGGCGATATAGAGCGAGCGATCGCTAAAGGTTGTAAGCGTTTCTAAACAGACTGCCGCTTGCCCCTGCCTCAAGACATTGATTGCAGCAGCCATGTCCTCCGTTTTCCTGACTTCTTGGAACTTACGTAACAATTAGGCATAATTTTCGACGGACTGAGTAGAATAGCAAGTAGCTAGCTCACGCCGCGACTCACAAACTGGTCATCTAATGACTATTTGTTTTCTGGCATCCTTGTGCTCTAGCAATTGACGACACGCCATCCAGTCCACGCTTGAAGACTGATTTCCAGTTGTCAACCCCTACTTTGCCAACCATCAAATGCCTGTGATTGAAAGAATTGAGAGAAGACCAAACCGCGATTTACCAGCAATTAACGAACGGATTCGCTTTCCGAAGATCCGAGTGATTGACTCGGATGGTGCGCAGCTAGGGATTATGGTTCCTCGCGATGCCCTGCAAATCGCTGAAGAAAAAGACTTAGATCTGGTTCTTGTCAGCGACAAAGCCGACCCGCCTGTTTGCCGCATCATGGACTACGGCAAATTTAAGTTTGAGCAAGAAAAAAAGGCGCGTGAAGCGAAGAAGAAACAGCACACCGTTGACGTTAAAGAAGTCAAGATGCGCTACAAGATTGAAGCGCACGACTACGAGGTGCGGATCAATCAGGCGAAGCGATTTTTGAAAGATGGTGATAAGGTAAAGGCAAGCATTATGTTCCGGGGACGCGAAATTCAGCATAGCGACATTGCTGAAGATTTGCTAAAGCGGATGGCAGGCGACCTTCAAGAGCTTGCCGAAGTGCAGCAAGCGCCAAAGCGGGAAGGACGCAACATGATGATGCTGCTGGCTCCTAAAAAAGTAGGCTCCTAAGAATTAGTAGACAACCTTGTTTAAACCGTTGTTTGAACACACTGTCGATGTATGGGCACTCCAATTACCTCTGGAGTGCCTTTTTAGTGCGATCGCAGGGTTCGTACAAGAAAAAACGCCCTGAATGGTCAGCAGCTATCTAAAATGAAAGCCATTCGGGGCAAGCTAAGTTAGACCCATTTCATTCTGCTCGTAACCGATCGCTCCTAGGGGCAAACGACGGCTTGCTCCATCTAACGATTGCTCTGTGACGATCGTGCTTTCAACGGTTACAAGGTGCGATGCTAGCGATCAATAGATGACTGCCGGGGTCAAAGAGACATCAGGGTTCGGCTACGTATAGAGGACGCAAACGCGGCATGGAACTCAAGCGCCAGTGGCTTAGTGATCATAGTTTGAAGCAGAAAATTCTGCGGTGGGTCAATCTCCGTCCTGAGGAGAGTGAGCGCACGTTTTTGATGTTTGCTTTTTACACAACCACATCGATCGGGCTGGTATGGTTTGAGGCAAGTACGGTCGCGCTATTTTTACAGAAATACAATGCGGAAGATGGGTTGCCCTGGATTTATATCGCCAGTGCTGGCATTGGCTCAGGCTTAGGCTTTGTCTACTCACAGTTGCAGAAGGTGCTACCACTCCGACGAGTGCTGGTACTAACGGCATTGCTCATGGCAGTACCGTTAGCACTATTTTGGTTTGGGTTAGACAATCAGTCGTCCCTTTGGGGGGCGACCGTCATTGCGATTACAATCTTTCTCATGCGGCTTTGGCTAGAGGCGATTTATGTCCTCAATGACCTCAATACGTCGATTACAGCCAATCAACTTTTTAATATTCGGGAGATTAAACGTACCTATCCACTGATTAGCAGCGGCATTCTCGTGGCAGATGTCATCAGTGGCTTTTCCTTAACCTTTCTACTCGCCTGGGTCGGGCTAAAAAACGTTGTGGCGATGGCTTGCCTGATGATGATCATTGGTGCAGGCATTCTCTTTTATTTAAGCCAGTCGTATCAGCAAGCGTTTCCAGACTCGCTGCGACGCTCTACGGAAGATCGCTTGAGTGAATTTGCCACTCGTCGCTTACAGGGACCACTCAGGCGCTATGTGGTCTTGCTCTTTACTTTTTTTATTCTGGCGCAGGTGTTACTGCTGCTGATCGATTTTCAGTTTCTCCGTCAGCTTCAGCTCTTTGGTAAGGAAGGTACGATCGCCCAGTTTTTGGGGCAACAAAATTCTGATACAGCGATCGCCAGTTTTTTAGGCTGGTTTAGCGCCATTTTAGGTGTTTGCGAACTGGCAATGCAGTGGCTAGCCTCTAGTCGTGTGATTGAACGGATTGGCGTGTTTGCAACCGCAATGCTGCTACCAGGCATGATTGGCATTCTGGGGGCAGTGGCAATGGCGATCGCGCCAACGGGATGGGTTCTAGGACTCTTTGTCAGCTTGGTGGCGCTCAAGTTTCTGGATGAATTGTTGCACTACACGCTGTTTGCCAGCTTGGGACCGGTACTGTTTCAGCCGATTCCTGACAGTATGCGGAGTGGCATCCAGTCGGTCGTACGGGGCATTGCCGAGCCACTGTCTACTGGTGCCACCGGGCTGGCGCTACTGGTGTTGGTCTGGTTCAGCCGCAACACTAGCCTGGGTGACGTGGGAGTTAATTGGCTTCTGCCCGTGGTCGTGGGTCTATCGTTGCTTTGGGTGCTGACGATCTGGCTGCTACGCAGTAAATACGTCGGTTTACTGGTGATGAGCGCCGAGCGGGGACAGCTTAGTGGGGATGTTGATCTGCGAGAACTGAAGCGGGCAGTGATCGAAGCGTTAGACCAGCCTGGAACGGATGTCCACAAGGGGTCTTGCATTGAACTGTTAAGCCAGCTTGACCATAAGAACGTTGGTGAAGTACTGGCTCCCTTGCTGGCAAAATTATCACCTGGCTTGCAGCGCAAGAGCCTGGAAGCGATGCTGGCATCCCCTAATCCAGCGTATCTAGAACAGGTGCGATCGCTGATTGATCTATCGCCCTCACCAGAAGTGCTAGCGGTGGCATTACGGTATGTCTGGTTAACCGAAGACGAGCCAGACATTCGTCAATTGCGCCCTTACCTGCGCCCAGAGGTCGATTCAGTCGTACGAGGGACAGCCGCATCGCTGATGATGCGACGCGGTAGCCCTACCCAAAAAGCAGAAGCCACCAATACGCTACGGTTTATGCTGACCCACAAGCAGGAAAAAGAGCGCGTTATGGGTTGCCGTGCGTTGGGAGAAGCCGTTTATCTGCAAGCGTTGCGGCTCTATATTCCAGACCTGCTACAGGACGAATCCCTGCGGGTGCGCTGTGCGCTGCTAGAGGCGATCGCCTCCACTCATCTGGAGGAATTTTACCCATCCTTACTCCGTGGGCTGTACTACAAGTCCACCCGTGAAGCAGCCATGCAGGCATTGGTACGCTTAGAGAATGATGCTATTCCCATGCTCGTAGAACTAGCAGAAGACACGCATAAGCCTGAGCTAGTAAGACTCCATGCATGGCGAGCGATTGGGCAAATTGGCACGTTAGAAGCACTGGATGCGCTGATTGCTCATCTGATGACGGCATGGGGCACCGATCGCCGGAGCATTCTACGAATTCTGCTAGAAATGCCCCGTGATGCGGGTATCGATAGTGTGTCCGATCGCTTGGGCAGACGTGGCATTGAACGATTGATTGACCACGAACTCATGTTTGTCGGGCAGCTTTATGCAGCGCTACTTGATTTGACACCCACGCAAGTCTGGGGGCGCGAGGCAGACCTTTTGCGTCGGGCACTGCGCGATTTGCAGGCTGATGCGGAAGAGCGCCTGTTTCTGCTCATGAAGTTTTTGTATCCGATCGGGTCAATTAAAGCCGCTGCCTTTAATTTGCAGTCAAACTCACGTAGTAGCATGGCACGCGGACTCGAAATTCTGGACAATACGCTGGATATTCCCAGTAAGCGCGCCTTGTTAAGCTTGCTCGATCGCAACTCTGATTTGGACAAATTACAAAGCTTGTCAGATTTGATGAGCTACGAACCGATGGCTCCCAGCGATCGGCTGCGTCATCTACTCGATTTGCGTCACTTTTTGTCCGATTGGTCGCTCGCCTGCTGCTTTCACCTGGCACGGCAGGCACGTTGGAGTCTGACACCAGAACAGACGATCGCCTGCCTACGGCATCCCAGAGGGTTTGTGCGCGAATCGGTGCTGGCGTACCTCAAAATGGCATCGCCGCGTGCTTTGATGAGGCTATTGCCGATGCTCAGCCACGACCCAGACCCGCTAGTGGCTGACCAAGTGCAGACCATCATGCAAGAATTTGCATCAAATTCGGCAAAAACAGTGAACCAGACCGCCAAACGAGGCAATAATGTGATTAATTTTCCAAATCGGACTGGATTGGAACCGATCTAGTTGGGTTTCCTTGATACATCATGGGCACCCTAGGGAAAGCTCTGTCGCAACCGTAGACTTTTGTCGATCGTCTAACGTCGATTGGCTCACTACGTAGCCGACACTCAGCAGAAACACGCACGTCTCCAGGTTTCGGGTTTAAAGTTCGTCGTCTCAGCTCCAGTTCAAGCCGCCATCGATTTATGTTAACCAGCGTCGATCGCTTACTGTTTGTCCGGCAAGTTCCCATCTTTAAAGAGTTGCGGGATGACTTTCTGGTGCGATTGGCATCCATCATGGATGAGCTGTCGTTTCCAATGAACCACACAATTTTTACGGAAGGACAAGAAGGGCGATCGCTCTATGTGGTTGTGTCCGGCAAAGTGAGCGTTCACATTGGCAAACAGGAAATTGTGCAGCTTGAGCAAGGAGCGTGCTTTGGCGAGATGTCTCTTTTTGATGCAGAACCTCGTTCTGCCTCCGTTACCACGTTAGCAATCTGCGATTGCCTGGTGCTGACGCAGCAGCAGCTTTATGAGGCGATCGACGAAACGCCTGGTATTGCCGTTAACATCATTCGCCTGCTCTCGCGCCGCATCCGCGAACTAAACCAGAAGATGAACCAAATGAAACCACCCGTGGTTCCTCCCCCACCGCCACCTGTACATAGAGCGGCGCGACGTTAAAATTAGGCAGTTTCAAGCCAGTCAAAAATTTGGTCAAGCTCATCTAGCGTCACCAACCCATACTGCCAGAGAAGCATCGGCAGCAGGGTTGCACTGAATTCTTGATGACGCTTCACAGTGGCGATCGCTGAGTCCGAAATCGCCAGTTCTTCTTGTAGAAATTTAATTAAACGGGTTTCCATTGAGCTTCCATCCAGCCGCTCACGGCAATCTCATGTTGGTTGAACTATTTTTGTTAACTTTTGAAACGCAGTCTCATAAATAATGTAAGCCATTCTACAAGAATGCGCCGCTCAAATTTGTGATTTGAGCCATTAGACAGAGACTGTTACAACGTGTGGATCATGTACCCTCAATGTTTAGCCTCGACGCACTGGCTGCGGACTGGCTAAGACTGCCGCCTAACTAGTAACAAATGAGTCTCTTTCATCTTCACTGTTAGATTCTCATTTTCCCGATCGGAAAACCGAACCGATTCAGTCGTTACAGATTAAGTCATTACAGAGGCAGGAAACCGTTCCATGAGTGCTGGTAGCACCGGACATGGCTCACGGTCTTGTAGGTTTTCGGGCTTGTTCCAGGTGAATGGCGCTTTTCGTGCGGCAGAGAGCCACAGCAGACGTTTTGCCCGTGTCATTGCGACGTAGAGGAGACGAAATTCCTCAGCGGTTTTAAGGTTTTTAGCTCGCTCCCAGGCAGCGGCGATCGATGGCAGCGGCAATTGGTTATGTAAACTGGCGCGAATCTGGGCGCGGGCAACTTCTGCTAACGTAAAATCGCCCAGGAACTGTGCCTGCGGCGGCACCCACTGGCTACCAGGAATGGTTTGCTCATGCAAAAACGGAATGAACACGTAATCCCAATCCAGCCCCTTCGCCTTATGCATGGTAATCACAGTAAGCTGCCCTAGGCGAGTGTAGCGCTCCTCGGTATCGTCTGCATCAACCGGCTCAAACCGCTCTGAAGCCACAACTTCGCTTAAAATCCCCAGAATGGCTGAAAGCGCATTGTTTTCTGTCTGTTGAGCAAGGCGTTCGGTCAACTTATCAGCAGTTGCCAACTCGGTCTGCTCGTAATCAAGCGTCAAAGCCAGGAAGGGGATGAGTTGGGCAGGCGGGAGCTGCAAGCGTGCGTTTAAGAGACTATTGCAGTAACGGCGGGCTTCAACAACGGCTTCTGGTTGCACTGGATCGAGGGGACCGGGATAGAGGAATTGCTCTGGAAAACTAACAAGAGCGTTGAGATCTTGAGTGGGAATCCGCTTTCGCGTCACCAACACGGTTAAGGCGGCTTTGAGATAATCGGGCGAGTGGGGACGATCGAGAAATTGCAGTAAGGTTAGCATTTCTGCCGGAACGTGAGACTGGCGATCGCGCTGCCCCACCTCATACACAGGCAACGTATCCCCGTACCAGCGATACAGTTCCTTTGCCACAAAGCGTCCCTGGTCATTTGTCCGCACCAGTACCGCCGCTCGCCCGTCTGGATGTTGCTTGAGTAATTGCAGCACTCGCTGACCAATGCGCTCTACTGTCTGATACACGTCTTCGGGCGTGTAGAGTTCCAGTCCTCGTCCTTCTGGCAGAGGGTTGGCATTGGGCTGGGGATCGTCGATCGCAACGGGGCGAATGGTCTGCACACGAAACGGTTGCTCGGTGCCTGCAAGGTTTGATTGGTTCACCCACTGAAGCACAAAGTTGGCTGCTTCGATAATCGGACGGCTGCTGCGTCCCGCCTGCGTCATCGTTGCAAGCCGATTCTGAGTGCGGCACGTTTCGCAAAACTCCCGAAAGAAAATGGGGTCTGCGGGCGTAAAGGTGGAGTTGATTGCCTGGTTTGGATCGCCGACTCGTACGAGATTCGTGCGATCGTCGCTCGTCGGATCAGCCGGGTCAGCCGCCAAAATCTCTAACAGTCGCGTCTGTAGTGGGCTGGAATCCTGTGCTTCATCCTCAAAAACAGCAAACACCTGCTGCTGCCAGGACTGGCGCACCTGAGGATCGTCCAGCACCCGCAGCGCGGCTAAAATCATTTCGTCGTAGTCGATCAGGTTGCGAAAGCGAAGTTGGGTCTGGTAGAACTCATACAAACCTGCCGCGATCGTCAGCACAGAGTAGGGATCGTCTACACCATTGCTCTGCGATCGCAAATCGTCTGGCAACAAACCAGAACTCTTCGCCTCATGAATCACTGTGGTTGCTAGCGCAGGCAGCACCTCTGTTCGCAGCACCGACTGACGGCGTAGACGCTCCGTTTCCTCACCGTCAAACTGCCGTCCTTCTAGCAGCGTTTGATAGTGGCGCGCATTCGCTGAAACCCACTGCTCAACACAGGTACGAATCAACCGATGGTTCTGATTGGGTGTCACCAAAACGCTATCGGGGTTCAAACCTGACAGGGTTGGATGAGTACGAGCGATCGCCCAGGCAAGCCCATGTAGCGTTTGGACGACAAAGCCCCCTGGCGGCAACCCTAGTACTTTCAAGTTGGCGCGAATCTTTGTCTTCAGGTTTGCTGCTGCTGATCGCGTGAACGTCACTACTACCAACTGACGACGGGCATGAAGTTGCTGCTGTGCAATCGCGATCGCGGCGGCAACTGCCATCCCCGTAGATTTTCCCGCTCCTGGCACTGCTGAAACCGCTAATGCTCCGCCTGTCCATAGCGCAATCTCACGCTGTCCCGGACGTAACGTGTCGCGAAGTTGATCGAGTGCAGCGTCGGTGGAGCCTGTAAGCATAAATTGCGATGAGCATACTGAAGCGAGGGGAGGAGGATCAAGCCCTCCTTGCAACAACTTTAAAGGTCAGCAACGCCAAAAGTATAGCCGTTGCCAGAAAGGTTAGGATGTTGGGATCAAAAGAGCCGTGGGAGCGTTGCCCCTACCAGGAGTTCTATCCCTACACCTCGCTCTCATCAATCTGACTTTTGCTATAGCAACTTACAAAAAAATAGAAACCCTATGCCAACTGTTGTCGAACGCATTCAGCAGTTTAATCAGAACCGTAAACCAGAGCTTCTTGCCCTGAAGTATCAAACGATGCGTGAAGATGCATTCGCCTTTTTGCGCGGCACCTGTCACTTATTTTACGAAGATCTTCCAGTTAGTTCACCCCTCAATGCAGCCTTACCAGTTTGGGTTTGTGGCGATTTGCATTTAGAAAATTTTGGCAGCTATAAAGGGAACGATCGCCTCGTCTATTTTGATATCAACGATTTTGATGAAGCGGCTCTTGCACCTTGCACCTGGGATTTAGCACGGCTTCTCACTTCAATCCTGGTAGCAGCCCATAGCCTTAATCTGGAAGAAGCCGAGGCTCGGGCGCTCTGCCATAATTTTCTTATTGCTTACACTAAAGTGCTGGCAAAAGGGCAAATTGGCATCGTTAGCCGGGAGACAGCTACAGGCTTAGTGAAAGAGCTACTGAAAAGTCTTAAACAGCGTAAACGTAAAGACTTTTTAAATGAACGGACGAAGAAGGTTGGCAAAACGCGGCAGCTTCTCATCAACGAAAAAGCACTGGCGATCGACTCAAGCCAGCGGGACAAAATCGAGGCATTGCTCGAAACCTGGGCAGCCAAGCAAAAGAACCCAAAATTTTTCCGCCTGCTAGATGCTGCTTATCGCGTTGCTGGTACTGGTAGCCTGGGGCTTGAACGCTACATTCTCCTGGTTGAAGGCAACGGTTCACCCGACAGCAACTATCTTTTGGATCTCAAAACGGCTGCCCCCTCTGCCCTTCAACCCTACTTACTGTTGCCACAGCCGGCTTGGACAACCCAAGCAGAACGCATCGTTGCCGTACAACAGCGCCTGCAATGGGCACCACCAGCGTTGTTAGACACAGTATCACTCGACGGTCAGTCTTACGTCCTGCGCGAACTCCAGCCTACAGATGATGCCGTGAAACTCAATCAGTGGAACGGCAAATTAGGTCGTCTGCGCAAGGTAATTGAGACGATGGCAGACATAGTGGCACGGGGGCACTTGTTGAGCAGTGGACGACAGGGTTCGGCGATCGCGGATGACCTCATTACCTTTGCCCAATCGATTGACTGGCATCAGACTGTGTTAACCTATGCCCACGATTACGCTACGCAGGTCGAAGCCGACTACCAGGCATTCCGCCAAGCCAAGCTGTGAAGAAGGCAGAAGGCAAAAGGCAAAGGGCAAAAGGCAAAAGGCAGAAGGTGAAAAGTAACTGCTAAGGCTAGCGCAAAAAAGATTGAGTCTCAATGGAGCAAATAAGCTCTTTAGGGAGAATCAGTAGCTTTCTAAGTGCCTGGAGAAGTTCAATAAACTCTATCAGTAGAGTTTCGAGGCTTTGGGATTCTAAAGCCATACCTCAAAACGTTCCTTCGTTCATCAGCCCTTAGCCCTCTTCCTTCCAACGCCGACACCCTTCTAGCCCCAGTGTTGGCTGTTCGCGGTATGCTGCTTCTGTCACCCACACGCTGATATCGTGTTGAGATGATACGAGATAGATATACTCTGCCTTTGGGTTGTAATGTATGCCTACACGCAAATTGGAGAAATCATCTTCACAGATTTCAAAGCCAAAACGGACTGTAATTTGAGCAACTAAACATTCCGCCGTATCGCTTTCTTCGCCCGACAAATCTCTTTCCTGCCAGAACTTTTCCAAAAACGGCTTGAGGATCGGCAGCACCCGATCGGGTGTACCGCCACGACTGGCATAAATAATGGCAGGGTTGCCTGCTACAACAATGTGACAGGGATGAGGCATAGCGGTTTCAGTACGAAACGTAAGGGTTACGAGGAAATTGCAGAACAAGCGGCATCTTATGCCAGAAGGCTGTAAAAATGCGCGTTATCACGGTTTCAGTTGCTAAGAGATTGCAGAGAAAATAGAATCATTCCAGTAAAGTTTCTTTTAGATTCTTAAAATCGTCCCCTCTGGAGCTTTTTCAAAAGGTCAAGTCCATGCCATTCCCCAGTCGCTCTCAATCACCCATAAATCATTCAGACCAGACTCCTAAAATACTAGAATCTCGCGACCAATATCGTTCCTGCCATATTTGTCTACCGGAGGAAGAATATCGGATTGCCGCTGTAATGGTTGATGGCAAGTACTATGGTCTCGCAAAAGTGGTTCCCGACCGCCAGCGATCGCTGGAAATTGCCAATCGGCTGCTGACAGCAGGCACCGAAGCTGTAATCACCAAGCTGGCAAAAGGCTATGCCATTTGGCGGTTAGAGCCTGAAGCCTACACAGAGCTATGTCCAAGAACGACTCGCCGTCAGCGTAACCGTTAAGCAACAGCTTACGTTATAAAGTCTTAAAGCTTAGAAAACGAAAATAAACTAGCTTCAACAAGAGCGGGGTCAGACAACTTAATGTCCAACCCCGCTCTTGCTAAGTAACGATAGTTATGTGAAAGCAGTCTTAGTCTAGAAGCAAGCTAGAGAAAGCTCCCAGCACGACTCTTAGTTAACTAATTAACCGGATTTACAGAAACCGATGCTTGGGGTGCTACTTCCATACTTGCCTGCACATCGGGCGGCAAAATGACCTTGTTGACTGCATGAATAACGCCATTGCGAGCTTCAATGTCAGCTTGAATCACTTGAGCATCGTTAATCGTCACACTGCCAGCATTCGCCTGAATATTCAACGGTGAACCCTGCACCGATCTTGTTTCACCGGATCGAATTTTGCTGGAATCAACTTTTCCACGGACGACATGGTAGCTGAGAATCTTGAGCAGTGCAGCGCGGTTTTCAGGTTGCACTAACCGCTTAATCGTACCTTCAGGTAAGGCACCAAACGCACGATCGGTCGGTGCGAAGACGGTGTATGTTCCCCCGCCTGCTAACTGACGGCTCAACTCACCGTTGCGATCGGCAACGCGCAGTAGAGAGTTAAGGATGTTGAAGGAATCGCTTTTTTCGACGATCGTATCAATACTCAGTGAAGCCGAAGACTCTGGAACCGACACGCTTGACTGATTAGGGCTTTGCAGCGGTGCATTAGATGGTTGAACCGGAGCGCTTTGCGTCGGCACTTGTTCCATTGGTGCTTGCTGCATTGGTGCTTGCTGCATTGGCGCTGATTGAGCAGGGCTTTGTTGCATGGGGCTGTCTACCTGACCCGCACCATCAGGAGTTGTCATCATGCCCGGAGTCTGCTGGGCATTAGCAACGAGATTAAGACCTGTGGTTATACCAGCCGCAGCCAAAAAACCGACAAGTAGCTTAAGTGAGTAATTCACGGTTTGCTCCTTGGTTACAAACGTTAACGTCCCTAGCTTAGATAGTCATTTGGCTACTAACCTCTCTCATGTGAAGTACACCTGAAGGTAGATTTGGTACTGTGATATGGCATCTTTTCTGTAAAAAGAGCCGTTCTAATAGGCTTAGGATGAGTGTGTCGGCGCTGCTTCGCTTATGCTTCAGCTTTTTACCCTTTAGCCTTTACCACTCATGGTTGCTTTTCCTCAAACTTTAGATGACGCGATCGCGCAGGCGCAAAGTGCTACTCAAGCGGCGATCGCGGCTGGCTATACTCGTTTACAGATCGACCTCTTGTTGCCAGAGCTAAAGCCTACGCCAGTCGCCTTGCAGTACCTTCCAGTGTTTAGCGAGCTAGGCGCAGGGCTGAAAATATTCTTTACCGATGCTGGAGCCGCTGCCTTAGCCAAACGTGATTGGGGAATGCTATCGCATCAAATTTGTAGCTTGGATGTAGCCGGGGCGCGGCAAACAACCCCAGTTGACGAGCTAGTGAGTCCTGATGACCAGGTTTTTCTCTTTGTTGCGCCATCGACGGTCGAAGTATCACCTGTTGAACAAGTTTGCACCATTGCGGGCGATCGCCCGGTTGTGTTGCTGGCTCCTCGTCTGGAAGATATTGGTGCCGTTGGCATCGGTTACACAGCGCGTAAAATTCGCGAACGTTTTCTTAGTACGTTTGAGCCTTGCTACTACGTACGTCCACTCGATCGATCGGCTTTACTACGCTGTTACCCATCGCCCTGGCAAATCTGGCTAGAGTCAGACGAGGCTTACACACTGGCGGCAGAAGAACTGCTCAAGCCAAGCTCGGAAAAGCTAGAGGAAATTTTGCTTCGAGTGGGTGGTGCTGAGGCAGCACCAAAGCGGAGTTTTATAGAGGAAATGCAACGCTTCCTGAGGGCGCTGGGGCAGTAGCCGATCACTGAGGATGAATAAAGGTTTAATGAACTTTGGGCAGCAAGTGTAAGCTTTAATACCTGGCACGAAAACGTTAAAAAAATCAGGGCATAATGAATATATTGCTTACAAAGTATCCTTTTGATCAAGGGTTTAAGTAAGCCTCTAATCGGTTCATCAGTGCTCTGTACCTCGTTTTGATAGGCGTACAGTTTTTTAAGCTTAGACAAGACTACATAAAAGGCGATCGCAGATGGGTGAAGCTAATCATCGTCGTATCATTATTGGCGATGTTCACGGTCACTACGAAGGTCTGATGCTACTGCTAGAAGCGATCGCGCCTGGCACTGATGATCAGGTTTATTTCTTAGGCGACCTGATTGACCGTGGACCAGAAAGCTCTAACGTCATCAGCTTTGTGCGAGAGCATGGCTACAACTGCTTACTGGGCAATCATGAACAGCTCTTGCTAGAAGCCTTCCCCAATGGACGAACGTTTCATCCCGCTCTGCAAGCGTGGCTGTACAGCGGTGGACGCGCTACGATCGCGAGCTATGGTAGCAATGGTGTTCTCGCTGACCATCTCGACTGGCTAAAGACACTACCAACCTACATCGATTTAGGCGATTTATGGCTGGTTCATGCTGGTGTCCATCCTAATTTGCCCCTGCAAGCGCAAACAAAACAAGAGTTTTGCTGGATTCGCGACGAGTTCCACAGCAGTTCTAAGCCTTACTTTGCCGACAAACTCATTATTACTGGTCACACCATCACGTTTACGCTGCCCAGAGTGGCTCCTGGTGAGCTGGCGCGTGGAAATGGTTGGCTAGACATTGACACAGGTGCGTATCATCCCAAGAGTGGCTGGCTCACAGGTGTCGATATGACCAATCGCTGCGTTTATCAAGCCAATGTCTTTAATCGCTCTGTACGAATGTTACCGCTTGATGAGGCAATCACGGATGTTGAGCCAGCGCAGGTTGTAGCACATCGGCAGGCACTCTTTCTCTAGTGCGGCGGCGCTTCTGCATAGGTCGAGAGAGAGCAAGTTTCGGGCTGCGACCCTGGATGTTTAACGCACATTTTTGTGCAGCAAGCCGATCGTTGCTTGAGGCTAGCGAAGGCGCTTTTTCACACAGAGTTGACCCTTTGTAGGGGTAGGTTTCACCAGGATTGAACGGTTTGGCTCGTCAAGCAGTGGTAAGACCTGCCCCTATGGGTAGTTTTTCAAAGATCAGCTAAGGATTGTGGATTTAATAAAACCGAATCTTTGCGTAGGATGTGTTAGCGCAGCGTAACGCATCAAAAGCGGCGACGGCGATGCGTTACGGCTATTGCCTCACACATCCTACAAAATCCGATCTTATTTAATTCTCATTCCTAAGAGAGCGATCGTAGCCGTGCCTTGTAAGCAACGGTATCCAGTCCCGCCCCGTTCTCCATTGCCGGATCGATTGACTGCTTTAAGCGGGCTACGCGGTCAGCGGTGGCTGGGTGAGTACTCAAGAATGTTGGTGTAGAGGACTGTCTCAACAGCTTGCTCATAAAAGCGGGTGCTGCTGACTGGGCATAGCCTGCCCGTCCTAACATACTGAGACCAGCTTGATCGGCTTCAAACTCAGCATTACGGCTGTGGGGACGGCTCAGTGCCAATGTTGTCCCTAGATTGATAATGGTGTTGCTATTGACCTTTGCCAGTGTTGTGATCCCCCGTAACGTTGCTTCCTCTTTCAGTTGGTTCACTAGATGCCGCCGCACAATATGACCGGTCTCATGCCCAATAACACTGGCAAGTTGGGCTTCGTTGTCCGCTGCCTGCATGAGTCCAGTCGTGATATAAACAAAGCCACCCATGGTTGCAAAGGCGTTGACACCTTTGTCTTCCACGATTTGATACGTGTACGGAATTTGCGTCCGTTCACTTTGAGCGGCTAACCGCTGACCAATTTGGTTGACGTACTGATTCAGTTCAGCACCGCGATAAAGCCGAAAGCGGCGTGTAATCGTTTGCTCGTTCATCTGCTTACCAATTGCCACTTCTTGTTGATCAGAAAGTTTGGCAAGCTGGATCACCTGTATGCCACTTGGAATGATGCGAATGAGATCACCTAGCGAAAAGGCTCTAACTAGCAGCGGTTGCCCGACCCAGACGCTAAGCGCAATAAGCACCGAGAGTAAGGGGTAAACCCAGCGAGAAGAGCGGCGCAAGAAAAGTTCAGAGAGCTTCAGCATGGCTAGAGGATGGCGGTGAAGAGGATTAAAATCATCGATCGCGAACCTGATTATCTGAATATCTACCCTACTCACACGTTAAACAGCAAGTGAGCAGTAATATCTTCAAAACGGCGATCGCAGTGTCAGCTTGAAACGGAAGAGCGTCAAAACGCTCAAAAATGTATGACTGGTACTTATCCCAGATACTTACTTAAAGATTCCCTAAATGGTGGCGATCGTTATACTTCATGACCGTCAAAGCCCCCTTTTGTTCCTTAATTTATTCCTTAAACGGCTAGCAGACCGTAGCCTGAAGCGCTAGAGTGAAAGGTATGGGCGATAACAGTACTAGCTATAAGATTGTCAGCGATAACCGTCAGGCGCGCTATCTCTACGAAATTCTGGAGACCTACGAGGCAGGTATTGAGCTGATGGGCACGGAGGTCAAATCCATTCGGGCAGGTAAAGTTAACCTGAGAGATGGCTTTGCGCTGATTCGCAAGGGTGAGGTGCTGCTGATGAATGTGCAAATCTCGCCGCACCAAACCACCAGTCAAGCGTTCAACCACGAACCCACTCGCACCCGCAAGCTGTTGCTGCACCGCGAAGAAATTCGCAAGCTGATCGGTAAAGTGGAACAGCAGGGGTTAACGCTGGTACCGCTCAAGATGTACATGAAGCGGGGTTGGGTCAAGATTGATCTGGCGCTAGTGAAAGGGAAGAAGCTGCATGACAAGCGCGAAGATATCAAGAAACGCGAAGATCAACGCACCATGCAACGCGCTTTGAAGAATTTCTAAACGCGCACT
Organism: Stenomitos sp.; assembly: GCA_041744955.1. Classification (GTDB taxonomy): domain Bacteria; phylum Cyanobacteriota; class Cyanobacteriia; order Leptolyngbyales; family Leptolyngbyaceae; genus Stenomitos. Next base: position 2,610 of record JBGTJW010000180.1, on the reverse strand, counting down.
TTGGTTTTTTACACGTCTTCTTTCGTTGCAGTCGGCAGAGTGTAGTAGCTGGCAATGAAAGCAATCATTAACCACCAGAGCGTATTGATTTGGGGACGATACCAAACAGTATCAACCAGTCCGTGACCCAGCAAACCGACCAGCGTCGCGATCGCGCCCATGAGCCAAAAGCCATCTAAATCTCTAGTTGCTCGTAGCCGCTGAAGCTGTTGCCAACCAATATTAAACGTGACTAACAGAAGCCAAACAAAACAGGTGAGTCCAATAATTCCCGTTTCAACCGCAATTTCGAGTGGGATGGAGTAAGCGCTAAGGGCACTGAAGCGAGAGCGCTGATAGTAGGGATAAATGCTGTTAAAGGCAACATTACCCGGACCAATGCCCAGAATAGGTCGATCTTTGATCATTTCTAGCACTGACATCCAAACGTTGATGCGGAAGTTGTTGCTGCTGTCATTGCGTCCGACAAAAACAGTGCTGACTCGATCGCGGAGTGGTGCCACTAGCAAAACTGCTAAGACAATCATTCCGGTGCTTACTCCTAAGGCTATCGGTAAAGCTAACGTACGCCAGAAGCGGGGTAAATGAACACTCCACCAATGGAACAGTAAGACCAACAGTATAAAAAGCATCGCTGCAAAGCCAAGCCAGCCGCCCCGGCTACCCGTGTAGTAAAGGCAAGCGGAGTTAGCGATCACCATTGTGATTGCCAACAGTTTTGGTCCCCAGCGCCGCCAAACAAAGAAAGCGACCAGACTCAGCGCGATCGCGGGCAAAAGATATGCCGCCAGCAAATTAGGATTACCCAAATAGCTATAAACGCGCGGTTCCTTAGCAGAGGGAGAGGTTGGATCAACCCACGTAGCAAGCGCTGCCACACCAGATACTTTTTGCTGAATGCCGTAACAACTGACAAGCAGCGCGGCATGAAGATAAATGCCTATGACCCAAGAGCGGACGCGGGGCGATCGCAACACCCGTGCCATTAGTGCAAATAAAATCAGGTACAGGGTGAGCTTGCTTAACCCAGTGAACGCCGCTCGTTTGACCGGAGACAACGCAGTGGCGGCGGCTGAAACACCCCAGTACAACACCACCAGAAAGTGAATTGGTGTTGCCAGGGGAGAACGACTGGTATTGAGCCAATCCTGCCAGCGCTGCGGCGATCGGGTTGTTTCTGCCTGATGCCCCACAGTTTGCTCACCGTTATCGTCACCATCTGACAACGTTAGTAGTACCCAAAAACCTGCACAAGCAGCCAGCAATACTGCCAGAGCACTTTTGTCATCTGACACAAAGGGAGCGATCGCAAAGACAAGACAGACAAAGGCGGCTCCTATAAAATCACCCCACTGGAGCATAAAGCTACTTTGTCGCCAGCGCCTCAACGGACTCAGCCGTTCATGCAGGTAGCTGGCAGTCCTCCACTGATGCAGCGACAGAGTTGATAGCGTCAATTGTTGCCAGAGGGAGTTCATATACGCGCCATAAGTCAGGATGGTCTCTGGCTTATTTTAGGGGAGAAGGTGAAAGTTTTGCGCTTTGCTTTCGGCGGCTCCAGTGAGCTTCGCCAAACTCCTAAGCTTATTTCGGCTGTGCTCAACGTCCAAGCCTAGCCGAAGAGAGCTTTGAATAACACTCTGCACCATTACGCTAGAGCGTTTGTGATCGCAGCTTCACCTAATGTTCCGGTTGAGCGGCTGCAAATAATCTCCATGCCCCATCCGACTTGTAGAACATAGCTACTGGCGTTGAGCAATCTGGAGCAACAGCCGCAGTGCTTCATTAACAGAAGCATCGGTTGGAAACGCACGGGCAACATCAGGATCTAAGAGCACCAGGTTTGTTCCAGATTGATAGCGTTCCACATACTTACCTCTGACACCGCCTGCCATTTTGGAGAAGTCGTATTCAGGGCGTAGTTCATAGTCTAGTTCGTCAACGTCCTTCTTCATAAAAGCTCCTTTCCTGGCGAGTGGCTTTTCAAGCATTGATGATACGAGTATGATTTTCTCGATCGGTGTGGGAAACAACCAGTAATTGATTTAAGCTTGACATTATTTACGGTAAGGATGAGCGTAACTATGCTCGTAAAGTTTATCGGCAATAACTTCTCTCAGCATCTATTATCTATTGGCTTTACCCCTAGGAGCAAGATAAATTTAACGCCAGGTAGAGAGTACGAAGTTTTTAGTATTTCAGGCTGGCGTGAAGAGAATTACTACTGTGTGATCTTAGATGTGAATATTCCATCTTGGATACCAAGTACTGTCTTTGAAACAGTGGATAAGCGACTACCAGAAGATTGGACACGTACTGAGCTTGAAGGTGAGCTAAAGCTCCTTTTGGGTCCAGAAGAGTTGGTAAAAGACGAAGCATCTTACAATTCATTAGTTAATCTCGAAACCGATGCTGTTACTCGCTTCTGGCAATACGTGGAGGGCAGTTGCCTACACCGCCGCTATAAAACTTATACAGATTAGTTTGCGTAGACCTAACCCAATCTACGATGAGAGGCGATCGCTCTTCTTGGTCGGCAGCAGCAATGGATCTGGTTCTGCTATGCGAAGTTCGTGTTCTGGATAGTTTTCGATAACGTTATTGACCTCT
>JBGTJW010000179.1:0-9770 GCA_041744955.1 Stenomitos sp. | reverse complement strand
ACTAGGGCCGCCAATGCCTGGATTCAGACTGGTACTGTTTGGAGCGGTTGTGACGATTAAATCTGACACGTGTATTCTCCCTGATAAATGAAGGTTGCTTAACGAGCCTCAGCACTCAATCACTTGCGGAGCAAGCTGCCTTCAATTGCAGCCTGCATCTAGTGTGACGGTGGTAAAGACTGGTGATGACTTACTTGCAGGGAACACACGAACTAAGGACTGATAGACAGTTGCACGGGGACAAAGAACGATTCATTCAGCAGTCTACATTGCCGTTTAATCTAGAATCGAGATCATTATAGTTCCCCGCACTGTGAGAGAGAGAACAGATGACTTTTGGATGGAACTCCTCACATTCATTTACTTCAGTAACAAAATAGTTTTTGAGGTGGCAATTTGAAGCCTATAAAGCTCAAAAACGATGAAGAGCAACTGAACAATGCACCCAACTTAAACACACGTTATCTTTAACTAAACAGCAAAAAATTGCAACCGCATTCAGCTAAGAATCCTTCTCGGAATCGTCATAAAATTTAACCTTGATCGCTGTGTTGCCCGAATTTTGGATGGGTTTTCTCTCACTCTCAAGGCGTAAGATCCGTCTGTCTTGGGCAGTCTGGGCGATCGTGTCGTCACTATCATGAAGGGATGTTACTAGCAGCCGTTTATAGTGCAAACAACCGTTAATCTTCCTGCTGTTTCACGCTTATGGATGCCTGAGCGTGTTCTTTTCACTCCATCGGCGTTAGAGTTGCCCTGGGGTCAGCAAATTTTGTCGCGCGTGCAGGCATTGGATCTGCCGATTGAAACGTTGCCACGCGATCGCCTGACTGGTTTGCGGGGTGAGGACGATCGCGAGACCTATGCGATCGCGAAACGTACCCTTGCTGTTGTCGTTGCGCCGCCCAGCCATTTCAAGCTCAGCCCCATTCCACCATCGGCAGATTGGCAGTTTCACCTGGCAGAAGGCTGTCCTGCCCACTGTCAGTACTGTTATCTGGCGGGTAGTTTGCAGGGTCCACCCGTTATTCGTGCCTATGCTAATCTGCCGCAGATTTTAGAGAACCTGGCAGCGTATGAGCGTCCCGGTCAGGCAACATCCTACGAAGTGAGCTGCTATACCGATCCATTGGGTATCGAACACCTGACGGGTAGCCTTGCTGAATGCATTCGCTACTTTGGTACTCGTCCTGACGCTCATCTGCGCTGGGTCTCGAAGTTTGATGGGGTTAACCACCTCCTTGATCTGCCCCACAATGGACGCACACGCTGTCGGGTGAGCGTGAATGCTGCACCGATCGCCCAACGGCTAGAAGGTGGTACGGCATCTGTCGCTAATCGTTTGCAGGCACTACGAAAACTAGCATTACCGCGATCGCAGGGTGGCGGCAGTTATCCCATTGGGCTGGTGATGGCTCCCATTATGCCGATCGATGATTGGCAGACTCATTACAGCGAGCTGTTTGATGCGATCGAGGCGGCGATCGATTTCGATTGTGATCTCACCTTTGAACTCATCTCTCACCGCTTTACTCCTGGCTCTAAGGACGTGCTGCTGAGTTGGTATCCCAAGACAACCCTTGATCTGGACGAGTCTACCCGTAGCGTCAAACGCAATAAGTTTGGCGGCACCAAATATGTCTACCCTACTGAGATGATGAAGACATTGCGTCGCTTTTTTGAGCAAGAGATTGCCCGACGCTTTCCGCAGGGGAAAGTGCTTTATTGGACTTAGAAACTTCACTAAAAGAAGGTACGAGATCCCCGACTTCTGGTTCCAGTGCAGCCATCGCCTAACCTCAGCCTAGAAGTCGGGGATCTGTGCGGTAAGGTGCTAGATCCCTAGAGGGAAAAGGCAGGAGGCAGAGGGCAGAAGTGGGAGGTTGGGAATCAAGATCTGCTCGGCACTTACATCTTCTGCTGATGTCTCGCTGCTATTAACGCGCTGTAAATGGTGAGGGTTTCAGATGCGTCTCGTAGAGTGCGTTATGGCAACGCTGTTACGCACTCTACCTTTGCCTAAGCCATAATTGGGAATAACGTTAATACGCTTTTGAAAGCTGGAATGTTGTATGACGAATCGCTTAGAGGTTGAAGCTGCGATTAAGCAATTACCAGAATGTGAAGTCCGCGATCTTGCAAAGTGGCTTCAAGCCTATCTTGATGAGATTTGGGATCGGCAAATCGAAGCAGATCTGGCAGCGGGAAAACTGGATCATTTAATGGCTCGGGCGGAAGCAGCGATTACAGCAAAGAGCGTGAGTGCTTTAGATGAAGTCCTTCGCAACGGCTGATTTCTGGAAAGCGTATGCAGCACTGTCGCCTGATGTGAAAGAGAAAGCCCAGAAAGCGTACCAACTTTGGCAGGAAAATCCACTTCATCCTTCGCTGCATTTCAAAAAAGTCGGTAAGAATCTTTGGTCTGTTCGTGTGGATGGTGGCTGTCGAGCTTTAGCCTTGAAGAAAGGTGATGACTACTATTGGTTTTGGATTGGTGCTCATGATGAATATGAGCGTCTTTTGAATTAGTTTTGTAGAGCGCATTGCGGTACCTAATCCATTGAGAAGCTCTAAATGTTAGACTTCTACGCCAATTTTAGGCTGAGAGGAGTTCAGCGTACACTTCTAGTGTTTCTGCATGAACTCGTGAGACTTTAAGCCAGTCTAGATTTTGGCGCGATCGCCCTTGCCACATCTCCATTAAGTCAGGATCACGCAACAGGGGGGCGATCGCTTCTGCTAGGGCTGTCGGGTTGGCGGCTGGGACGAGCATACCTGCGGTTCCACCATCCAGCGCTTCGGGAATGCCATCGACGTTACTGGCAACGATCGCACAGCCAGCATCCCGTGCTTCTGAGAGTACTAGCCCAAAGGGTTCCTGGCGAGAGGCAAGCACAAAAATGTCGGTGGCGTGAAGATAGCGCTGTGGTTCTGCCTGGTAGCCTTCAAAGTGAATGCGATCGACAACGGCTGTCTGCTGCGCCTGTGCTTCAAACTCACCTCGATCAGGACCATTCCCAATTAAATAGAGATGCACGTCCGGGAACTCGCCTGCCAGTGGCTCGAAGGCGGCGATTAAATCTGCAATGCCTTTGCGATGGTACATTCCAGCCAGGGTGGCGATCGCGGGTCGCTGAAGTACAACAGGCGGTAACTCAGACAACCGTTCTCGCGGACTGCCTAACGTGCCGTTGCGAACCACACGTAGCTTTGCCTGGGGAATGCCCTTGCGCGCCATTGAGTTAGCAACGGACTGACTGACGGCAATCACGCGATCGGCAAGTCCCATCAAGATGGCGCTGCGCTGAAACTCGTTGTGTACGGTGGAAACTAACCCATAGCGTGGTTTTCCTCGCAAGGTTCGTGCCAACACCATGCCAGTCATCATGTGGGCGTGAACAATGTCGGGCTGTATCGATCGCACCAGCGCTTGATAGCTTCTTGCGGCTCGGATCAACTGCAACGGGTGGCGACGCTGGTCTAGCTGGCTGTGCTGCACGCCGTATTTTGCCAGCAGGCGATCGTACTCCCCTCCCGCCGAGGCAACGGTGACGGTATGTCCGGCTTCTGCCTGCAAGCACGCGAGATCGACCGCAACGTTGACAATGCCATTGCCAATTTCTTGAATGTGGTTAAGGAGGTGCAGAATCCGCATAGCTTAACCGGCTCGCAGGGCATCGGTTGCCATCAAATGAGACAACACTTCTACATATTGATCAACCACGCGATCGACCGAAAACTCCTGGGCACGTTGTCGCAACACGTCAGGCGCGATCGGTTCTTGCAACGCTCCCAAAAGCCCCTCTGCTAGTGCGGCGGCATCCCGCATGGGCACCAGCGTACCGTATTTGCCATCGTCCAAAATTTCCGCCGGACCACTGGGGCAATCGGTGGAGACGATCGTGGTGCCTGCTGCCATCGCTTCTGCGACCACATTGCCAAAGCCCTCAAAGATGGAAGATAACGCAAAGACGTTAGCTTGAGCCATGTAGGCATAGGGATTTTCAGCAAAACCGGGCAGTGCCACATCGTCTTGCAGTCCCAAGGTTTGAATCTGTGCCTCTAGTTTGGCGCGGTCTTCACCTTCGCCCAGGATCATCAGCCGTGCCGATCGCTGCCGTCGCACGATCGCAAACGCTTCCACCAGCGTGGGAAAATCCTTCTGGCTGACCAGTCGCCCTACGCCCAAAATCACAGGTGGTTCTCCGGCTGCAAACCAGGGATGATCAACGGGCTGCTGCATTTTTGCTAGCACCGCAGGCGTGACCACTGGGTTGTAAATCACTTGAATGGTGTTGCCTGGAATGCCCGTCAGTCGTGCAACATCATCCGCTACGCCTCTAGACGCTGCCACGATCGCATCTGCCCAGGGATAAAACAGACGCACCAATTTGGGTCGAATACGTCCGATCGTGTGGGGTTGATGGTCGCGAAACTGCTGCGAAAGATTGGTCTGCACGCACATCACGATGCGGGTCGATGCACCTGCCAAGCGCTGTGCCCAGGTTGCCGAACTGAGAATATCCAGCGCTGACAGAAGGACGGAGGGCTGCTCTTGCTGCAAGTAGCGTCGCAATGCCAACGTTTTGGAAACCAGCAGCGGCGATCGTGCTTTCAAATCCACAATCCGAATCGTGGGTGGCACTGTGTCGAGATAGGCTCCTTTCGTCTCTGCCAGCACCAGGTCGATTTTGAAGCCACGATCGGCAAGACCTTCTGCTAAATGCAGCATGGCTCGTTCGGCACCGCCCCCTTCGAGGGCTGGGAGGAAGACGCTGATGGAGGGGGTAGATGGGGTTGGGGGCATGGGAGGAAAGGATGAGGGAGGAACGTTTTGAGTTTTGAGTTTTGAGTTTTGAGTAGTACTTTGTGCCGCTGCGTCAGAGAGTTTTGAGTTCATTTAGCCTTCTGCCCTCTGCCTTCTGCCTTCACTACAGCTTGCAGAAGTTGATCGATCTGTTGCCGAACGTGGGTTAAATTAAAGCGATCGATGGCACTGGTTTGAGCGGTTTGGACGATCGCCTGGGTGTGTGCTGGGTCTGCGCGAGATTGGGCGATCGCGGCTGCTAGTGCCTGTGCGTCTCCGGGTGGTATGAGCCAGCCAGTGACTCCTGGTTCTACCAGTTCCACTGCGCCGCCAGCGGCAGAGGCAATAATTGGTCGCCTACAGAGCATCGCTTCGATGATGACGCGCCCAAAGGGTTCGGGTGCCGTGGAGGTATGGGCAATCACATCGCACGCTTGCATGATGGGCACTACATCCGATCGAAAGCCGAGAAACTGCACCCGGTCTTGTAGTCCTAGCGTTGCCACTTGCGTCTTCAGCGCTTGCACATACTCCTGTTCGCCAAACAGGGCATCGCCTACTAAGACCGCTACAACATCGTCTGGACAGTGACTCAGCGCTTCAATAAGGATGTGCTGCCCTTTCCAGGGCGACAGACGGCTAAAATGCCCGATCGCACATTTGCCCTCTAGCCCAAGCTGCGGTCTCTGGTTCAGATTCACCTGACCCAACGTGGCATCCTTTAACTGATAGGCGGCTGGCTCGAAGCCGTTGTAGACCACGGTGACCAGTTCTGCCTGCCCACCTGCCTGAATGAAAGCATCCCGACTGGCGTTGGATGTGGCAATAACCCGACTCGCGCAGCGATTTGCCAATGTCACAGCAAGACGGCGATTGGTGCGGCTGAAATGATCGGCTGAAAGGATGTCGTGCAGATGGTAAACCAGAGGACGACGGCTGAGTAGGCTTGCTAACGCCCCAACCACCAACGCTTTTTGAGTATTGGCATAGATCACATCGTGGTCGCGGCTGAGACGGGCGACGGCGACCGCGATGGGTAGCAGTTGACCGAGACTCTGAAGCCCCTGTACCAGACCGCTTTCTTTGCGAACCGCGATCGGCTTGTTCGCCACCACTTTGACCGCTACTCCCTGTTGCTGCAACGCCGCTTTGAAGGCACCATCGGCGAAGAGACAGACCAAACTGCGATCGCGGTACGGTTGCACCAGATCCAGCAAACAGAGTTCTGCACCGCCTAAGGCACCACTCTGATCCAGAAAAAGCACTTTGATTGCTGTGGCAGCGACCGGATCAGCCGCTTTTGTTGCCGTTGCTAGTTGATTCACGATCGTTCCTCTGAGTCGATAGACCAATGGTTTCTCGAGCCATACATACGTCAGACAACCCACGCCTAAGGTGGTCAGCAGCAACAAACCGATCGTGGCTGCATAACCGATGATGTTAATGATCTGTGCCGCTATTGTCAGCTTCAGCAAGACAGATAAGCAGGGATAGTGGGTCAAATAAATGGAGTACGAGGCATCGCCCAAGAACGAAAAGAGACGTACTAAGGGGCGCGATCGCGGTACGTCTAACGTTGCTGCACCGATTACAATCAACGCTGAAGAAATGCCATAGATCACGATTGGATTGAAGGGGAACGATCGCTCCGTTTGAGCGATACCAAACGCGATAAAGCAAGTTGTTCCCAGTAGCAGTAAAAACGTATTGCTTACCTTTAGTTGCTTCTTTAGCACGACATAAGCTGCCAAACAACCAAGCATAAACTCTAGATTGTGTGGATTAAAAATAAACCACAGCAAAAAATGTTGTTCTGGGTCAAACGCACCTGCAAGATTGAGTAAAAAGACTGCTAGCGTCCCCACAAGCCAGCCTGAAAGCAAATAACTGAAACGCTTGAGCGGCAGTACAATCGCTAAGGCAAAAAAGAAGTAAAACAGCACTTCATGACTCAGCGACCAGCCGACAATGAGGATTGGAAAATGCGCTTGCGGCAGCAAAAATAACGACTTCAAAATGACATCTAGCTGGCGCTCATACCCATAACCAAATTGCGGGGCGAGAAAGTAAACAGGCAAGATGGCTAAGGTAATTAACCAATAAAGCGGATACACCCGAATCAGCCGTTTGAGCATGAACGGTTTCAGGCGATCGCGCCGCCCTAGATCTGCCTGATGCACAAAGAAAATAATAAAGCCGCTGAGTACAAAGAAAAAATCAACGCCAGCGCTACCAAAGGTAAACAGATTTGCCAAAAACGCTTGACCCAGTTTCTCTTGACTAAGCTGTGTCACATGAAACAGCAGCACCAGTAGAGCCGCAATCCCTCGACAAATTTGAATCCCTTCCAGTCGCGGTTTCGCAACTTTTGGTAAAGGCTCCAGCCGGATGGAATCGCGATCGTGTGACTCCTTCTGTGCGTTTTCTCCTGTTCTATGACTGGCTGACTGTTCGATCGATAGACTGCCCCCCTGCGATACCATTATTCACCTCCCGGTTGCAGCAGATGTTGATAGCGATAGAACCGCTGGGCTGCCAGTCCCATGCCTGCAAAGCTCCACATCACCACGCCTGATAGTGCCAGCATCGAACTGCCCAGTCCAATTTGGGCAAACACTCCCAGACTGATGGCGCGTGCAGCACTCACAAAGGGGTCGGCTTGCCCTTCCTTGCCGCGAAACAGGCTAAAGAATAAGAGAACCGTACCGCCCAGATAGGGCAATGTACCAAACCAGCCCAGGTTAAACAGCAGGGTTAAAATACCGCTGTCGTTGCTGCCCAGGCTATCGTTTGTGAGTACAAACCCCAGCCCGTTGCCCGGAATTTCTGCCAGCGCTTCGCCCATAATCTGACCGTAGCCTTCTAGCCGCTGGTTGTAGCTCACGTCATCCTGCGTATTTGAGAAGGATTGCAGACGATCGGCGATCGCCCCCGAAAAGGGCTGTATATTCACCAGCGGCACCACGCAGACTGCCATCACTAGAATCGTCACAATCAACCGCATCTGCAAACGGGGCTTGAGCGAGGGCACAAAGGCGATTACGCCCACTGCCCACCCCAACCACGATGCTCGCACCAGCGACAGCAAAAACGCTAGATAACCCACACCACCAGCCGCAAACCGCAGCGTACCCTGATTGTTAAACAGCAGCAGCAAGCCTGCCATCATCACTGTTGCAAAGGGTCCCGGCGAATTTAGGGTGCTGAACACGCGCATTCCCAAAGGTTCCGGTGTGCCAAAGGCGATCGCTTTAGCGCTAATCAGCCAAAAGCGATCCCACTCTGGGGCAACCAGATATTGCAGCACCCCGTATGCCCCCATCACCAACACGCCCCACAAAAAGACCCGCTCTACATTCTGCCGATACGCTGGATAATGCCGCCAATGCACAAACAAATGAAACCCAAAGAAAATTGGCGCTAACCAGTTCAGCAGCGGCACCACAACTGCTGTCGGTGGATACTTAACCAGCCCCACCAGCAAGCCGTAGAAAACTCCCGCCGCCGACAAAATGAACGGCAAGCCATCCTGACGTAGATAGCGGGGCAGGTATTGTACAAAGGTCAACCCCGTCAGCATCATGACCAGAAAGGGTGCCAGCAAGACAGGGCTAGGGTCAACCCATCCACTTTGCCAATCAATCAATCGCCGCACAAAGGGCGTTAAAAACGCAATCCACCAGGTAAAACCGATGTACAGAACGGGATACCGTTTAAACAAAAACAAGCCAACCAGCAGCGCGATCGCTGGATACGCTAACCGCAGCAACCCACCCGCACCCGCCACAATGCACAGCAGCGAGAAGCACACCAATCCCAACATGGCAGTCCATGCCAGCGTTGGCTGTAAACCAAACTGGGGACGGTGGGTGGGAGTTGTGATGTTGGTTTGCATAAGGGCAGAAGGCAGAGGGCAGAAGGGGAAAGGCTAAAGGTTGAAGGCTAAAGGCTAAAGCGGGAGTTGGGAGACGGTAAAATAAACTCAAAACTTTAATGCTTCTCTGGCGATCGCCCTTTTTTCCAATCAATTTCGTACAGTTTGATTTCCTTTAAAAAGATGTAGAAACTCCATAGACCGGAGAGCGTAAAGCCAGCCATACCCTGACGAAACATACCGTACCAAAAGTATTGCTGCACAAACTTTGCGGATGGTTTCAGTAAGAGTCGCAGCAGACTAAAGCGAGTGCCATTACGATGGGCTTGTTGGGCATCTAAATCGGTGTAGCGGTTAAAGCGAATGACTAAATCGCTGATGTCGCGGAAGCCGTAGTGCCAGATTACGCCGGGTAGTTTGACCACGGGTGCATCTTTGACATCCGGTCCTTCGTGTACCAGAACATCTTTAATACGAAAAATAGTTTTGTTGTAGAGGCGCGTGTGATGTTCCGGTCGAGTGTCGAGCCACGTATCCCAAAAGTCGCCAATGCGCACGGCAGAAAAAGCGTTAGCTGCGATCATTGGTGCTTGCTTCCACTCCAGCAGGGCGGCGGCTAAGCGATCGTCGATGACTTCATCCGCATCAATGAAGAAAATCCAGTCATGCTGTGCGCGATCGGCTCCAAAATTACGCTGGTCGGAGTAGCCTGTCCAGGGGTTGTGATAAACCTGGCAACCAAACTCCTGAGCAATTTGCACTGTTGCATCCTGGCTACCGCTATCAACTACCACCACTTCATCCGCAAACGATTGACAGGAGCGAATCGCCTTGTCGATACATTCTTCTTCGTTCAGCGCAATGATCACAACTGACAGCGATCGTAGCGAAATTGCGGTCGTTTTAGGAATCGTTTTCTCTGAACTTAGGGGCATCATGCGTAACCTCATAGGGATGGAATCAAACGACAAAAATGAATGCGAAATTATGATGTAATCGGTTGATACTATAGCAATCTCATTTGAGTTGTAGGCTTTATCTGTTCAGATCCCCGACTTCTCGAAGAAGTCGGGGATCTTGTGCTCACGT
>JBGTJW010000178.1:0-2468 GCA_041744955.1 Stenomitos sp. | reverse complement strand
AAGGCTTGAACAGGCTTGAGATTGAGTAGCTTTGCCGTTTCCAGACAGCGACACCATTGACTCGATCGCACGCTGGCAATGGGAATCTTGCGATCGCGAAACGCCTTCCCGATACGAACTGCTTGCTGCCGTCCAGCCGCCGACAAATTGCGCTGTGTCGAGCAATCGTTCAGCCGAAAGCCACTGGGATCACCAACGCCAGGTGCAAGGGCATGACGCATCATCACCACATAGCCATCACCCTTCTGGAGTTGCGTCCAAAGAGAAGACGTTTGCGCTTGACGGACGGGAGCAGCATGGGAGCGATCGTCCGAACGAGTCACGCAAGCACTGACCCACGCTATAACGGCACTGGTCGCTAAAATAAGCAGGACTCGCTTCGTGTAGACAGGCTGTTTGGGCTGCATAAATGATGATTGAACGTGAGCTTTAATTCTGCCGATGACTACATCTCAATCAGAAGAGTCGATCGACTACTCAGTGGCGATCGCCGCTCTTACCCAAGCTGATCCTATTTTGGCAACTCTTATTGAACAAGTGGGTGCCTGCACCTTGAACCTGGGACGGCAAAAGGGCGATTTGCTGTATTGCCTTTGCGAATCCATCCTTTATCAACAGTTGTCAGGCAAAGCTGCGGCGGCAATCCATCGTCGCTTTCTAGCGCTCTATCCTCACCAGGGTTTCCCAACTGCTGTGGAGTTGCTCAATACGCCCGATGACGACTTACGAAGTGCAGGTATCTCACGTCCCAAAATTGTGTATTTGAAAGATCTGGCGCAGAAAACGCTGGATGGGTTGCCCACGATGGCTGAGTTAGAAGCAATGGACGATGAGGCGATCGCGCAAACGCTCATCCCCATTAAAGGTGTGGGACGCTGGACGGTGCAAATGTTACTCATCTTTCGGCTGCATCGTTGGGATGTACTGCCTGTGGATGATCTCGGCATTCGCTCTGCCATTCGTCGCGCTTACGGTTTAGCAGAATTACCGGACAAGAAAACTGTTGAGCGGATCGGGCAACCGTGGCGACCCTACCGCACGATCGCCGCCTGGTATCTCTGGCGCAGTCTGGATATCACCACGCCTGCAAGTACAGCAAAGCCCTAAGCCAAAAGAGTCTTTAACGGCTGGCTTTGCAGGTGGACAAGATGCGTCGATCGCCTGCACTTAGCTGCTTGATGGGGTGGTAGCCTTCTAAACTAATGGGTGCAACGTTGGGTTGTGTTGAGGATGCAGAAGTCCCACGATTTTGAAGGGCAACCGCATAGGGATAGCCAGCTTGCTCGTAGCTGTTGACGACAGTGAGCGCCAACTGTTGCGCCTGAAACGTACCATGCACACAATCAAAGGACGATCGAGGCATATAAAACGCGCCCGTCACGTTACCTTTATTCACTTCAAAAACTAGATAGGTTGCACCTAATTGTCCTGCTTTGGAAGCCTGACCGTAGAGATAGGTGCCATTGGGCATCGGGTTCGTCGCCGTACGGGCAACCGCAACAGCGTTTGCAGGCAGAGGTTGGGCGACGGGAACTTCACTGCTATGGGCAAGTCCCTGTCCCTGCATTACCAGGCTGGCACAGGTGAGTGCAATGCCAGTCAGCAACTTTTCAAAGGGGCGTAAGGAGGCTTTTGGGGTGGGGGCGATCGAGGCAACGACGGTAGATTGAACTGACATGGTTTTTCGGGGGCTTGCGATACAAGTAATATCGGGCTTTTCCAAGAATGAACAGGTGATACAGTCAGCGAATAGGCGTGATCTCAACGGGACGATCGTGTGATCGAAACCATGAGGCAGTATGACGCGGATTACAAAGACTGATTGCAGAGATTGTTTCAATGCCCTTGAGTCTGCCCGGATGACTTGCCCAGAGTGCGGCTGGAGGGAGTGGGGAGTCGGGAGTGGGGAGTCGGGAACGGGACAAAGGTGGCTGTAAGGCAGAAAAAAGCAGGACAAGCGTGGTGCCTATCCTGCTTGAAGCAAATCTGGTTTGCCTAGATTGCGTTATTCAGAGAGTGATGATTGACTCACCCTATTTAGCTGTGGCAGCTAGATGTGACAGCGCTTGAAGTGCCGTGCCATTTTTAGTTGCGACCGGTAGCTTCAAGGGTTGCGCCTGGCTGTTCAGCGCCCGTCAGGTTGATCTTGACTGCCTTGTTACAGACTTCTTCAACCTTTGGCATAGTCAGGCTCAAGACTCCATCTTTGTAGTTAGCCTCAACGCGATCGTTCTGCACTGCGACGGGGAGCGGAATCACACGCTGGAATTTGCCATAGCGGAACTCGGTGCGGAAGAAGCCTTCCTTCTCGGTCTTTCCCTCATAACGGTGTTCACCAGAAAGGGAAACTGCTTCTTTCGTCACTTGAATGTCCAGGTCTTTGGCTTCAATACCAGGTAATTTCGCCCTCAACAGTAGTGCTTCGCCAGTGTCCTTTAGCTCCACAGCGGGAGTCCAGGACGCTTCGC
>JBGTJW010000177.1:0-9530 GCA_041744955.1 Stenomitos sp. | reverse complement strand
CTCACGCAAGACAAACGCACACCATGCTGCGAGTTCTTCTACAGTGCCGATGCTATTGGGAATTGCCGCAAGATTCAAAACGGTCATAGAGTTACCTCGATTTTCCCTCCAGTGTGCCCTATCTGTGATCCGTTGCGTCATCAAGCAACTCACCAACGAAAGAATCGGCATTCGAGCCTATGCGTAGGAGCTAATTTTCACGAGGGAATCGAGGTTACAGAACATAACCCAAAAGTGATACAGTCCAAAAGTAGTCCAAGACTTTTAGCGCAATAAATGTGGCAGCGATCGCCTAATCTGGACAAAATCTAGAACGCCCTGCTAGACTGCTTTTCAGCGATTTACTCGCAACTCATAAGCCCAAGGTCGCAGGTTCAAACCCCGCCTGAGCCATGCTTTCAGAAAAGACAGTTCTTTCAGAAAAGACAAGTCAAAGCAGCGCGATTATGATGCCCCCAGAGTGAGGGCGGTGCTTGCCTATCATTTATTGTCTTAAAAGAGCCACGTATGTGAAGTGATTTGAGACGGCATGGGAATTGCAATTGACTTTGGGACTAGCAACACCGTTGTTGCCCGTTGGAATCGCGCCACACAGCAACCAGAAACACTCTCTTTACCAGGCATCAGCGATCGTTCTGGTCAGAATCCACCCCTCATTCCCAGTTTGCTTTACGTTGAGGATGCGCGTCAGGGCACAGTAGTGGTTGGTCAAACCGTGCGCGATCGTGCCCTTGATTTGTCTACAGACCCACGTTTCTTTCGTAACTTTAAGCGCGGCATTGGTTCCAGCGTGCAGGGCTTCTTGCCTGAGCT
The DNA here is from genome assembly GCA_041744955.1 of Stenomitos sp. GTDB lineage: Bacteria > Cyanobacteriota > Cyanobacteriia > Leptolyngbyales > Leptolyngbyaceae > Stenomitos. The sequence goes on along the minus strand of JBGTJW010000177.1, from coordinate 8,717 downwards.
AGACGGCTGTACCGTCCGGTTTGAGCAAGTAGGGCAATGGTTTCTGACTCAACTTGTACAGCAGCTTAAGACCATTGAACCGGAAGCGGGACAGTCGATCGTCTTTACTGTGCCAGTCGATAGCTTTGAGGCATACCGTCTCTGGTTAGGGCGCATCTGTGAGTCGCTGCAAGTAGAACAGGTGCGAATGCTGGATGAACCAACGGCAGCGGCACTGGGTTATGGGTTAGCCGATCGCGAAACACTTTTGGTCATTGACTTTGGCGGTGGCACGCTGGATCTCTCGCTAGTGCGCTTGGACAATGCCCGGGTGCAGCCAAAACCGCTTGGCTTTATCCTTAAATGGGGGCAAAAATCCTTTGCGGAACAGTCGGGGCAAACGCCCAAGACAGCCAGGGTGTTAGCGAAAGCGGGACAAAACCTGGGCGGATCGGACATCGACAACTGGTTAGTGGATTATTTTGCTGAGGCGCAAGGGTTGGCAGTCACGCCACTGACCACACGCTTGGCAGAGCGGCTAAAAATTCAGCTTTCGCTGCAAACTCAGGCGCAAGAAGTGTACTTTGACGACGAAACCTTTGAGAGCTACGAACTGCAACTGAGCCGTACGCAATTTGAAGACATTCTAAAACAGCACCAGTTTTTCGATCGCCTGGATGATTGCCTGTCGCAGGTGTTGCAGCAAGCGCGACGGCAGGGCTTAGAAACGACCGATATTGATGCTGTGTTGCTGGTGGGTGGCACGGCGCAGATACCAGCAGTGCAGACCTGGGTGCAACAGCATTTTGAGTCCAGTAACGTACGTTGCGAAAAACCCTTTGAGGCGATCGCCCATGGGGCGCTGCAACTCAGCCAGGGCATTGAACTCAAAGACTTTCTCTATCACGGCTACGGCATTCGCTATTGGGATCGTCGCCAAAACTGCCATAACTGGCATCCACTGATTAAAGCGGGGCAAGCCTATCCCATGAGCGATCCAGTGGAGTTGAGGCTGGGTGCCTCTTTGGACAATCAACCGAGCATCGAGCTAGTCATTGGCGAACTGGGTGTGGCAGCGAATCAAACAGAAGTTTACTTTGACGGCGATCGTCTGGTCACTCGCCGCTTTGGCAGCAGCCATCAGGTACAGCCGCTCAACGATCGTGATGGTGCCCGCAACATTGCCAGACTGGAGCCGCCTGGACATCCAGGGAGCGATCGCGTCAAAGTGCTGTTTCGCGTGGATGAGCAGCGCTTTCTCCGCATTACGGTAGAAGACCTCCTGGCATTGCAAACGTTAATTGACGATCAACCCGTTGTGCAATTGAGTTGATCGCCAGCAGCCGTTAAGGTTTGCTGTCAGAAGGGGCTGTTGCTTCGGCAAGACAGCTTCGCAAAGCGTCACCCACCTCTTTCACATAGGGTTCCTTCAAGATCCCCAGATGATCACCGGGGATATGATGCACGTCTAACCCCTCTTCTACTAACTGCCGCCAGCTCAGTTCAGTGTCACTCAGGGTATGAGGCATCAGGTGCTCAGTTGCCTTAAACAACGTGACACGTCCGCCATAGCTGCGGATACAGTAACGATTCGCGATCTGATGGTTTTCTTGCTCGTAGTTAAAATCCGTAAGTTTGTCGGGTAATGGCAAGCCTGTATAGCGGCAAAAGGCAATGCTGGCATGGCAGCACCCGTGCCGGAGTGCTGTCTTCAAATCTTGAGTGCGACAGTGGATTTGTACTGCCATCATTTGCAGCAAGTAAGCAAGCCCAAACTGCTTGATTTTATGCCAGTGTTTGACGGCTCGTTTGTTCACCAGATGCCTTAAAAGAGGCTGGTTGGCGATCGATGGGTAGGTATCCATCAAACCCAGGAAGCCAATTTGTTGTCCTTGTGTCGTCAGTTGTTGTGCCATCTCATACGCCACCAAACCACCAAATGAAACTCCCACCAGTAAGTAGGGACCTTGGGGCTGTAGCGTTCGCATCTGCTGGTTATAGTGCGCTGCCAGAGCTTCAACACGATCGATGGCGATCGCTTCTCCAGCGATATGAGCCGCCAGCCCATACACCGGTTGTTCTGGATCAAGATGGCGTACCAGCGGGAGGTAATGCTTTAGCCCCCTACCCAGAACATGAATACAGAACAATGGTGGTTTACCGCTTGCGGGTTGACCCGGCTGAATGACGACCAGGGAAGGAGTGATGGCTGTCGCGCCCGGTGATGAGTCTGATAGTGCTGCACCAGCTTGAGCTACACCAGCTTGGGCTGTATCAATTTGGGCTGTACTAGAGGTGGATGGTGCTACGTCCAGGCGGAGACAGTTTGCCAGCGCTTCGATCGTGGGTGCCTGAAAGAGCGTTGACAGCGGCAGACGCTTGCCAAGTGTTTTTTCGATCTGCGTCCATACGCGCACGGCTGACATTGAATGACCGCCCAGTTCAAAGAAGTGATCGTGAATGCCGATCGGCTTGATGCGCAAAACACCTTCCCAGATCGCGGTTAACTGACGCTCTAGCTCATCTCTCGGCGCTACAAACGAAATTGCTGCATCCGGCTCACCCTTGCGCGTTGCCAGAGACAGCGAAGCCCGTCGATCGCCTGCAAAGACACTTTCGGGAGCCGGTAACGCGGTGCGATCGAGCTTGCCGTTTGCCGTGACGGGTAGCTCTTTCAGCAAGACGAACGCGGACGGCAGCATATAATCCGGCAGTTTTTCTTTAAGGGACTGGCGCAGCTCGGCGATCGTGGGTGCTGGCTGCTGGCGTGGTACGACGTAAGCAACCAGACGTTTTTCACCGGGTTGATCGTCCCGTGCCATCACGACAGACACCCGGATAGCTGCGTTTTGAGCTAGCACAGCCTCGATTTCGCCCAGTTCAATCCGAAAGCCACGGATCTTCACCTGATGGTCAATGCGACCCAAAAACTCAATGTTGCCATCGGGAAAAAAGCGTGCCAGATCGCCTGTTCGGTACAGCCGTGCGTGTGGCGAGGGAGGGAACGGATGTGGGATAAACCGCTCTGCCGTTTTAACCGGATCGGTGTAGCCGGATGCCAGACAGTCGCCACCAATGTAGAGTTCGCCCGTCACACCGATCGGGCAGGGTTGCAGACGCGCATCCAGCACGTAGTATTGGGCGTTCTGGATGGGTTTGCCGTAGGGAATGCTCGTCCAACTTGGATCAATGTCGTTAATACGGTAGAAGTTTGACCAGACCGTTGCCTCGGTCGCTCCACCCAGGGAAATCACCTCTACACCAGGAAACGCTGCTTTGAGCGCATTAGGCAGCGTCACTGGAATCCAATCGCCACTCAGAAAGACCAGCCGTAGCTGCGATCGCTCGTCCTTCAGGTTGGCGAAAAAAGGCACGAGCTGTTGCAAGGCAGGCGGTGCTGAATCCCAAAAGGTGATGGGTTCATGGCATAGAATCTGCACCAGCGCTACCGGATCGCGTACATCGTCGTTAGACACTACTCGAATTGATCCACCCGCTGCCAGTAGCCCAAAGATGTCATACACAGACAGGTCAAAGCAGAGCGAGGTAATGAACAACACGCGATCGGTTGCAGTAACGTTAAAACTGCGGTTGACCCACTCGATTAAATTGATCACAGGCTGATGCTGGACGACAACCCCCTTCGGTGTGCCCGTAGAGCCCGAGGTAAAGATGACATAGGCAGTATCATCAGCACTGCCCTGCCTGGATAGGTTTGCTGTTGGCTGCTGGCACAGGTGCGATGGTTGCCAAATCTGTAAACCTGTTTGTGTTGAAGCACAGCCTTGATCGCTCGGTTCGATCGCCATTGCGTCGCAGCAGATCAAATGCTCTAGCCTGGGCAGTTGCGTTTGGAGTGTTTCAAAGGTCGATCGGTGCAACGGCTGCGTTACAACCCAGCGCACGTCCAGGGAGTCGAGAATCCACTGCACCCGTGCTTGGGGAAAGGTCGGTTCCAGCGGCACGTAGGCCCCGCCAGCTTTGAGAATGCCCAACAGTGTGGGAATCATCTCTAAGCCACGATTCAAGTAAACGCCAACAAAGGTGCCCGGACGCACACCCAGCGCTTTCAGGTGATGGGCAAGTTGGTTTGCCTGACGGTTGACCTCGCCATAGGTAAGCGGTTGCGCTTCGTAAACCACGGCGATCGCGTCGGGGTTACGCTTTACCTGTGTTTCAAAGAGTTCATGCAAACAGGTCGCTTGCGCATAGTCAACCGCTGTATCGTTCCATGCCACCAGCAGTTGGTGCCGTTCGGCTTCCGTCACCAGTGGCAGCTCTGCCAAAGATTGCTGTGGGTTCGTAATCATGCTAGTCAGCAAGGTTTGGAGGTGCCCCAGTAAGCGCAGGATGGCGGCTTGATCAAACCGACGGCGATCGTAGGAAATTTTCAATACCAGTTCGGTGTCCAGACAGCCGATCAGCACTAGCGGCAGCGGCGGTTGCTCATGCAGTTGAAATTCGCGGTGCTGCCAGTTGCCGCCCTGTTGCTGTAGCTTCGTATTAAGTGAATAGTTTTCAAACACGACCAGACTTTCAAAGAGAGGTACTCCACCCGGCACCTCACTCCACGCCTGCACATCTACTAGCGGCGTATGCTCATAGTCACGGACAGCGATGTGCTGCGATCGCAACGCTTTTAGCCAGGGCAGTAACGCTGCCTCCGCTGGCACCTGGACTCTGACAGGCAGCGTATTGATCAGCAGCCCAATGATGGAGTCGGCTCCATCAATTGACGATTGGCGGCAGGCTCTGGTTGCCCCAAACACAACATCCGCTTCGCTACTGTAACGGCTCAACAGTAGCGCCCAGGCACCCTGGACGATCGTATTGGGCGTAATGTCCTGCTGTTGGGCAAGGGATTGCAACGCTGTTGTTAATGCCGCCGCGAGGCAACGCTGCTCTTCTCCATGTCCAGGTTGGTCGAGCAACTGACTTGATGCCTGGGCTGGCAGCAGCGGCGTTGGTGTTGCAAAGCCTTTGAGTAACTGCTGCCAGAAGCCTTTGGCGGTCGATCGATCCTGCTGCTGTAGCCACTCAACATAGTCGCAGTAGGGGCGAGGCGTTGCCAGCGTTAGCGGTTGTCCCTGACACGTCGCTTCATAGAGGGCAAAGACTTCCTGAAGCAACAGCGGCACCGATCGCCCGTCCAGCAGAATGTGATGAAACGTCCAGATCAAACGAAACTCAGCGTTAGCCAACCGAAACAAGGCAAGACGCATGAGGGGAGCGTGAGCCAGGTCAAACCCATGCAGGCGATCGGTCTGCAAATACAGGGCATGGCGATCGTCTTGTTCTGCAACCGCTAAACCTTGCCAATCATGCTGCGTAAAAGGCAAGGAGACGCTTGGCTGCACCACTTGCCTTGGTTCCTCTAAAGCATCCCATTGAAAACTGGTTCTTAAGACTGGATGACGCGCTACAACCTCCTGCCATGCCTGCATAAATGGTTCGACTTCTAGCTGTTCTGGTAAGGTGCAGACCATTTGTTCAAGATCGACCCCAGACTGCTGCTCATGAAGACTATGAAACAGCATTCCCTGCTGCATCGGTGAGAGTAAGTACGAATCTTTCATGCTGTGTTCTACCGCTGGCATCATGCTGTGTTCTACCGCTGGCAGAAATAAGTGAGCATGAGACAACAGGTTTTTGTGCTAGTGGTACAAGAATAAAAATAAAGATTTTAAGCTGGGTGAATTCACAGGAACGGGTCACTGGTAGATACGATCTATTTGCCAGTAAGGCTTTGCTGATCGTCAAGACAACAGCTATCCTTCACTCATTCTTTATGTCGATTGGTTGGACGATTTACACTTTCAGCACAAAGCTTAGAGTCTGTCGCTATTATTACGGTCGCGAGGGCAAAATATTATAACTAGAACAAACTCAACTGAGTTGGAGCGTGGATCATGTTCCAGGGCAGAGGCGGCACTTGCTCATAGCGTCGTTCTAAAAGTTGTTGAAAATGGCGGGCATTGGCAGGCGATCGCTCCTCCACAGGACAATGCACGAAGAAATAAATGCGGGTTCCTTGCCGGAGCCATTGAGCCACCAACGCCACCCATTCCTCTAAAAACCGTTGATTGAGCGACAAATCAGGATGACTGATGAAGCGAATCAGACTGAAAGGAGCCGTCACGCTGGGCTGTAAAGGCAGCTTGGGTTTCTTGCGCTCGGAATGCAACTGTGGGTCATCTGGCGCGTCATAAAGAGGACGAGTATCTAGCAGCACGCGCCCAACGCCTAGCGGCTTGAGCAGTGTGGTCAGGTTTTCGGCATGGGGTGCTTTAAACCAGTCGAGATGGCGCACTTCAAGCGCAAATTCGGCTTCGTTGCGGGGCAAAGCGGTGAGGAACGCGGCTAAATCGGCAAATCTCGACGGGCTGTAGCTGGGCGGCAGTTGGATTAAAAAGGGACCAAGGCGATCGCCCAAACCCTGCATTCTCGTCAGAAACGCTAACGTGCCAGGAACCGCAGGTTGCAGTAACCCGTTATGAGTCAGGCTTTTCGGCAATTTGAGGCAAAACTTAAACCCGTCAGGCGTTTCACCTGCCCAACGCTTCACAGTCTCTGCCTCCGGGATGGAGTAAAACGTCGTATTCCCTTCTACCGCCGTAAAACGGCGACTGTAGAGATGCAGAAAATCGGCAGCACGGCTATCTGAGGGAAATAGCTCTCCCAGCCAGCCTTTATACGCCCAAATGGCACAGCCGAGGTGGAAAGTCATGGGGGATGAAGGGTAAAGGCTAAAGGCTAAGGGCTAAGGGCTAAAGGGTAAGAAGATAGGAGATGAGGCGATAGGAGAAATTATGACGTTTAAGTTGTGAGTTTTGAGTTAATTTTGACCGTTCATCCTTCCGCCTTTTGCCTTCCGCCTTCTACCTTCCGCCTTCTACACTAAATTGCTGATGACTACTTTGGCGGTGGGTATGATGGAGACTACATAGCGCCCCCTCAGCCCCTTTTCAATCTTCTGTTCCTGATACTCTTCTAACGAACCTGATGAAACCTCTCTTTTGCAGCCAGGGGCATGATAATCCTGACGATAATCGCTTTTGTCGTCTATGCGGTGAGATGCTGCCGATCGTACCGCGATCGACAGTCGGGGGCATGGCAGGGCAAATGTTGGGCTTGCGCTATCGCGTTTTGCATGAGTTAGGTCATGGTGGCTTTGGGCGTACTTATCTGGCAGAAGATACCAATCGGTTTCATGAGCGGTGTGTGCTGAAAGAATTTGCGCCGCAGGTGCAAGGGACGGAGGCGCTACACAAAGCAGAGGAATTGTTTGAGCGGGAGGCAGGCATTCTCTACAAGCTGCAACACCCCCAGATTCCACGCTTTCGGGAACTGTTTCAGGCAGATTGGCAGGGCAAGCGGCGGTTATTTTTGGTGCAGGACTATGTAGAGGGCGAGACGTATCAGGCGTTGCTGCGATCGTGCCAAAACCAGGGCTATAGCTTCACAGAAGCAGATGTGACGCAACTATTGCTTCAACTCCTGCCTGTACTGGACTACATCCATACCTGTGGTGTGATTCATCGGGATATTTCGCCTGATAATTTGATGCTGCGGACGGTAGATGGCTTGCCGATCTTGATTGATTTTGGTGGTGTCAAGCAGGCAGCCGCTGAGGTGAATTCACAGTTACGGCGATCGGTGGCTGCTCCCCCTGTCAATGTTACTTGTCTGGGCAAAGTTGGCTATGCTCCCAGTGAGCAGATGGATCGGGGGGAAGTCTTTCCACACAGCGATTTTTATGCCCTGGCGGCAACGGTGCTGGTGTTGCTAACCGGGAAGGAACCGCAAGACCTCCTGGCAGGCAATCGCCGTCAATGGCTAAAGCTGGTTCACCTTAGCCCCAAGCTGATGGCAATTTTAAGCCGTATGCTCGACCCCGATCCGGCTAAACGCTATCAAACGGCGCAAGCAGTGATGGCAGCGCTGGGTAGCAGCCTACCAGCCTCAGTCGATCGCCCCACGCAACCACCGGAGGGACAGCGATCGTCCTCTGCCTCTGCACTGTATCCAGCGACTCTGGCAGTTGCGCCTGCCCAGGTTAGTCACGTCACTCAAGCGCCAACTGTCTATCCGCCTGCTACTCGTCCCCAGCGTAAGTCTGGTTTTGGAACGATCGCCCTCCTTCTGTTAGCGGCAGGCACGGTCTGGTTTACCTGGTGGATTGCTCATGACTGGCAGCCCTTGAAGCAGCCAAACCCACAGCCGGATCAAACAACAAATGCCAACACAAAACCGCCTGCACCTAAATTTTCGCAAGCAGAACAAAAGCGTAAACAGTCACTTGACCAGCGTCGTGAGGCTCTAGGCATTGACGCTGTTTTTCTCTCCAGCCTGGTCAACGCAACCTTTTATGACAAGTATCCAGACCGTAGCGGGCGGCAACTCACGGCAGACGCAGCCGATGCGCCCCTTCGCGCTGCATGGGATCAAATCGCGAACCAATGGTTAGATCAACTCAAACCGCTTAGCAGTGAGGCTCTATCGCACCTGGGGCAGTATACCGACGCAGACTTAAAGGCACGGCAGGCAGACGTTAATCGGCTCAATCTTAGCAGTCGGGCACTCAATGACCTGACTGATGTCCGCTTTTTTGAGCTGTTTCCTGATCAGCCGCGCAACCAAAATATTTTGAACCAGCCGATCGGGCAGGTGTGGCAGGCGATCGCCGCTGAACAACTTAATGCTGTGAAAGCTGGCACCGCCTTGGAAACCATTAAGTT
>JBGTJW010000176.1:0-4400 GCA_041744955.1 Stenomitos sp. | reverse complement strand
CTGACCGATGCGGTATCGAGCAAAAAATGTTGTGCTTGGGCAACGGGTAGCCCAATCCAGCGGGCGACGAGGACGCGCCCAAAGTGACCATGGGAGAAGAGCGCGACATTGCCATCGAGCGCGCGCAGACGGGCAATGAGGCGATCGCACTTGCTTTTTATTGCTTTCTCAGCACGCCTTGCGATCTGCGGTTAGCACTTTTACGGGCGGCACGTTGCGGCGAAGCGGCTCCAGTCATAGCTGCGTTGACGGGTGCCCTTGGGGGCGCTTACCAGGGTCTCGGTGGGCTACCGTTGGCATGGGTGGCTACCGACTCGCACGTTTGGGGCATACCAGAGACCGCGTTGCACGCATTAGCAGCCCATTTGTTTGCTGCCTGGTCGGGTGTTTACGCTCCCGCAGAGCGCATGGCTGTCGCCGCGATCGCGGCTCCTGGCGTTATTCGTCCTCGTTAGAAGGGCGATCATGGATAGTTTGTTGTTGAGGGGTGAAGCGGTGAAGGGGTCGCTGGCTTCCTGAAGAAACAGTCGATCGCACCTCGAAGGTCAGGCTCCCAACGCAAATCGAAAGGTGAAACGACTTTCTATAATGAAAGGGCTATGCTAACCGTTCTCGTTCAGTCCCGTGATCCATTCAGGAATCGCTGCCATCAACGGGGCGAGGATGTGCTGTTATGAAACTGCTTCAGCGACTGACGCAGCTGTTAGAGACTCGGGGTCGTCGTGCAAGGCGACTGTGGACAAAATGGGGGACGCGGCTACATCGAATCACCGACCAGCATTTCAGGCAGCATCCGCCTTTGCCCGTGGCACGATCGCTCCACCCATCGTCAGGGCAGTCAAAGTCAGGGCAGTCAAAGTTAGGGCAGTCAAAGGGTTCGTCTGGGCAACCAAATGGGCACGTGATCAGGAACGTTTCTTCTGGTGCAGCTTCTCGCTCTTCGTTGCTGGTCGCTGTGACCGTCGTTGTCATTACTAGCGCGATCGGTCATCGGTTCTATAACGCGCCGAAGCTGGATGTCGGCAAAGCGGCACCCCAAACCATTGTTGCTCCTGCCTCAGTCAGAGTTGAAGATATCAAAGCAACCGAGGAAAAGCGCAAGGTTGCTCGTAGAGAAGCCACGTCTGTATTGATGTTGGATCAAACCATCAATCAAACGATTGAGCAAGCGATTCAGCAGCAGCTTAACCAGGCGAATGAACTCAGGCAATTGGCGGGAGATTTCCCCTTCGCTAAAACCGCAATTTTGTCGATGCCTGTGCAAACCTACCTGCGAAAAGCGTCGGCACAGAACTGGACTGAGGTTGCTATGGCTGTGAACCAGGCAACGCGCCCAGGGAGAGCCTCACAAGCACCAAAGCTGATGGCACTAGACGCAAATCAGCAGAAAGCGTTTGCCGAACTGCGATCGCATCGCCGCACCGTCTCTGCTGCTGGCTACAACGCTTTGGTGGACGCGATCAATACGGCGCGATCGCAATACCAGGTGGCGCTCAAGTCACTGCCCAAACTAGCGCCGCCAGAAACAACACCAGTTTTTGATGCCTCGCTGCTTGATCTGAGTGACCCAGAATGGCGGTTGCTGCAAACTCGCCTCCTGCAAGCGGTCGATCGCATTTTGGCTCAGGGCATCCCGTCAGGACTACCGCAGCCTCTTCTGGCTGAAGCAGTCAGGCTTCAGGTGACGGACTGGGTGCCAGCAGGGACAGAGCCGATCGCTACCAACCTTTTGCTGGCATCGCTCCAGCCCAACCTGGTACACGATGAAACCCAAACTCGCCTGAGCGCCGATCGCGCGGCACAGGATGTGAAGCCAGAGATGGTGGCAATCAAGCAGGGTGACGCGATCGTCTACGCGGGTGAAAGTATTACAACGGCTGATTTTGCCTTGCTCGACCACTTTAAGCTCAGTCGTCGCGGTATTGATTGGGTAGGACTGATCGGTTTTGGGGTTGTAGTCGGCGCTGCTGTTGGCATCTATTGGTTCGTTGAGCGTCGGTTTCATCCGGGGATGCGTCGTCGCGATCGCACCTTGATTGTGCTACTCACGCTGAGTACGCCGTTGCTGGTGGCACTCAATGTCCCTTCAACGAATCTTTCCGCGATCGGTTTGTTAGTGGGTAGCTTCTACGGCTCACCTCTAGGCGTTGCTGTGGCTGCGCTGTTGGCACTCTGCCTGCCGTTGGGCACGGTATTGCCCTGGAGCCATCTACTTTCGAGTGCGGCAGGCGGCATTCTATGCGGCTATATGGCAGGACGGCTGCGATCGCGCGAAGACCTGGCGTTGTTGGGCGCGGCTGTTGGTGTTCTTCAAGGTGTCCTTTATCTCGCACTCAATGTTGTCTCAGGCGTAGGTATTTATACGCTCCTGGGTGCCACAGTGATTCATGGGCTGATTGGGCTTGCCTGGAGTATTGTCGCGATCGGGGTGAGTCCCTATCTAGAACAACTGTTCGACCTTGTCACCACCATTCGCCTGGTCGAACTGTCCAACCCCAACCGTCCCCTGCTCAAAAAACTCGCTGCCAAAACTCCTGGCACCTTTCAGCACACGCTGTTTGTCGCCACTTTGGCAGAAGCCGCCGCACGAGCCTTGGGCTGCAACGTTGAGCTGGTGCGGACAGGGACGCTTTATCACGACATTGGTAAAATGCACGATCCGCTAAGCTTTATCGAAAATCAGATGGGCGGACCCAACAAACACGATTTAATTGACAATCCCTGGAAAAGTGCCGCAATTATCAAAAAGCACGTTACCGAAGGCATTGTGATGGCGCGGAAGTATCGCTTGCCCAAAGCCGTGCAGTCCTTTATTCCTGAACATCAAGGCACGATGTTGATTGCCTACTTCTACCATCAGGCGCAGCAGCGATCGCAGGAAGCAGTCGCACAAGGCAAACCCGCCCCCACGATAAACGATGCTGATTTTCAATACGATGGTCCTGCCCCCCAATCGCGTGAGACAGGCGTTGTCATGCTGGCAGATTCGTGCGAAGCGGCACTGCGATCGCTCAAAGATGCCACTCCTAAAGAAGCGCTTTCTATGATTAACAAAATTCTTCGCGCCCGCTGGCAAGACAAACAGCTCATTGATGCGGGTCTCACCCGCGAGGAGATGTCCAAAATTGCCACCGTCTTCGTTGAAGTCTGGCAGCAGTCCAACCATCAACGCATAGCCTATCCATCCAAGCCCATCAGCATTCAATCATCTGTAATAAATAAGTAAATATACTGCTTTAAAAACACACTTTTCATTGCCTCTTTTCAGAAACAAAGAACTTGACACATAGTTCTTTTGTACTAAGATAGAGCAAGATTAAATACAGAGCCTCCACGTTCATCTAAACGCAAACCTCCCATCAGGAAAAACAGTCCTGATATTTCTTGGAGAATGCGTATAGATGAATGACGATTGGAGAAACTTTGAATGGAACAGAAACCCTTAGTAAGAATTAAACAAGGTATAAAGGCTGCCATGAGTCATCTTCTCAGTTCTCCAGAGCGTAACAGGCTAGAAGCGCAAATAATCAAACTAGGCGAGGATTTGCGACAAGAGGCAGTTGATTTAGAAGAAGCGGAAAAGCAGTATGAAGAGCTAATCAATCGTTACTTCAGCAAGTTCAAGCCTTTTTCTTCTGGTAATAAACAGGATGACTTAAAGCAGTACGGGCAGCTAGTTAAGCACACTCTAGTAGCTAATAGTAATTCTATACTTGATGCTTGGGGTATAGAATATCCAAAAAAAAATCCTAAGGTTCTAGCTGAACCGTTAGTGGAATACACAAAAATATTTAAACGTATTGCTACTGAATCTATATATCGAGAGGATCTCAAGATACCACCCAGCGCAAAGCGGTACTACGAATATCTTTGGAAGAAGCTAGCTGGATAAATTGCTCTCTTGGCTTGGTACTGTTTCAGTAATACTCCAATCTATATCATCCATCTTTCTTGCATCTGCCAATTCGATTGATCGCCGATCGTATATATCTAGCTCCTTCTCAATCTGAATGGCAAGGTCTGACAACTTAGCCTTAATCTCCTCGGCTTCTACATTGCTAATTCCACGATGAGAAAGTGAGTCTATTTGGTCTCTAGTGCTTTCAACTTGAGAATGCATATTCGACAAAACTTGCCTTTTTCTTTGAATGATTTTACTCTGCCGCTCTTGTAAAGTTGAAAGTTCAGTTTCAAAGTCGTCTTTTGCACTTAATACATCTCTACTCAAGGCTAGATTATCTTGTCTGAGCTTTTGGTTTTCTTTCTTCAAATTCTTGAATCCTATTTTTAATCTTTGAACCTTCCCACTACGCAAAAAAGTCAGAATCCATACTGAAGAGCATAGGAAGAAAGCCGGGAACACCGTTACATATAGTACTGATTCTTTCGTTTTATCAGGA
>JBGTJW010000175.1:0-16720 GCA_041744955.1 Stenomitos sp. | reverse complement strand
CGTAAGTGCCATTTTGCCGTTAAGCGCTTTACGAACCTGATAGCCCTGCTGGGTCAGCATCGCAGCCAGAAAACGAATATTTTCTGCGGTGTCATCAACAACGAGAATATCAGCAGTTTTTGGGGTGACTTGGCTAAGGTTAAATTGCATAACGCTGCGCTTTCTTTGCAAAGATGCTTGTTAACATTCGGTTGAAAGGATGCTTTAGCCTGATCAGCATCGGCATCCAAAAGGATAACGTTTTCGTTGACAAGCGTTGTCCAGAGAAATTATTTGATCACGCCTTTTAGCCCAGCGTATAGATAGCTTAAGAGCGAAGCTTTACTAAAGACCTGGTGGCAAAGCCTTGTTTAAGCAACTGATACAAAGGTTAAGCTGAATCGCCCGTGTCGATCGCATCAGCTAGAGCAATAAGCGTCAGAATTTGATCAAACTGAAAATTCTCAGCCAGTTGAATGAGCGATGCTTTTGAGGCTACCTGGGACGGTGGCATTTGCTCTAGAAGCTCAAACATACGCGAGTCACTGCCTTCCAAGGCTGCACGCTTTAACTGTATTCTCCATGCTTCTGGCAACGCTGCCAGGGCTGTCTTTAGACCATTAGTTTTAGACGCATTGGTTTGTGCCGAATGTTCAGGGTTTAGGGGTGTATAGGTCTCGCGTTGGAGTGTTGCTTCGCGATCGACGGCTTGATGCTGATACTGTACGCCCAAATGCTGGCTAATTTTGCTAAAGAGAATGTGACGTTGAAAGGGTTTGCTAATAAAGTCATCGCACCCAGCCGCTAAAAACGCCTGCCGCTGTTCTTCAAAGGCGCTAGCAGTCAGCGCAATAATCACCGTCTGGTCGATCTGAGCATCGGCTTTAATGCGTCGTGTTGCTTCAACCCCATCCATTACAGGCATACGCCAATCCATAAAAATTAGATGCGGTTGCCACTGCTTGCAAAGCTCGATCGCCTCCTGCCCGTTATCAGCCCACTTCAATTCAAAGCCTGGTATACGCAGCATTTCTGAGAGCAAATAGCGATTAGTAGCATTATCTTCAGCAATCAAAAGACGATAGGTTGGTTGCCCAGCGGCTAACCCAACGATCGTTTCGAGCGGCAGCGATGCTGGAGTCGCAACCGCATCAACATAGTTGATTGGAATTGCAAACGCAAACGTGCTGCCCTGGTTCAGGTCGCTAGTGACAGTGATTTCGCCACCCATTAAATGCACAAATTTTTGACTAATTGCCAAGCCTAAACCAGTACCCTCCGAGGCGGATAAACCAGCTCTCGTTTGTTCAAAAGGCTTGAAGAGCTTTTGCTGCTCATTGGGTGCAATGCCGGGTCCGGTATCCTGAACTTCAAAGTGCAGCCGCATTGCTTGTGCTTCGGGCGGCACGATCGCACTGGCGAGACGGTTGGTCGTCTGCTGTTCATCGCTACTGTAAACCTTGAGTGTGACGCTACCCTGCTGGGTAAATTTGATGCCGTTGCCCAACAGATTGAGTAACACCTGTTGCAGTTTACCTTCATCAGTGATGACATCCTGGGGCACCGTATCTGAACAAGCAAAGGTAAGCTGTAAGCCTTTGGTTTCGGCTCGTAGCCGCAGCATATCCTCTAGATTGTGCAAGAGGTGGTGCAGGTTGAAGCGATCGACATCCAGAGCAGTACGTCCCGCTTCAATTTTGGACATTTCTAACACATCATTGATCAGCTTCAGCAGGTGGGCACCGCTGCGGTTGATAATGCGAACGTGTTCCTGCTGCGTCTGCGTTAACGACAAGTCGCACGCCATCAGTTGAGTAAAGCCCAACACAGCATTAAGGGGTGTGCGTAATTCATGGCTCATATTTGCCAGAAATTCGCTCTTGGCACGACTGGCAGCATCGGCAGTTTCTTTTGCCTGTCTCAGTGCGGCTGACTGTTGCTGCGTTTGGGCAAACAGTTCTGCCTGTTGCACGGCGACCCCAAGCTGGCTGCTGATTTGAGAGACAACCCGAATTTCTGCATCTTGCCACTGGCGGGGAGCCGTGTTTTGGTAGGCTGCCAGCAAACCCCAAAGCTCACTGCCGCAAAAAATCGGCACGATGACGTAGGCACGGGCTTGCAGTGCTTCGAGCAGTTCCAGATAGCATGGGTCAAAACCGGCTGCATAAATGTCAGGCACAGAGCAATAACCCGTTTTCTGACGGAAAGTCCCACCTTCGTTTCCTTGCAGGTACGTGTCTTGAATCAGGGTTTCAGTGCCATTAAACCGTTTGACAACGCAGTTTGGCTGATCAATGGCAATCTTTGCTAACTCTGGATCATCGATGCGAAACGGCACGATCGCCTTCCACTCTGCTGCTACCGATTCGGCAACAACATTGCCGCTCCAGTCTGGGTTAAAGCGATAAATGAGGGCACGATCGCACCGCACGGCTTGCCGTAATTCCACGGTCGTAGTGCGAAAAACATCGTCCAGGTCTAAACTCTGGCGCATCCGCAGGATGATGCGAGTGGTGACACGCTCCCGTTCTGCCATCCGTTGCAATTCTGCTTCGGCTGCAATACGTTCCTGGATTTCAGCTTCCAGCGTTGTGTTGATGTCAACGAGTTCAGTCGTGCGTTCTTCTACGCGAAATTCCAGCGCTTCATAGGCTTCGCTATGGGCCTGCTCTAGCCACTGGCGTTCAAGTTCAGCCGCCGCACGAGCAGCAAACACTTTAAAGAGGGCAGTTTTGTTTTCGTCTGCTGCTAACGGCTTGGTGTGCAGCAAACACAAATTACCAATCACACGACCCGATGTACCTAGTAAAGGCATACCCAAATAGCTCTCTGCCTGCATCGCTTTGATGATGGCAGAGTCTGGAAAGCGCTGCTGCAAAGCATCTGGGTAATGGCATAGTTGAGCGCCTTGCACCGCAGCACCGCAGGGGCTATCTGCCATAGCAAAGGTGCAAGGCTCTGCCAGTGTTTGGTCAGTCCACGCAGCCAGGACTCTAAGCTGCTCAGGTGGCTCGCCCAATACTTCGGTGATGATCACGTGGGGGACATCCAGCGCGATCGCCAAATGCTTGACCAGTGCGGGAAAAAAGTCTTTACCTGTAGCAGAAGCAGTGCCAGTGACAATGTTTCGTAGTGCTTCTTCGGCTCGCTGCCGTTCCAGGATTTCAGCCTGTAATTCCTGGTTCAGCGCTTCAAGTGCGTCAGGTGTTTTGAGCGCGAGAAACTGGGGCAACAGATTTACAAGCTGTAAGGCGGTGTAGCAAGAGACTAAAGCCGTCAATGCACTTACGCCGCCTGACAACCAATAGGCAGGATGCCACAGTGTCCAAATCTCAAGCAAGTGCCCGGTGCCGCAGAGCACAATAAAGGCTCCAAACATAGCAAAGACAGAGGAGAAGGGGATGTCTTTCCGCTTTTGGATGAAGTAAATCAGCATGGCTGGGATGGAGAAGTAGGCGATCGCAATCAGTGCATCACTCACCACATGCAACCCAACCAACGGTGTTTGCCAGAGATAGCACTGCCCATGTGGCATATAACCATCCGGCGAAAGCAAACTTTTGAGAAATTCCAGCATTGTTCCTACAGCATTCTTACAGCCACAACCCGTCCCCGATCGCAAATGGTAGCCCAGCCTAAGCACCCGCCAAGAAAACAGTTCAGTTGAGTTCCTATCGATCCATTCGCGAAAGCATTGGAATCTGCCTCAGAAGTGTCATAGCCTACACAGCACGGAGTAGCAGACAGCACTTAGCATGAAGTACCTATGGTATGTAGCAGGGAGCGCCAGCATAGTGAAGCGTCTCAGTGTAGGATAGCCAGAGCATCTAGCTTGCAGGAATTTTCAAAGGCGTAATCCCTCTAAGACCAACCCTTTTACTGACGAAGACTGCACGTAGCCTCAGAGATACTGGTATCGCTACAAGCACCGCAAAGAAACGCTAACGATGCAGATCACTGATCTCTATTGTGCCCATCTCTTCGTAAGAATGCTGGCTTTGCAGGCTTTGATCCGATTTTTTAAAGAATTGAATCGTAACAGTTTCAGGCAAAATACTGAGTCATATCAATGATCCAAAGCTGACTGGGCACACTATAAAATGAAGTAGGTTTTCGTTTGCCTGCTTGTCCATTTAGCATTGGGACGCATGGCTGCGCTATGTCTGCACAAAAAATTCAGCTCGAAGCGCTTCAAAAAATTCGGCAGCATATGCAGCACGGATTCGCACTGCCTACATCAGAAAATCAACCACGATCGTGGTCTTCATCCGGCAACGAGACGGAACTGCCAGAACCAGATTCCCTTAGCGATCTGGGCGATCTGTTTACGTTTGGTGGCTCGATGGCAGAGCCAATGTATGCGCCAAACAGCCGTGGCGAATGGTTTATCAGCACGGCGAATCCTGGTGCAGTACTCATGAAACTGCCAGGACTGACGTTAAAACCAGCGGTGCGGCTCGTCGGCTATTTACATCGGCAGCCAGAAGCAGGCATTGGAGTGATTTGGGCGGTGCCAGAAGCGTTAAGCACCACTGCCCATCTGGAAAAAGCGCTAGCAGCCAGCAGCGATCGTGCCCATCCGCCTCGTCCCGAAGGCGCGTTCACCAACCTGATGGAAGCCGTACAGGGCGATCGCACTCCAGCATCCTTTATTATTGCCTCGCTTCTACAGCGCGAATTGAGAGAATTTGGGCGACTGGGCAAAGCCTGCAATTGGTCACATCATCGCCTCATCAGCGCCCCACCGACTCAGGTGCAGTGGCAGTGGCAGGTAGAGCCGCCCAAAGACCTATCGCCCAAAGTACGAGTCTTTCCTGATGGCAGAGCCGCGATCGAGTTTTTTAGCTGCCGCACTGTACCGCCCATTACCCTGTTTCAGCACCTTGATCAGTATCCCAGTAACCATTATGGAGCAGCGGTTTCAGACCGAGCGATCGCGATAGTAAAGCGAGCCTGACAACACGATGGCGCGAGTATCGTACAGCAGTTTTGCATTCGCTCTAGTTACTGATTGGGGTAAATTTCTTGATCAGAGCAGCCGTTTCTTCTGGTTTTCCAGACGAGGGAAACAAGAGAACACTCTTGATTTTGGGGTTATTCACCAGTGCCTTCAAACGATATAACTGCTGATCTGAAATAGCGACTCCCGCGTATTGCTTGGCGTAATCCAACTCCTGGTTAAAATTGGCATCGTTGTACGTTTGAATGAAAACGCGATCGACATTCCAATTTTGCCAATCAGCCGCAAAATAACGCTTACCCCAATAGGGATTGTGATGGCAAAGATCAAAGCTCACAGCCGGGTTAGCTTGCTTCACCTCAGCTCTCATCTGTCGCACAAACTTAGTCAAGCGGGCAGTGCGATCGACCTTGCCGGGTAAGTCAGCATGGTAACCCAGGTAATCATCC
Organism: Stenomitos sp.; assembly: GCA_041744955.1. GTDB lineage: Bacteria > Cyanobacteriota > Cyanobacteriia > Leptolyngbyales > Leptolyngbyaceae > Stenomitos. Next base: position 11,332 of record JBGTJW010000175.1, on the reverse strand, counting down.
CACTGCACCGCATCAATCGTTGGGTACTTTTGGACAAACTCTACTGCTATCTTTCTAAAAAAGTTGGCAACTTCTGGAATCTCCATGTCCAGCACGTAATGGTCAATGCCAGCGTAGGTTTTATCAACTCCAGGCACAAGCCATCGTTTAGCGATCGCCAGGTCAAAGATCGGACTGTTCTTATCAATCTTAATGCCCTTCTCAAAATAGGCGTGTACTTGCATCCCCTGCTTGTGCGCCTCATCAATCAGCCAATCTAACCACTGATCTTGAAATTGGTTAGGACAGCTTTTGTAGCCTAGAGTTTGCTGCATAACATTGCTGTTATACATTGTGCAGCCATTACCCCAGACTCCGTGAATAATCGTATTGATGCCTTGATCACGGTAATAACGCACTCGCTCACGGATCATTTTTTCACTAGCATTATTAGTAGCTTGATAGCGGCTCAAGTAGATGCCTCTAATGGCTTTTTTCTCCCAAAGGGTTTGAGCGGATGGTCTTTTTTTGAGAGTTGTGGAGACTGGTGCAGCTTGTGGCTTCGTGGGTCTAACAGCCGGAATTTGCGGAGGGGGAGCGGTGGTAACAGTTAAACGCTGACGGGGTACTGGAGGCAAGACAGGAGCAATGGGTGGTTGAGTAGTAGTAGCTGGCTGTTGAGCAGCCGCCAAAAAATTATTGAGCGTTGAGCGATCGATCTGTGTGAAGCCCCAATAGCCAATGCCTGACAAAACCAGGATGAATGAGATTGGAATACTTGAACAGCCGCATCCAGTATTTTCTTTTTTAGATGGCATAGCAATGCTGATAAAGGTTCAACGATGAAAAGAACTAATTTTCACGCGATCAAGACAAACTGTAGACACCGTTGCGAGGTAGCAAAAGGAACCACGTAGGACTCAGGTGCCACATGAAGCTACTTCACTCCATCGCGCAGTTCCGCATCGTGTTCGATTGCTTTGCTTTTATTTTTCCCAAGTTGCTCTGCTTGCTATGCAATTACGTGAGCACAAGATCCCCGACTTCTTCAAGAAGTCGGGGATCTGAACAGATAAAGCTCACAACTTAAATAGGATTGCTATAAATTTGGGAGATCATCATAGGACTGCCAAGAAAACAGCTTTATGGACACGATTGCCTTACTCAGTACCCGTTTTTTAATCTTCTGGCTGCTCATGCTCGATCACAAACACATTGGAGTAGAGATTCGCCACAATCTGCTTTCCTTGCTGCGTTAGAGACAGGTAGTAGAGTGCATCTTTGATGTACGGAAACACACCGTGCCAGTAAAATTTGGGGTAGTTTTTGCGAAGATCGCCGGGATGCCGATAGCCGAGAGCTTTGTTGACACCCGTTTCTTCAAATTCGTAGAACAGTGCGCCGATTTTCTTTAAGTAGCGAGGATCGCTAAGTTGTCCAATCAGGTCAGAGGCGCGGATTAAGCCAGGATAGTTAATGGTGTCTTGATGGTCTTCGGCAGCCGGAACCGGGAAGCGAGTCAGTTCGATATTGCGCTTGACCAGTTCGGCATCAATGAGCTTATGTCCGCCAAAACGTTCTTCGATAAACAGCTTGGCACGATCGACGTGATACGGTGTCAAGCCTGCATCTGATGAGCCAGGTGGCAGATTCACCATACTGTCATCTTTGCCTGTGGCATACACCCCTTGGCAATCTTGGCGGCAAACACCCTTCACGTAGCCAATATCATGGCAAACGAGCGAGATGATGAAATGCAGCCAGTCTTCACAGGAGACACCACCCATGCGAATGTGCCTGCCGCGCAAAATTTCTTGCCCGACCAGCGTTACTAAAATGGAATGCTCAACGTTGTGGTAAAGGGCATCGCTGTTGGCAATGTTTTCCATTGCCATCGAGCCAACCCAGCCAATGATGTCTTCATAGTCAGACTTCCAGCCTCCGTAAGTGCGGCGATAGCCTTCCTTCAATTTCTTAACGAAGTCTTCGATGAGAAGTTCAGTAGCGTTGAACATACTAGCAACTTGCTTGAGTTAAAGGCGTTGGGGAAAAGATATAGCAGTAGCCAGCATTGTGAGGACGAGTAGGGCGTTGCCTCTATACTCTGCTCCTAATGCCCTAACTTTTTGGCGACAGCTATCGGTAGACGCGAGGAACTCTAGAAACTTTTATACAGGATGGCGTAGCAAATGCTGAACATTCAGCTAAACTCAGTGAGCTTCTTCTTCATGTATAACAACTCAAACCCATTAACGGGTCAGGCTCCTACGATCGCCAACAAAAAGCACGAGCTTGAATACGACGATCGCGCAGCCGTTAGCAACAAAAATTGACAGTTAGACAAGTGGCACCTGAGTTAACGGCGATCGACCCTGTAACTTCTAACCTGAGAGTAATGCGAGACCCGGACAAACCGAACGAGTCCTGGTGGCTGGCAGCGATCTGTTTGAGTTATTTGGGTGAGGTTTGTCAATGGACTCATATCTGCCTGTATCCTGGTCATCAGTTACGGCAATGATCCCTCAAGCGTCGGTGTCAGCAAAAGACCTATCCAACCACGATCTAGTTCTGCGTTGTCAGGCTGATCATCGTCCTGATAAAGCGGCGTTCGCTGAATTGTTGCGACGCTACCAGTCTCACGTTGAAAAAGTGCTTTACCACCTCGCACCCGATTGGCAAGATCGGGCAGATTTGGTGCAGGAAGTTTGGATTCGCGTGTACCGCAACATTCGGCGGCTCAATGAACCAAGCAAGTTTCAGGGCTGGTTGAGCCGCATTGCCACTAATTTGTTTTATGACGAACTGCGGAAGCGCAAACGTCATGCTACCCCCTTATCCCTGGATGCGCCCATCACCTTTAGCGACGGCGAAATGGATTGGGAAATTGCGGCTGATACGCCAGAGCCAGACGAAGAACTGAGTCGGCAAGAATTTTATGGGCAACTGCAAGCGGCGATCGCTGATTTGCCTGAAGTCTTCCGCACGACGATCGTTCTCCGCGAAATCCAGGGCTTGAGCTACGAAGAAATTGCCGAAATCACGAAAGCGTCTCTGGGCACGGTCAAGTCCAGGATCGCCCGTGCCCGTCAGCGCCTACAGCTTCAGTTGCAGCCCTATTTGGACGAGTAAGCGTTCCATTGGAACCGGCTTTAGCAGCATCTTGCTTAGGATTGCTCGCCTACCATTGCAGGTCACGCACGACTGTTAGTAACGCTCGATCGAGTTCATCGTTGGGGCTGAGAAGATTCTCCAGTTCGTTGGGTTCAACCCACTGCCACGTATCGTATTCATCCGATCGCAGCTTAACCTGCTCTTTTTGCTCTAACGTCAGTTCGATTTGATAGGTGATGTTCACGCTATGAGAGCCGTGATGCTGAGGGGGCTGATGGCGAACCGCGAAACAAGTAGAATAAACGCCAACACACTGAAAGCGGGTAGCCGCTAAATTTCTCAGGTTGGCTTCTTCCCATGCTTTTCTGATAGCCGTCGCTTTGGGTTCTTCGCCTGCTGCCATTCTGCCGCCCACAATCCACCAGGACGATCGCGGCTTGGTATTTCGCTTTGCCAGCAGCAGTTGGTTCTGGTAAGTGAAAACTAGATCCACACAGGTAAACACCAAAAAGTCGAGTGCCGTACTGTAAGCGGCTTCTGGCATTCGATCGTCAGGAGCCACAGGATTAAGCCGTCCTGCTTCCTGGAAGTGTAGAACATCGCGCATGACCGTGTTAAGAGGCGTGTAAAGAACTCCTCTACTGTGTCATACGGAGCTGCGTTATAAGGAGCGGTTCCCGTTCGGGGCGTTGCCAGCAGCAGGGCGGGGTAGGGTCGGTGGTTGGGCTTGGGCAGCGCTTAGTTGCTCGTCTGCGATCGCATACCAGACTTGCCCAAACGTACGCGGATTCAGCGCCTTACCCTTTTGCTCAGGAAACAGTTGCCAGAAGCGACCATCTGCCAGGGAATCCAACCGTGGACTCTTTTTGGCACCCGTTTCGCCTAACGTTGCCAGCCATTGATCGTAGTCTCTACGGCGGTAGCTACCGAGCTTCTGGCGCGCTTCTGGCTTGAGGGTTGCCAGTTTGTCCATGATGCTGCTGGCGATCGTGTTCCATTCGGTTCGTAGCTTAGCTTGTTCTGGATTGTCGAGGCTCCGCGATCGCAGTTGAGGATTCTTCGCGTAAAACGCCTCATCCACCAGGTTTGTAAAGAACTGAAAGTCAATATTGAGCTGACGACGGCGATCGCGCAAGGCATCTTGTGAAACGGCTTTAACGCTGGGAGAGGGGCTTGGCGCAGCAGGCTCAGTTGGCGAAGCAGCGGGACTCACTGCCACTGGCGACGGTGAAGCCGCAGGTTTGGCAGCAGGCTGTTTGTTGGGCAGAAAGCGCCAGGCGATCGCGGCGAGCAGCAGCACCAAACCCACCACCATTGCGGCAGAAGCCCGTGGATCACTGTTGCCCTTTCGCTTGGGACGTAACCGCTTTTTGGGTAGACGAGCGGGGAATGGCTGTAAGGCATCGGTTGCTTCGGGCGTGTTGTTTTGAGGCAACCGAGTCGGAAATGGCTGTAAGGCATCGGTTGGCTCGGTTGCTTCCGGCGTATTGACTGGTGCCGCATCGACAACAGCAGTTGCCAGCAATGGCTCTAGGATGTGTGACACCTGTGCGGCTGAGGCAAGCCGTTTTTTGGGCTGGGGATGCAGCATCTGGCGCAGCAACCGCATTAAGGTTGGGTTTACTGTCACCAGTGGTTCCCAGTCAAGCTGCTGAGTCTGGCTGTTGTAGAGCGCTTGCGGCATTTTGCCTGTCAAAAGGACGATCGCGGTGACGGCTAAGGCATACAAATCACTGGTAGGGTCAGCCTTGCCGTGGAGTTGCTCTGGCGGCACAAAGCCCCATTTTCCTAAAGCCGCGTCTTGATCAAGGGGATGAAGCTGCAACTGCGTGACCCGCTCTCGCACCAGCCCAAAATTAATCACGATCGGCAACTGGTCTTGCTGCCGCACAATCAGCGTATCGAGCGACAGGTTGCGATGCACCACCCCGCGATTATGCAGATAGGTCAGCACTGGTAACACTTTGAGTAAAAACTGAATGACTTCTGCTTCGGCAAAACAGTGCCCCTGTGCTTTGCGTTCGCTCAACAGCACGCCGTAGCTTTTGCCTTCTACATAATCCCGTATCCAGTAGAGCCGCTCATCTTGAGCAAACATCATGCGGAGGCGGGGCAACTGCGGGTGCTGAAGCTCATACAGCCCTGACACGTCTTGATGAAAACGCTGCCGCAAGCTTTCTACCGCCGCAGGGTCTTGCTGCGCTGGCGTAAATTCTTTGACGACGCAAAGTTCGTTTAGCCGCTTTTGGTCGCGTGCCAGGTAGGTTTGACCAAATTTACCCTGTCCCGCTGCACCAATGAGACAGTAACGGTTTTGAAGCAGAGTTCCAGGAGCAATCGGAGGGCGCATGGCAGTGTTGGCTTAACGTGGGCGATCGACAAAAGAGGCAGCAGCCAGAAAAGCGCTAAAGCTGGCTTTTGCATGAAGGTAATGCACTCTATTTTTTGCTGCAAACGACCACAGGCAAGGCACTTAAACAGCAAAATCTGGAGCCGTTGCGGTCTAGATGTTAGCCCATCTCGTGCCCAACGCTCACAACTCAACCGTCAAATTTAAGCACTTGAGGGTTGACAGAATTATAGAACATCTGTACCAAGATCGTGCCATCTTTGTAAGCAATTGTCGTGTGACGCTTGAAGATACGTTGCAGGAACGATGGAAACCGCAATGCCCCTACTGTATGGCTTTAACGATCGCACTTCACCCTTGGTACATCCGTCGCTATCTCGTTCTAGAGGAACAGCGATCATGGGCGAAAGCAACCCTAAGATGGCTGTAGCGAATGTTAAGCAGTTTTAACAAGGCTACTGTGACAGCAGACCTGAGGCATTGAACACATCAACATTAGTTGATTAGCTACGGTCTTTGCGTCCTTCAAAAGCATTACAGAGTCAAGCGTTGAACGCTTCTCTTCCATGTACGTTGGATTCGCCCTGAGCAAGAACCCTCCACGCGCTACTCCACTGCCACTCGCCATTCGTACAGTTTGTAATGCACACAGCCATTCTGTACAAGCGGATCTTGCGCTACGATCGCGGCGGCTTCATCCATCGAAGCGGCTTGAAACAGAAGCATACCACCGCCATAACAGCCCCAGTAGCCCGATTTTGCCTGGTGTCCTTTGGCAATCAAACCGCGTACGAAGGCTTTGTGAGCCGGAACATATTGGTCGAATAGGGGCTTATCGACGATTCCTTCTTCAATTTTGACGAACCACGGCATGACAGGTGTTCCTTTGAATCAAACAAACGATCGGTTTTTTGTTGCGTTATTACCACCACAGGCGATTCAGGACTACGCCAATGAGGTGAAGCAGGTTTTTGTCGATCGCTACAACAGTCGTGCGGCGTTGAAATCGCCACCCCACATCACGTTACAGCCGCCGTTTGAGTGGAGGACGGCGGCGCATTCTGACCTGAGCGAAACTTTAAGCGAGTTTGCTGCTCAATGTGCGCCAATACCCATGATGCTGTCGGGTTTTGGAGCCTTTGCACCGCGTGTAGTTTATATCAATGTTATCAAGTCGGCGGCACTGCTGACCCTCCAGGCTGCGTTAAGGCATCGTTTGGAAGCGTCTTTAGGGATTGTCAATACGAGTGCAGAAACGCGATCGTATGTGCCGCACCTGACCGTTGGCTTCCGCGATTTGACCCCAGAAAATTTTGAGCTGGCTTGGGCAGAGTTTCAGTCGCGCCCCCTGGAGCTTGAGTTTACAGCTACGTATCTAACCTTGTTGCAGCACGATGGGCATTATTGGAGGGTTGACGCAGAGTTCCCATTCTTAGGCAGCTAATTAGCTTTCAGCTTTCAGCCTTAAATCACTTGCTGACTACTTTTACAGTCATTTCCTTTCACTCTTTCACTCTTTCGCCCGTTGCGAGGGACTGCAAGTAGCCTTCGACCAGCAAATCTGCACCGATCGCCCGCCATTGCAGTTGTTCCAACAACAGTGCCTCTGTCATTGTTGTAAAACCCAAATCACTGACTGGGGAGGGTGCCGTGCTACCGCCGATGATTTTGGGGGCGACGAAGGCAAGGACTTTTTGGACAGCACCATCCGCGATCGCTTGTGCTGCCAGCGTGCCGCCACATTCCCACAAGACGCTGAGGCAACCGCGATCGTACAGATGCGCCATCACTGCGGCAGGTGTTAATGCGGTGCTTTCAACCACTTCCACGCCCTGTTGTCTGAGGGCTTTTTGCACGTCTGGGTTTGCTGTTGCTTCAGTGAAAACTAATGTGGGAGCGATCGCTGTTTGCCAGAGTTGGGCATCGAGAGGCAGGTCGAGCGATCGGCTCATCACGACTCGTAAGGGCGTGGTTGTTTGACGGCTAGTGAGGAGAGGATTGTCGCGCCGAACGGTGTTGCCACCGACAATCACAGCGTCGCAAGTGGCTCGTAACTGGTGTACTTCCGCACGAGCGGCGGCACCTGTCACCCAGGCACTATGCCCGGTAGTGGTCGCAATCTTGCCATCCAACGTCATGGCGTACTTCAAAATGCCAAACGGTTGCTGGTGCAGAATCCGATGCACAAATGCTTCGTTCAGCCTGCGACAGTCTGCTGCTTCGATACCAACCGTGACTTCGATACCTGCCTGCTGAAGCCTTGCAATGCCGCCACCTGACACCCTGGGATCGGGATCGACCATGCCAACGACGACTCGCTGTATGCCTGCCGCTACGATCGCCTCGGAACAAGGTGGCGTACGTCCATAATGGTTACACGGCTCCAAGTTCACGTAGAGCGTTGCGCCCTGTGCGCGATCGCCTGCCTCTCGTAGCGCAAACACTTCCGCATGAGGTTGTCCGGCGGCAGGGTGAAAGCCCTCCCCCACGATCGTGCCTGCTTGCACAATCACAGAACCCACTAAGGGATTCGGTGCCGTGCGTCCTAATGCCCGTCGTGCCAAAGTCAGACAGCGCTGCATCAGGGCACGATCGTCTGCTGGATCGTTCGTATCTGGATCGTCCTGATCTGGCTCATCCATTGCTGCGGCATGACTCACTTGAGAACGCTGGCTTTATACGCTGCCCAACCGCCGAGGTCAGAAATGTCTAACCAGCCGTACTTTTCCACCAGTTCACGCGGGTAGAGAATTGCCGTCAGCACCTCGCCATCTTCTAAAGCAACATCGCCGGGATACATATGGGGCGGTTCGGTTGCCAGCAGGTGCTCGTACTCGGCGATCGTCAGTTCATACACTTCACCCGGAATCGCAATGCCACCTTCAGTAACTTCGTAAATCGCCGGATGCCAGCCCTCTGCAGCAGCGTGTAAGCGATACTGCGATCGCGTCCTGGCTTCCCGAATGAACGTTGCCGCTTGCAGGTTGCCGTGGTCGGGTTGTCCCCGCAGCGCCGAGCCACAAATAAACACTCGCTTCACACCCGTTGTTTCCGTCATATACGCCTCTCAATTCGTGACCATTTCGTGACACATAGGGATCTTAGCGGGAGGAACGTTGAGCAAGCATTTGTACACCTTGAACGACTGGCTCCCGCCAGGTTGTTCTAAGTTTAGAGTTAGCCTGTTCGTTGTTACAAGTTAGAACGACCAAGAATCAAAGCTGAGGGGATGCTGATGCCGATTCGTTCCAAGCTCACAGTCAATGGCGATCGCCTCAACAGTACCCTCTCGCAACTAGCAGAAATCGGCAAACTGCCAGACGGTGGCGTGAGTCGGCTTGCCTTTAGCGCTGACGATTTATTAGCGCGTCAGCAGGTGCAAGCCTGGATGATCGAAGCAGGGATGACCGTTCGGGTTGATGCAGCAGGTAACATCATTGGCAGCTATGCAGGACGCTACCAAGGAGCAGCAGCCTTGGCAACGGGTTCACACATTGACACCGTACCGATCGCGGGACGCTACGATGGCTGCCTGGGTGTTTTAGCAGGCATTGAAGTGGTGCGAGTGCTGCATGAACAGAACACGCGGCTGAACCATCCTCTTGAAGTCATTGTCTTCACGGATGAGGAGCGCTCCGTACTGGGCTGTAAGGCGATGGCAGGCGAGGTCAAAGAACCAGCAGAGTATTACGCTCGGTTAGATGGCTCACCGATTCAGGACTGTCTGCAACGCATTGGGGGGGATTGGTCAAAGCTTTCGACGGCTAAACGCACCCGATTGGAGGTAGCTGCCTTCGTAGAACTCCATGTCGAACAAGGCGGCGTGCTGGAACATCAGGCAGTGCCGATCGGGGTCGTCGATGGCATCGTGGGACAGTATCGGTTTGCAGTCAACGTGATGGGACGCATGAATCACGCTGGCACAACACCCATGCATTTGCGGAAAGATGCCCTGGTGGCTGCGGCTCAGATGGTGCTGGCAGTGAACAAAGTCGGGGTGGAAATGCCGGGTGATCAGGTGGCGACGGTTGGATATCTTAATGTTTCGCCCAATGCGACAAATACGGTGCCTGGGAACGTCGATTTTCGGATTGACCTGCGCGATCTGTCCCAAGCGCACCTGGAGTGGTTGGTGGACCGCTTGAAGGATGAATTTACCGCGATCGCTACTGCGACCCAGACCGAATTCACCCTCCGCGAGACGCTTCACATTCTGCCCACGCTTGCGGCTCCCCATATCAAAGAGGTGATCAAGCAGGTCTCTGAGCAACTTGCCTTACCTTACCTCTGTCTTCCCAGTCGCGCCGGACATGATGCCCAGGAGATTGGACGTTTCACCGATATGGGCATGATTTTTGTCCCAAGCCAAAATGGCATCAGTCACTCGATCGATGAATACACGGCACCCGAACAATGCGCTCAAGGTGCAAACGTCTTACTGCACACCTTTTTGCAGTTAGATCAAGCGTACCCAATCAACGAGACAGCTATTAAAGGTAGAACTTACATAGAGGGTGTGCAGATCCCCGACTTCTGACTAAAACTCAGCGGTGCAAAGCCGAGTCTCTTGTAGAAGTCGGGGATCTTTGCGTCAGTCCTAAAAGGCTAAGAAGGCACTCACGATCGCCGCCTCAGACATTAAACTCAAGTGAGATATACATTCGTTCACAAACCGGATAAACTTTTCGCTTGTAAGTAGTTTTACGCTCGTTAAAACGGAACTAAATCATGGTCACGTATCGATCTGTTATCGCGTTTGTTTTAATGCTGCTCACTACGATGCTGGTTAGTTGTAGCAACGTCACAGAAGTAAAGCCGCTGTCTTACACCACAGCACAGGTAGAGGAAATTCAAACGTATGCAGGGGATCTTTTAGCACTGCGCGATCGCCTGCCTGAGCTTGCCGATCTGGTGCAAAAAGAAAACTGGACCTTTGTGCGTAACTTCATTCACGGTCCACTGGGAGAATTGCGTACCAAAATGATCTATCTGTCGCGCAATCTACTTCCCACTGCTCAGGCAAAAGCCGATGCGCTGGCGAAAGAAACCTTCCGAAGCCTGGTAGCACTGGATGCCGCCGCCGAGAAAGCGGATTACAAAGTAGCAGTTCGCAATCTGAGCAAGACCGTAGAAGGTCTCAATGAGTTTCTGGAGCTAGTGCCTGAGAGTTAGGGAGTAGGAAATCGGGAATAGGGAGTGGGCTTTCAGCGCTTCTCCGATTGCTTTAAGCGACGGCTCTTCGCTTCACTGACGGCTACGCAAAACTGGTTCCCTTGCAGTGCATGACTAACGTTGTAATCGTCGGCTGTGGTGTCGTTGGGGCAGCGATCGCCTACGAACTCAGCCATGTTGAAGGTCTGGCGGTAACAGTGCTCGATCGTCAGCAGCCTGCCCAGGCTGCAACAGGAGCCGCGTTGGGTGTGCTGATGGGAGCCATTAGTACAAAAACCAAGGGCAACAATCTACGGATGCGACTCAGGGGCATTGAGCGCTACAACACCTGGATACCCAAACTGGAAGCAGTGACCGGACAACCCATCTGGTTCAATCGGCAAGGCATTCTACGCCTTTGCTTTGAAGGTGAGTCGCTAGAGCGTTGGCACCAACTGGCAGAAATCCGACGATCGCAGGGTTGGCGGCTAGAGATCCTCGACCACGCCCAACTCGCAGCCAACTATCCCCAACTGAACTTAGAGCGGATCACAGCAGCAGTTTATTCACCGGACGATCGTCAGGTTGATCCAACTGCGCTCACGCAGGCGTTAGTAGCCGCCGCTGCACAAAAGGGCGTGACATTTCAGTTTGATACCCATGTTGAGGGAATCGAACCCAGCGATCGCCCTCATCTACGTTCTGAAACCGCTTTACAACAGTGCCAACAGGTTCACACAA
>JBGTJW010000174.1:0-9859 GCA_041744955.1 Stenomitos sp. | reverse complement strand
CTTAAAAGCTCATTGGCTTGAGCGACAACAGCGCTTCAGCATCTCTAGACTTGGAGAACTTCTACCCTTTTCTTGAAGCGTCAAGCCGTGGCTTCGTCTCTAGCTGGACTTTTCAGCCAGCCTTACATCTTTAGGACTACCGACCTTTCTTAACTCCGTTCCACTGTCGTTTCAGGTTGAGAAAGTTTTGCCAGCGTTGAGGCTGCGATCGCTTGATTTCTTGAAGCTCGACATCCACGATCGCCGGGATTTGTGCGTCCGTTGCCTGAGGATATTTTTGCTGGAGGTCAACAATGGTTTGCTTGAACTCAGTCAATGCTTCGGCTAGTTCAGGATTTGCAGCATAGTTGTGTTGAATGCCTTTACCAATGACAGTGCCAGTGTTGGTTTCAATGATTTGATTGACTTCGGTATGAATCGAGTATTTAGAGGATTCAGCCATGATGGTTTCTGGTTAAGGTCTGCGACGGATGGGACGGGAGAGCGCACGACGAAGCTCAACGGTTGTAAGGGCACCGAGAAGAGAAACAGGTAAACGGTTTGCCAAGAGTTCAAGAATTTTTGTATTGACAGTGGTTGCAGGTGTATCATCTGGGAGATTAACGAAGATGACACCTGTGCTAAATGCGTCTGTCCAACCTCTGGGATCAGCAAGTCCACGATCGCGGGTGATGATGATGGCATCGGCAGCAATGGCAGCATTCATGACTTCTGTATCAGGCTGTCCCCGTAGTCCAATATCGCGCACGTCTTGAACGGAGAAACCTAAAGCCGCGATTTGTGGTGCAAGGGAGCGTGGCATATTTTCATCGACGAGGATGTTCAACGCTCAAGCTCCCAGAGGGATGACTGTGGTTTGCTTGACTAACTCAGTGGCGTAGGCAAGCGCCGCTTCGACCTGCGCTTGAGTGAGTTCGTATTCTTGCATGACGGCTTCTTTGGTCATACCACCTGCGAGGGAACCAAGAATGATGGCAATTGGGACACGAGTGCCCGTAATGACAGGCGTACCGTGGTGAATCGCTGAATCTACATTGATGTGGGGTGCAATTTCCATTGTTTTACGTCGGTATATCAAAAGCCAGAACTGTTAGGAGCAATTCGCGATCGCGGTCGTCTGGATGGTGAACAATAAACCGAAACTGAGTTTCTGCATCGATAGTCACTTTTCGCACAAAATTTGGATGCTCCTGAATTACTTGAGGTATCTGCTGTAAAACAGCCGTGAAATTCTTATTTCGGTTAAATATCAACATTGCAAGCTTTGCATCGCGCCAAGTTGTATAACCCAGTAGTTGATCGAATGTTTCCTTTAATACCTGCGAACCTTTCCAAAACTTACACTCTGCGATAAAAATATTTTCCCCTCCGACACGCAGTAGAATATCTGTTTTTCCTTTATTGTTGAATGTCTCACCTGTAGCTTGTCCTTTATAAATTCCATTCAGATGCATCAAAAAATGATCTCTTAATGCCTCCTCCTGTATAGCTCGAAAGGTTTCAGGATTTCTCTCCATAACCATAATCATATTGAAAAGAGTAGATAGTATCTTCTCGTATTCTTCTTCCCCACATCTAACACTCAACGTCAGATCCTCTTCATCTTGTGCTGACCGAGCAATTTCGTAGCTGTAGAACTGGCAGTTGACTTGAATAGCAGTGAGGGCGCGAAATGCAGCTTCACCAAAGGAAGTGGGGATGAGGGTAAGGAGATCGGGGAGGATATGGGCAGCGCGATCGTCTTTAAAGTTGCTTAACCCCCTTGCTGCACTGATAAGCAAATGGGAGGATTCATCCTCATCTTCGCAACATCTCAAATCTCGAATAAATCCCATGAGTTCTGAGATCCCTTCCTCAGCGCCAATCTTACCCAGTGCCAAAGCCACACTTCTGCGAACAGGGGCGTGTGAATCTTCCAGTAGAAGTTTAAGTAAGCTTGGAATTGCTTTTATGGAACGAAGTTCACCTAGCGCCTCCACTACGCTCCCGCGTACTGAGGAGTATGGATCGGTAACGAGTTTAAGTAAACCATCCTCAACAAATTTGAATGAATTCGGAATCATTCCCCTTGAAACCATCTTGCCTAGCACCTCTGCGGCATCGCGCCTCAGATCTTTTTCTGGATCTTCTAGTGCTTTGATTAAGTAAGGAACTGCTTCTGGAAAGGTATTTACTTCCTCCAAAATGTTTATTACTCTTTCATCAACACTGGCACCAAATGGATTTGCTATTTCCCAAATTAATTCCTGAATTGGTGTCGTTTGCACACGAGAATTGGTGACTACTCGACGATTGATGTCGTCTAATGCACCTGCTGCACAGTCACGTACTAGGGCATCTTGTTCTTTCAGTGCTTGACATAAATCAGGAATTGCCTCTGTTGAACCAAGATTGCCAAGTCCCATTGCTGCCCTAGCACGCACACATTCATCCGGGTTTTTCAATGCCCGAACTAATCCAAGAATGGCATCTGTCGAACCAAGATTGCCAAGTGCTCCCGTTACAGCCAAGAAAACATCTAAATCTGGATCGTTGACGGCTTGAAGTAACTCAGGAACTATAGTTTTTAACCGAATATCACTCTCTTGCTCTGTAGCATTTTTCAATGCCTCCGCTATAGTACGACGTATGTCAAGGTTTTCATCTTGCAGTAGTTCGAGAAAAACAGGAAGTAACTCTACTAACAAATCGGACCTATCTACTCCTAATGAATTTACTGCACTCAAACGCGCAGAGATATCTAAGTCCTTCAGAGCATTGAGTAAAATGGGGATTCCATCTCCTGAGCTAAGTTTTCCAGTGTTTGTTGCCACGTTATAACTTGCATAAAAATCTAAAGATGGATGGTTTATGGCATTGAGCAATGCAGGGATTGCCTTTACATAGTTATGCTTTTCTAAAACGTATGCAGCTTTCTGAATCGTATTGCAGTTCCCATTTTCTAGTGTTTTAAGCAATCCTGGTACTAACACTTCTGATCGCATCTCTCCCCAAAGCTCCATCTTCAACCAGTCCGGTATCTTCAGCGCACTCACAATTCCTATGGTCTTTTCCTGAAACTTCGGCTGCACTTCTCCCGCCAACCGTGCCCCCAGTCTCCAGTCCGCTTCTAGCGCCAGGCGCACAATTTGTACTGCCCGTTCATGTGTGATTTCAGGTAAGCCAAGTAGTAGAGCGATCGCTTCTGTCCACTTTAAGTAATTCAAATAATCCCGCTTGAGAGTGTAGTCACTGATATCAGGTAGCTTTTGCCATAGGGCTTCAGCCGCGTAGTATTCTTGAAGCGATTGATGGCAGAAGCGGATTCGACGATTTCCGGGATGTCCTTGTCGTTCAAGCAGGTGGTACTTCAGTAGGTGGTTGAGCGTCTTTTCGTCTCCTACCAGTTTTTGAGCGTCTCTTTCAGAGATCTCTAGCCGAAGTTCGGTTGGCTTTTCAGAATGCATCATCTCAAATGCAAGCTTTTCCATCAGAGAGCGTGATTCCTCCAAAGGAATACCTTCTTTGGCTCTTTCTGCGTAAAGGTTTGTGAATACTCGATAGACTTCTCCACGGGTGGTTGGCATTTCGTCTGTGCCTTGAAAGACGCTGTAGAGCATCCAAACCATTAACGGTGTTTGCCCAAAGTCGCGAACGCGATCGCACAACTCTTGAACCCGTTTTTGATCGTGTCCAGGTAAGCGATCGCGCAAGAACACCTCAACATCGTCAGCACGCAACGGCTGTATTTCTAACTTTTGCTCAATGCCTAAATCTCCACCCAAGTCCCGTGTCGTGAAGATCATTGGGATTTGCTTACGGCAGAACGTCGCTAATTCAAGCCTTGCTTTCTCTTCAGGCAGTTCGTTCACGCCATCTGCTAGTAGCAGCAGCCGTTTGTCTGCAACAAGCTGTTTAATTTCTGCAACTCCAATGTACAGATCGTAAACTTCTAGTGCGGCTTGAATTAAGCCCCAAAGCCCAGACTCACCGTATGATTTCAATTCTATGAGTACTGGGATTGGAGCCGTTGAATCGTTCAGCGCACGGTTAGCACGATCGAACAGAGCTTTTGCCAAAAGCGTGGATTTCCCTGCACCAGGACTGCCAATGACCAGAACAGGCACATTACTATACTCATTCAACGCAGCAAGTACAGGTTTGGACTGATTTTCCTGCTTGTCTGTTTCTTCGCGTCTCTTCGACTCAACCTTTTTAACCTTCAGCCCAAACTCAAACCAGGTCGCGTCATCAATTTCTTTGATGAACCTGGCGTAACGCCTCCACCAGGCTTGACCGCGTTCACAGGCAGATTCTAAGTATTGCTGGAGTTGATGCGAGTCAAGCATTCTGGCAACAGAATTTTTCTCCTATCCTACGCATTAACGTTGGGTACTTGCCACTGCTTCTCACCCGATCGCGCTTAAGACTGGTTGCCGCAGCCATTTGAATGTCGCGGCTACGATCGCATCTCACATTCAAACCATTCAAGTTGCGTTCCGATCAATTGCGAATGGATTGTCTGCGATCGCGTTTCTGAAGGGCGAAAGGCATTCACCCTTCAGCGTGAGACAAATTGATTGCAAGTGAGCGTCCAGCAGGATTAGACAATATCAACCAATTTGATGTCAAACGTGAGGGCTTCACCTGCTAGGGGATGATTCGCATCCAACGTGACAGCGGCATCAGAGACATCAGTAATTACTACGGGTAACACTTGCCCATCTTGCTGCTGAAGCTGAAGCTGTTGACCAATCTGGGGTTCAATTTCGGCTGGCATTTGCTGCCGATCGACTACAACGACCATGTCTTCTAGATGCGGACCGTATGCCTCGTCTGTGGGAATGACTTCTGTTTTTGCTTCACCTAGGCTCATCCCGACGACGGCTCGTTCAAAGCCAGGGATAATGCTACCTGAGCCAAGCGTAAACTCTAGCGGTTCGCGATCGCTTGAGGAATCAAACACTGTGCCATCATCCAGTTTGCCAGTGTAATGAACTTTGACCGTATCGCCAATTTTTGCTTGTGTTGTTGCTTGTGTCATTCTGCTTCTCCTTTCGTTAGCAACTGTATCAGTAATGATGCGATCGCGTGCTGCGATCGCCTTCCTTAAACTTTTTTAAGATCAAGCAAGTTTTTCAATTTGGTAGAAAAACGTCGCTCTTACGATAGCTCTACTACGGGTGACCACAAATCATGCAAAAGTCCAAGTCAGCGATCGTCATCTTTATCACTATTGAACCATTGACAGACCTGCTGCCATTCATGCTGTGAGACTTTAAAGTTAGTGCTGTGTGGTGCCCGAAGCACCTGGAGATTGCTAAGAATAGGGTCGTAACGGAGTCTGGTTTTGAGCAGAGGGCAATTTAACAGTTTGCGCGTAAAGCGGACTGGGGCATAGAATCTGCCCATTGCTCGCACGGGTAGCAACCAGTAGTTAAGATCGGGCGGCTGTGCGACAAAATGGGTCGGCTGCGTCACTTCAGCAAATGCGTAAATGCCTGCCTCTTTGCCTGCAACCCAAATAACCACACGATCGCCCACTGCAATTTGGTCAGCGTAGCGAGTAACCAACCAATACATTCCTTCTAGCTCTCGAATACCGTCGAGAATGCGGCTGTACCTAGGATTTGCTTGAAATAACCAGTACATCACAATTAATCTGCATGGTTAAAAAGCAACCTGAAGGCAAAAAAAAGCAGCCTACCTACCCGGTGACAGACTGCCTAACTAGAAAGATGATGAGCTTCTCAACACTTTGATAATCAACTAGCCACTCTTATTGGCGCTTCTACCTTCTGGTAGATTCCGTGTTACGTGGCGGTGTGATCAATAGTTTGCTTTTAGGGGAATAATCAAAACATCATCTTCCTCGAGGTTCGCAAAGACCCCAGCTTTCAAGTTGGGGTTTTTATGATGACTGCTAATTGTCTGGCAGGATAGCGACCGTTGATCAGCGCTGGAAGCCTTTTTTAGCCTTTTGTCCATCCTTCTCTTTTGGCTTGGCTTTGCTGACTTCCTTCAGTGCTTCTTGAAACAGGTCATGTAGATGGAGGGGGACGCTGGCAATTTCGGGCAGTTCTGGCTGTAGCGGTTTTTTGTGTTCTTCCAGCAGTGCATCTAAGTCCGCTTTCAGGTCAAAGGTGGGACGATCGAGCACCGATCGCAACACGTTTTCTAACGCGACTGGATGTGCCTCGGCTAACCGATACCAGATAAAAGCATTGATGGTGGCATCGTCTAAGTATTTGCGAACCAGCTTTTCGGCACCGGGTACACTCTGCCATTCCTCAGCTTGCAGCAACGTTTCAAACTGAGTATAGGTTGGCAAGAACATTTGTCCCCAGCGGGGATGCGCCAGAACGGTGACGTTTTCTGCCTTTTTCAATTCGGGCGGCAGATCAATTTTGGGCGTTACCATTTTGGCAGCCGCTTCTTTGCTCTTGAGCATGGTTGAAACTGCTTTGGCATCGGCTCCCATCGTTGCGGCTGCCTCTTCAATTTCTGCCTCATCCATGCCCGCTTCTGCGGCTAGATCTGCCAGCGATTTTGATTCATCAATTCCGGCTTCTGCCAGTTGCTTTTTGGTCAGCACGTCCTGAAATTCAGCAATTTTCTTACCAAGCTGATAGCCTGACAGCGTAACAGCATCACTACCAAAAAAGTCTAGAAAGTCCTGATGGTAGCGTTCGACCGATCGCCATGCTTCTTCTAGCAGTTCGGGCGCGTCGCTGTAGAGCGTTTCTTTATAGTTCTGCTTGAAGTTGCCGATCGCCACTGCTAGCTTTGGTTTGCCCAGGTTGCCCATTGCCTTCCACGGCGCTGAAAACGTCCAATACGTTTCGGTGATCGGTGCAATTTGAGTCAGCAAAATTTCGCCGAGCTTAAACCGCTGCATCTCTTCCAAAACAGCGGGATCGTTGGGCTTGACGGTGTAGGGCTTTGCAGTCAGCCAGTTCATCAACTCAAACCCATCGGGCAATTTTTCTGTGACGGCGAATAGCCCCACAAAGCTACGCTGCCAGCTTTTAAGCAGTTGTCGATCGCTCTCCGATAGATCCGCTGCCTCTGCTTCTGCCAAAAACAGGTCGATCGGCGTTTGCTTGCCTACCGTTCCTTCGATCACAAAGCGATCGATCACCAGCGCTTGCTGATGCTGATCGGGCTGCTGCGATCGCGCTAACTGCTCTGCGGAATAGCGCTCTAAGGCGACTGCCAGATCTCCTTCAGCGTCTAGCACAAAATCGACTAAGGCTTGTTTCAGTGGTCGCGATCGCGCCAAAATTGCATCCACAGGCTAACCTCAATACGTTTCTTGCCAGCATACGCCTTTAGCATCAAGACAGGCAAACATTTACAGGCAGACCTCTGTAGTAGGGATGTTCTATCTAATCTCCCTGTGGATGAGAATGAAGCTGGTCACGTTAAAGCAGCCAACCTCCCTTTTATTGAGACAAGCGTCATGATCCCGGCTTCCGATCGCTATTGGCTGAGAAACGCTCAGATCCCACAACCGCTGCTAGACGAGAGCCAGCCCACACTTACAGGGAACACTCAAAATCTTCCATTCGCGAATCTGGAACCCAGCGATTTTTTACGGGTCGATCTTAAAATTGAGAACGGCACGATCGCCGCGATCGTCCCTGCTGGTCAGGTGATCGACGACAGTCCTTCTGCTGATCTACAAAACGGTATTGTCTTTCCCTGCTTTGTCGATTTGCATACGCATCTTGATAAAGGGCAGGTTTGGGAGCGGGCACCAAATCCTGATGGCACCTTTGACAGCGCGATCGCCAGCATACAAACCGATACGCGGCATTGGGATGCAGATGATCTGTATCGTCGGATGTCGTTTGGGCTGAAGTGCAGCTATGCCCACGGCAGTAAAGCAATCCGCACACACATCGACGCTTCTGGTGAACAAGCAGCAGTTAGCCTGGATGTGTTCAAAACCCTGCAAGCAGAATGGTCAGAGCGGCTGTTGCTGCAAGCGGCTTCCCTGGTGCCGTTGGAGTATTACCTCACGCCAGCAGGCGAACAGCTTGCCGACCAGATTGCCGCAGTGGGTGGCATTTTGGGCGGTGTTGCCTATATGAACAACGCGATCGCGCAGCAGGTCGATCGCGTGTTCACGCTGGCAAAGGAACGAAACCTTGCGTTGGACTTTCATGCAGACGAGACGAATAATCCAAATTCAACAACATTGCGCGTCATTGCTGAAGCGACTATACGGCATCAATTTCAAAAACAAGTCGTCTGTGGACACTGTTGCAGCCTTGCCGTGCAAGCAGACGAAACAGCGGCAACGACGATTGCCCTCGTCAAGCACGCTGGGATCGGCATCGTCAGCCTGCCCATGTGTAACCTTTACCTGCAAGATCGGCAAGCCCGTCGTACCCCTCGTTGGCGGGGTGTCACGCTGCTGCATGAGCTACAGCAAGCCGGAGTGCCCGTTGCGATCGCCAGCGACAACTGCCGTGATCCCTTCCACAGCTTTGGCGACCACGATGGTCTACAGGTGTTTAGCCTCTCGGTCAAAATTGCCCACCTGGATCGTCCCTATGGCAACTGGTGTCGCTCCATCACAACGACTCCGGCTGACTTAATGGGTTTGCCGACAGTGGGACGGATCGGCGTGGGCTTGCCTGCCGACCTCGTTTTGTTTAAGGCACGCCGCTATAGTGAACTGCTGTCTCGCTCTCAGCACGATCGTACGGTGCTTCGGGCTGGTAGGGCGATCGACACCACGCTACCCGACTACGCCGAGCTGGATGATGTCCTTGCAAAAGCGTAGAGATGGTAGTTACAGCAGTTACTGATTGGGTAAGCCACAGTCCTGTGAAGACGGGTGTGGGGTGTAGGGTGTGGGGTGTGGTGAATGCAAATGAAAACGGCTGTAAGTTTTACCGCGATCGAACCCTGAATTAAATGAGACAGCAAGGCAGCACTGAATCTCGCTACAGTAGTTTTTAAGCGGCATGAACGACGAAGTAAAGCACTGAAGTAAAGCATCAATGATGTCCAACATAAAGCCTTACATGCCCCAACTAGCCGTTACCTTAGGCGATCCGGCAGGCATTGGCTCAGAAGTAATCCTTAAAGCGTTGGCTGCTCCACTCGCAGATTGCGTCGTCACCCTTGTGGGCAGTCGATCGCGCCTCGCAGCCACCTATCAACAGTTGCGATCGCGCCACCCATCGCTGCCCCTGGCGAACCCAGACGATTTGCAGATCCTCGATGTCACGCTTGCGTCTGACCTGGAGCAGCAGATTGCAATCGGTCAGGAAAGTGCCGCCAGCGGAGCGGCTAGTTTTCAATATCTCGAAACGGCGATCGCCCATGCCCTCACTGGAGCGTTTCATGGCATCGTCACAGGACCGATTTCTAAAGCTGCCTGGAGCGCTGCGGGTCATCCCTACCCCGGACAAACGGAACTGCTGGCAGAACGGGCAGGGGTCGATCGCTTCGGGATGTTGTTTGTCGCCCGATCGCCCCACACAGGCTGGATCTTGCGGACGCTACTTGCCACAACCCATATTCCCCTACGCGACGTTGCTGATGCGCTCACCCCTGCCTTGCTGACCCGTAAGCTCGATCTCCTGCTGGACTGTCTGCGACAAGACTTTGGGCTAGCCACACCACGGATTGCGATCGCGGGACTCAATCCTCACAGTGGCGAACAAGGCAAGCTGGGGCACGAAGAACAAGATTGGCTGATTCCCTGGCTCGAAGACACTCGTTTGCGGTTGCCGCACCTTCGTTTGGATGGACCCACGCCGCCCGATACACTGTGGGTCAAACCAGGACAGGCATGGTTTGGCAGTACCCAGACAGCAGCAATGTTTAATCCTGCTGACGCTTATTTAGCCCTCTATCACGA